>NZ_JBBDGN010000002.1:0-376781 GCF_037204145.1 Microbacterium istanbulense
ACCCGCAGCAGGGGGTCTCGACGTTAAGACGGGGTGTCAGGACTCGACTTCGACGACCTCGGCATCCGCGGCATTGCGGCGCACCGAGTCGATGCCGTTCAGCGCACCCGACTTCGAGGCATAGCCCTGGCCGGTCGCGATGACCTCGCCGTTGCCCGCCTTCAGCCGGAAACGCCAGTCGCCACCCTTGTCTTCGTACAGCTCGAACTTGCCCGCCATCAGGCGTCCTCTCTCTCGGATATCCGGGGATCGATCCCCGCGCTCACGGTAGCGCCAGAGGACGTCGCAGGGAAGAGGGTCAGGGCAGGGTGACGGCGTACTTGAACCCGACGTGCGAGCCGGTGAAGCCGAGCCGCTCGTAGAAGCGGTGCGCGTCGACACGTGCGGCGTCCGAGGTGAGCTGCACGAGCCCGGCATCCAGCGCCGGCGCGGCCACATCGGTGACCCAACGCATCATGGCCAAGCCGAGCCCGCTCGACCGCTGGTCGCTGCGCACCCGCACCGCCTCGACGAGCAGCCGTCGGGCGCCGCGGCGCGCCATGCCGGGGATGAGGGTGAGCTGGAACGTGCCGATCACCTCGCCCGCCGCCTCGGCGACGAGCAGGTCGTTCATCGGGTCATCCAGGATGCCGCGCAGCGCTGCCTCATAGACCGGCCGGTCTTCGGCTGCCGCCACATCGCCGCGCGCCGCGCTGATCGGGTCGTCAGCGAGGAGGGCGATCAGCGCCGCGGCATCCGATGGCACTGCGCGGCGCAGCGTGACCGCACTGGCACGCGTGGCCAGGGAGAGCGGAAGTTCGAGAGCATCGAGCATCTGCCCAGTCTGGCATTCTGGCGGAATGGACATCGGAGCATTCCTCGGTCTCGAGCAGCTGACCTGGGGAATGCTCGCCCTTCTCATCCTTGCCGCGTTCGCGGCCGGGTGGGTGGATGCCGTGGTCGGCGGTGGCGGCCTGCT
This sequence comes from Microbacterium istanbulense, assembly GCF_037204145.1. Lineage (NCBI taxonomy): Bacteria > Bacillati > Actinomycetota > Actinomycetes > Micrococcales > Microbacteriaceae > Microbacterium > Microbacterium istanbulense. The sequence goes on from NZ_JBBDGN010000002.1 coordinate 959, forward strand.
GCAGTTGCCCGCCCTGCTGCTGATCCCCGGAATCGCGCCCGTGCAGGCGCTCGCGACCAACAAACTGGCATCGGTCTTCGGCACCGCGACGAGCAGTGTCACGTACTACCGCCGGGCGAAGCCCGACATCCGCACGGCGATCCCGATGGCGCTGATCGCACTGGTCGGGTCGTTCGGCGGCGCGGCGGTGGCGACCGTGCTGCCCGCCGCCGCATTCAAACCGATCATTGTCGTGGCGCTGCTCGCGGTGGCGCTGTTCACGGCGTTCAAACCCGAGATGGGGGCCGCGACCAAACTGCGCTTCGACGGCCACCGGCACTACATCATGGCGGGCGTCGCCGGCCTGGTGATCGGGTTCTACGACGGTCTGATCGGGCCGGGAACGGGCACGTTTCTGGTGATCGCGTTGGTCGCGCTCATGGGCTACGACTTCTTGCAGGCCAGCGCCAAGGCGAAGATCGTCAACCTCGCCACGAATGCGGGCGCGCTGCTGCTGTTCATCCCGCACGGCTCGGTGCTGTGGCTGCTGGGCGGCATCCTCGCCGGGGCCAACATCGGCGGCAGCTACCTCGGCTCCCGCATGGCGATCGCCCGCGGCACAACGTTCATCCGCGTGGTGTTCCTCATCGTGGTGACCGTGCTCATCGCCAAACTCGGCGTCGACGTGTGGAACGAGAACCTCGTGCCCCTCTTCGGGGTCTGACGGATCACCGAGACCCCCAGATAGCGTCGAGACCCCGGGCTGCAGACGTCTGCAAGCCGGGGTCTCGGCGAAAAAGCGGGGTCTCGGCGACCGAGCGGCGGGCTCGGGGGCCGGAACGCGCGAGTCAGGCCTCGTCGTCTTCGGGGACGAAGTCGACGCCGGCCTCGGCGCGCTGCTCGGCGCTGATCGGCGCCGGTGCCTCGGTCAGCGGGTCGAACCCACCACCAGACTTCGGGAACGCGATCACCTCGCGGATCGAGTCGGTCTTGGTCAGGTGCTGCATGACGCGGTCCATGCCCAGCGCGATTCCGCCGTGCGGGGGAGCGCCGTAGCTGAACGCCTCGAGCAGGAAGCCGAACTTCTCCTCGGCCTGCTCGTCGCTGATGCCCATGACCTCGAAGACGCGCTTCTGGATGTCCTCGCGGTAGATGCGGATCGACCCACCACCGAGCTCGGAACCGTTGCACACGATGTCGTACGCGTAAGCGAGCGCCGAACCGGGGTCGGTGTCGAACGTGTCCTCGAACTCCGGCTTCGGGCCGGTGAACGCGTGGTGCACAGCCGTCCACTTGCCGCCACCGACAGCGACGTCGCCGGATGCCACGGCATCCGCCGCCGGCTCGAACATCGGCGCGTCGACGACCCAGGTGAAGGCGAAGACGTCCGGGTCGAGCAGACCCAGGCGGCGGCCGATCTCGACGCGGGCCGCACCGAGCAGCGCGCGCGAGGCCTTGGTCTCACCGGCGGCGAAGAACGCGCAGTCGCCGGGCTGGGCGCCGACGAGCTGCATAAGGCCCGCCTGCTCGGCCTCGGACAGGTTCTTCGCGACGGGGCCGCCCAGGGTGCCGTCCTCGTTGAAGAGCACGTACGCCAGACCGCGGGCGCCGCGCTGCTTGGCCCAGTCCTGCCAGGCATCCAGCGTCTTGCGCGGCTGCGACGCACCACCGGGCATGAGCACGGCACCGACGTACTCCGACTGGAACACCCGGAACGGGGTGTTCGCGAAGTACTCGGTCGCTTCGACGAGCTCCAGACCGAACCGCAGGTCGGGCTTGTCCGAGCCGTACTTGGCCATCGCGTCGGCGTACGTCATCCGCGGCAGCGGCGTCTGCACCTCAACACCGATGGTGGCCCACATCGCGGTGATGACGGCCTCCATCATCTCGATGACGTCTTCCTGCTCGACGAAGCTCATCTCGATGTCGAGCTGCGTGAACTCCGGCTGCCGGTCGGCGCGGAAGTCCTCATCGCGGTAGCAGCGCGCGATCTGGAAGTACTTCTCGATGCCGCCGACCATGAGCAGCTGCTTGAACAGCTGCGGCGACTGCGGCAGGGCATACCAGCTGCCGGGATGCAGACGAGCGGGCACCACGAAGTCGCGGGCGCCCTCGGGGGTGGATCGGGTCAGGGTGGGCGTCTCGACCTCGAGGAAACCACGCTCGTGCAGCACGTCGCGCACGGCCTTGTAGACCTCCGATCGCAGGCGCATGGCCGCGGCGGGCGCCGGGCGACGCAGGTCGAGGTAGCGGTGCTTCAGGCGCACCTCCTCGCCGATCGGGTCGGCGTCGATGAGTCCGGACGACACCTGGAACGGCAGCGGGGCCGACTCGTTGAGCACCTCGACATCGGTGGCGACGATCTCGATCTCACCCGAGGGCAGGTTCGGGTTCTCGTTGCCGGCAGGGCGGCGAGAGACCTCGCCGGTGACCTTCAGCACGAACTCGCTGCGCAGCGGGTGCGCCACCTCTTCGTCACGGATGACCACCTGGGCGATGCCCGAAGCATCGCGCAGATCGATGAAGGCGACTCCTCCGTGGTCACGACGGCGATCGACCCAACCCGTGAGGGTGACGGTCTGACCGATGTTCGAGGCGTCGAGTGAGCCTGCCGTGTGTGTGCGAAGCACGGGGAAGTCCTCTTTCGTTCGGAGTGGACAGATCGGCCTAGTCTACGGCCCGCAGGGGCGCTCGCAGGATTCCCGGAGGTGGGGAGCGATAGCGTCAGAGGTGATGACGACCACTGCCCCCACGCGCGAGCGCGCCACTCCGGTACGGATGCTGACCAACGCCCTCCGCGGGGCTCTGATCGGCATGGCCGAGCTGCTGCCCGGCATCTCCGGCGGCACCGTCGCGCTCGTCGTCGGCGTGTACGAGCGTCTGCTGCTGAACCTGTCGCTGCTCGGCGCCGCGGTGCGTCAGCTGCTCACCGGACCGGACCGCCGGGCATCGTTCCTGCGCACGATCCGCCAGGTCGAGTGGATGTTCCTCACGCCGTTGCTGGTCGGCATGGCGGCCATGGTGATCATCGCGGCCGGCGTCGTCGAGTCACTCGTCTCCTCGCAACCTGTCGCCTCCCGCGCCCTGTTCTTCGGCCTCGTCGCCGCGAGCCTCGTCGTCCCCTGGCGGCTCGCGCTGCGCGCGGGGTCGCGCGGCGTCGCCGACATCCTCGTCTTCGTCCTCGCCGCGGGGGCATCCTTCGCTCTCGTGGGCTTCGCCGGAGGAGGAGTGGTCGCCGACCCGCCTTTGCTGATGGTGTTCGTGGCCGCGGCCATCGCCGTCTGCGCGCTGGTCGTGCCCGGCGTCTCGGGGTCGTTCTTCTTGCTGGCCATCGGCCTGTACGCCCCGACGCTCAAGGCGGTCGCATCGCGTGACCTCGGCTACCTGGCCGTCTTCGCCCTCGGCGCCCTCGTCGGCCTCGGCACGATCGTGCGCGCACTGCGCTGGCTGCTGGCGCACCAGCGCCGACTGACGCTGCTGGCGATGACCGGGCTCATGCTGGGGTCGCTGCGCGCGCTGTGGCCCTGGCAGACCGCCGAGGACGGCGACCCGGCCGGCGTCGGTGTGCTGCTGCCGCCGAGCGGTGACGTGTGGATGCCGGTGCTGCTCGCGCTCGCTGGAGCGGCTGCGGTCTTCGCCCTGATCGTCGTCGACGCGAAGCTGTCGCGTCCGGCCGTCGCGGCCGCGGAAGAGCGGGACGTCGTCTCCCGCGTGGCCTGACCCCGCGCATCCCACCCGAGTTCTGCCGCAGGGGGCGCCGCCGATAGAGTGGCGGCGACGAGCACCCGGAGGACTCATGGACGCGAACCCCGTGGACGGACGGCGCAGCGATGGCCGCTGAACGCCTGCACCTGGTGCGTCACGGCGAGGTGTACAACCCCGATCGCATCCTCTACGGGCGACTGCCCGGCTACCGGCTCAGCACCGCCGGCGTCGGGATGGCGCGCGCGGCCGCGGAACACGTGCACGGGCTTGGTCGTCCGGTCGCACAACTGACCGCCTCGCCGCTGGAGCGCACACAGCAGTCCGCCGAGCCGTTCACCGAGCTGTTCGGTCTCGTCCCCGAACTCGACGTGCGCATCATCGAACCGTCGAACGTGTTCGAGGGGCGACAGATGCGCCGGGCCCTGCGCGACCCGCGCAACTGGCGGCACCTGCGGCGTCCGTCGGTTCCCAGCTGGGGAGAGCCATACTCCCAGATCGCCACACGCATGCGCTCGGCGATGGACGAAGCGTGGGATGCCACGGCATCCGGCGACATCGTCTTCGTCTCGCACCAGGCGCCGATCTGGATCGCGCATCTCTCGGTGGCGGGGCTCCCGCTGCCGCACGACCCGCGTACCAGGCGCTGCGCGCTCTCCAGCGTGACCTCTTTCGAACGCGTCGGAGACGTGTGGCGCGAGGTGGCCTATGCAGAGCCCGCAGCCGCCGGAATCGACCTCGGAGCGGTGTGAGCGTCCGGCTCACCCATAGGAACCTCTGCCTACACTGACAGCGTGTTTCCCGCGTCGCTTCGTGCTGTCCGCCGCGAACGCCCGCTCCGTCGCATCCGTCTCGGACGCGTGACCGGAGCCGCGCTCGTCGGCGCTCTCGCCCTCGGTCTTGCCGCGTGCGCGCCCGACCCCGCGACTGAGTCGTACCTGAACGGCGAGAACAAGGGCTATGTGTCGGTCGACCTGACAGTCACCGAGTTCGCGCCAGATGAGCGCAGTGAACCGGTCGACTTCGGCGGCGTCACCGAGAACGGCGACGAGTTCTCGAGCGATGACACCCGCGGCGGCGTGACCGTCGTGAACTTCTGGTACGCGGCCTGCGGCCCGTGCCGGGTCGAGGCGAAAGACCTCGAGTCGGTCTGGCAGGAGTACCAGGGCGAGGATGTCGAGTTCATCGGCGTGAACATCTACGACCAGGCCGACACCGCCAAGGCGTTCGCCGAACAGTACGGCGTCACCTACCCGAGCCTCATCGACGTGAACACCGGCGAGGCCAAGCTCGCCTTCGCCCGCGTCGCGCCCACCCTCGCGCCGCCCACCACGCTCGTGCTCGACAAGGATGGCCGGGTCGCCGCCCGCATCATCGGCCAGCTCGAAAGCCCGTCGATCCTCTCGACGATCGTGGGCGATCTGCTCGAGGAATCCGCGTGAACGTGGCCGACCTCATCGGCGGGGGCGCCCTCTGGCTCGCCATCCCGGTGGCGATGCTCGCCGGGCTCGTCTCGTTCCTCTCCCCGTGCGTGCTGCCGCTCGTGCCCGGCTACCTCGGCTTTCTCGGCGGAGCCGTCGCCCCGCGTCAGACCGCCTCGCCTGCCGGCAGTCCCGCCGGCACCGCGGTCGTCGAGACTCCGACCCGGGCGCGCCTCGCACTCGGCGTGCTGCTGTTCATCCTCGGCTTCACCGTCGTATTCGTCGCGTACACGGTCATCGGCGGCGCGGCATCCGTCTTCTTCTTGGAATGGGGCGACCTCATCACCCGCATCCTCGGCGGCGTGATCATCGTGATGGGTCTGGTCTTTCTGGGGCTGTTCGGCTTCGCCCAGCGCGAGATGCGTATGCACGTCTCGGGCACCACCGGGCTCATCGGCGCTCCGCTGCTGGGCTTCGCGCTCGGCATCGGGTGGGCGCCCTGCATCGGCCCGACCCTGTCGGCCATCATCGGGGTGAGCTGGACGCTCGGTGACCCCTGGCGGGCGGCCCTGCTCGGTGTGGCGTACTCGGCCGGCCTCGGCATCCCCTTCCTGCTCGTGGCGCTCGGGTTCGGCTGGGCGACGCGTGCCTTGACCTTCCTGCGCAGTCACATCCGTATCGTCAACATCATCGGAGGCGTGCTGCTCATCGTGCTCGGTCTGCTCATGGTCACGGGTGTCTGGACCGACATCATGTCGAAGCTGGGGGCGGTGGTCTCGAGTGTCGAACTCCCGCTCTGACAACGACCCGCTCCGCCCGTCTGACCACATCGATTCCGTCGCCGACGACGCGGAGGTCGCTCAGCCCAAGCTCGGCTTTGTCGGCTGGCTGCGCTGGGGCTGGCGTCAGCTCACCTCGATGCGGGTCGCGCTGATCCTGCTGCTCATCCTCGCGATCGCCGCGATTCCCGGCTCGATCTTCCCGCAGCGGATGGCCGACCCCAACGGCGTCACCCAGTTCAAGACCGACAACCCCGACCTGTACCCCGTGCTCGACGCGATGAGCATGTTCGACGTGTACCTGTCGCCGTGGTTCTCGGCCATCTATCTGCTGCTGTTCATCTCGCTGGTCGGCTGCATCATTCCGCGCATCAAGCACCACGCCAAGGCGCTGCGCGCCCAGCCGCCGCGCACCCCCGCCCGCCTCGCCCGGCTCGATGACCACATCGTCACCCAGCGCGTGGTCGCCGACGGTGGCGATGCGGATGCCGAGGCTGCAGCCGCCGCGGATGCCGCACAGAAGCAGCTGAAGGCGCTCGGCTACCGGGTAGCGCGCTACGACCGCGGCCGCACCTGGTCGGTGTCGGCGGAGCGAGGCTACTGGCGTGAGACAGGCAACCTGCTGTTCCACATCGCTCTGGTCGGTGTGTTGATCACGGTCGGCATCGGTGGCGGGTTCTCGTACACCGGGCAGAAGGTCGTCGTCGAGGGCACCACCTTCGTCAACTCGCTGCTGGACTACTCGTCGATCAACCGTGGTCGCTTCGTCAGCGATGAGGCTCTGCAGCCGTACGCGATGACCCTCGACTCGTTCGACGTCACCTACGTGCCGCTCGGCGAGGCCGGCGGCGGTCAGGCCGCGAACTTCTCCGCCAACGTCTCGGTGCGCGACGTCGACGGATCGGAGTGGGACGGATCAGTCAAGGTCAACCACCCGCTGCGCGTCGGCGGCGACCAGATCTACCTGCTCGGCAACGGCTACGCGCCCACCATCACGGTGCGCAACGCCGAGGGCGACATCGTCTACAGCCAGCCGGTCGAGTTCCTGCCGCAGGACAACAACATGACCTCGCTCGGTGTGGTCAAGGTCACCGACGGGATGCCCGAGCAGCTCGGCCTGACCGGATTCTTCTACCCGACCGCCGCGCAGCTCGACTCGGGGGCGTACACCTCGGTGTTCGGTGACCTGTATGGTCCGCTGCTCACTCTCGACGTCTACGAGGGCGACCTGGGCATCAACGACGGCACGCCGCGATCGGTGTACACGCTCGACACTGGCGAGCTCGACAAGCTCACCGGCCGCGGCACCGACGTCGAGTCGATCGAGCTCGAGCCGGGCGAGACCGCCGACCTGCCCGGTGGCCGCGGCACCGTCACGTTCGAAGACGCGTCGCCCGCCGGAGCCACCGACCTGAGCCAGTCGGTCAAGCGGTACGTGTCGCTGCAGATCCACCACGACAACTCCGCCGGGTGGGTGCTGGCGTTCGCGCTGCTGGCGCTGGGCGGCCTTGGGCTCGCCCTGTTCGTGCCCCGCCGGCGGATGTGGGTCAAAGCGACCGCCGAAGACGGCGGCATCCGACTCGAATACGCCGGGCTCGCGCGCGGCGAGGATCCGACTCTGTCTGCTGCGGTGAGCGATCTCGCGCAGGGGCATGAGCGACTGCTTGACGGAGTGGCGCCGCGGCGCGACACTTCGGTGAAGGGAGAGCACGACAATGGCTGATCTCGAATCCCTCTCGGTGCTGCTGCTGTGGACCGCGATTGCGATCTACGCGGCGGCGTTCGTGGCGTACACGTTCGACCTTGCTTCGCGGTCGTCGGCGAAGGTGGCCAAGGTCGAGACCGAGGTGCTCGTCACCGCGGGCGGCGGCAGCGCGTACGTCGACGGTGGTGGGCGTGGTGATGGGGCATCCGATGAGTCGAAGAAGCCCCGTTTCGTGATGGCGCGCATCGGCACCTCGCTGACCGTGCTCGGTTTCCTGTTCCACTTCGCGGCGACCCTGCTGCGCGGCATCGAGGCCGGGCACGTGCCGTGGGCGAACCTCTACGAGTTCGCGATGATCGGCACGCTGCTCATCGTCGCGGTGTACCTCGGGGTGCTCACACGCCTCGACCTGCGGTACCTCGGCACGTTCATCATCGGCCTGGTCGTGGTGCTGCTGGGCCTCGCATCGACGAACTTCTACGTGGTCATCGTGCCGCTGGCCGAGCCCCTGAAGTCGGTGTGGCTGGTCATCCACGTCTTCGTCGCGTCGCTGTCGACGGCGCTGTTCGCGCTGGCGTTCGCGCTGTCGGTCATGCAGCTCATGCAGGCTCGTCGCGAGCGCCTGATCGCCGAGGGTGCAGCCAAGACCGGCCCGGGGTTCCTGCGGACGATTCCGGACTCGACGCGCCTCGAGAACCTCGCGTATCGCTTCACCGTTGTGGGGTTCATCTTCTGGACGTTCACGCTCATCGCCGGCGCGATCTGGGCTCAGGACGCGTGGGGTCGCTACTGGGGCTTCGACGTGAAGGAGACCTGGACGTTCATCATCTGGGTCGTCTACGCCGGCTACATCCACGCCCGCGCGACGCGTGGTTGGCGCGGCACCCCCTCGGCGTGGCTGTCGATCACCGGCTTCGCGGCCGTGATCTTCAACTTCACCATCGTGAACGTGTTCTTCAAGGGCTTGCACGCGTACTCCGGCCTGAGCTGAGTCGCGCGTTGCGCGGTGTGCAGTAACGTCGCGGGGATCGGCATCCGGGCAGCGGTTCTGAACACCGCGGTGCTCGGTGAGCGGAAATGCCGGCGAATCGGGGGATTCCGAAGCGTTTGCGCTCACTGTAGGCGCGGATGCGCGGGACGGCGCCGGCGCGCGGCGTTCGCGTTGCGCGGTGTGCAGAAACGTCGCCGAGTTCGGCATCCGGGCAGCGTTTCTGAACACCGCGGTGCCGGGTGAGCAGAAATGCCGGTGAATGGGCGGATTCCGATGCGTTTGCGCTCACCGCGCGGGCGGGTGCGCGGGACGGGGCTGGCGCCCGCCACCCTCGTCGCGCGGTGTGCAGTAACGTCGCGGGGATCGGCATCCGGGCAGCGTTTCTGAACACCGCGGTGCTGGGTGAGCGGAAATGCTGGCGAATCGGGGGATTCCGGTGCGTTTGCGCTCACCGCGCGCGCGGATGCCCAGGGGGCGGGCGCGTCAGGCGGCGGCGAGCACGGCCTTCGTCGACGTGGAGCGGCGCAGCGCGACGGCGAGCGTCGTCGCACCGAGCGACAGGATGCCCCAGACGATCAGGCCCGTGACCGCGGCGCCGCTGGGCTCGATCAGCCCTGCCACCGCCGGGGCCGTGGGCATCGCGGCTCCCAACCCGGCGAGCCATCCCGGTACCGTCGAGATGAGGCCGGTCGCGAGCGCCAACACTCCGATCACCGCGCTGATCCAGCGTCCTGCTCCGCCGAAGAGGGCCACCAGCGCCTGGTTCACCGCAGCGAACGCGACGCCCGCCAACGCGGCGACGCCGGCGAAGCCCCACCAGGTCGCCTGGTCGTAGCCTGCGACGAGCTGAACGATGAGCGCCACCAGGATGCCCTGCCCGGCGCCGAGGGCCGCGGCCGGCCAGAAGCTGCGCAGGGCCAGTCCTGCCGACGAGCGCCGCGAGGTGAGCACCCCGCCCGGCACCGCGCGCAGCGCGATGAACGAGGCCAAGGAACCGACCCAGAGCACGACGCCGGCGAGTAGGGGGATCGCCGTCGGCCCGAACAGGTTCGGCGAGCCCGATTCGCTTGCGACGGGGTTCGCGATGACGGATGCCAGTGACGTCGACTCGTCCTCGCTGAACGAAGGGAGGGCCGAGGATGCCGTGTGCAGACCGTCTGCGAGCTCGCCGGTTCCGGAGGCCAGTTCGTCGAGGCCATCGGCCAGCGTGGTCGCACCGTCACCCAGCGCGGTCGCGCCGTCGCCGAGCTGCGACGCGCCGTCGCCGAGTCGCGCGGCGCCGGAGGCGAGTTCGTCGGCTCCGTCCGCGGACTGGTCCACGCCGGAGGCGAGCTGCTGCAGACCCGAACCGAGCTTCGTGGCGCCCGTGCCCGCCTCGCGCAGCTGCGCTGCGACCGCGGCGGGAGCCTGCTTGTCGAACTGCGTGAGTCCGGCCGAGGTGCCCGCGGCGGCCTGCTCGGCCAGCGAGGCGCCCTGCTGCAGTTGGGGCATCCCCGCCTGCACACCGGAGAGCCCCGCGCAGACCTGGTCGCCGACGGGATCCAGCCCCGGAGTGCGCGTGCCGCACAGCGCGACGAGCTGGTCGATACCGGCTGCCGTGGCATCCACGCCGTTCGAGACACCGGCGGTGGCCTGCGCCGAGCCCTTCGCCGCGGCGAACAGCTGATCGGGCACGAGCCCCTGCGCGACCAGTTGATCCGCCCCTGAGGTGAGCCCCTGGCCCAGCTGCGTTGCGCCGCTGGCCGCCTCGCGGGTCTTCGAGCTGATGGTGCCGAGACCGTCAGAGAGCTGAGATGCGCCGGAGCTGAGCTGGGTGGCACCGCTGCTGAGACCGTCGGCGCCGTCGGCGAGCTGAGCCGCCCCATCGGGAATCTCACCGGCCCCGTCGGCCGCGGCCTCGGCGCCGTCGGTGAGCTTGTCGGCTCCGTCGGCCGCCTCGCCGATCTGATCGCCGATCGTGTTGAAGCCGACCAGCACGTTGCCCACGGTCGCCTCGGAGATGAGGTCGCCCATGGTGGATGCCGCGACCGCGGCGATCTGCTGCGTGATGAGGTCATCGGCCACCCGGCCGTCGGGTGGGGTCGTGACGGTGATCTTGGCCTGCTCGGCATCCCCTTCGCCGTCTGCGAGTACGGTGCCGGCCGAGGTCGCATCTGCCGAGAACGTCTCGGGAATCGTGATCACGGCCTGATACGTGCCGTCCGCCAGCCCCTCAGCGGCGTCGTCTTCGTTCGAGATCACCCAGCTGATGTTCGAGTCGAACTCATCCGAGCCCTCCACCAGCCCTGCGGCGAGCTGTCGCCCGAGCGGGGTGTACTGGTCGTCGATCGTGACCGGCTCGTCGAGGTTCACGACCGCGGCGGTCATCGAGTCGAGCCGTTCGGTGGGGTTCTGCAGCGCCAGCACGAGCACGCCACCGACGAGGGCTGGCAGCAGGAGCACCCCCAGCAGGGTCAGCCACGTGATGGGTCGACGGGAGCGCGCGCGTTCGATCGAGAGGGTCATGCGGTCACCTCAGTGGTGTCGTTCTGCGAGTTCGGGGCCTCGGCGAGGGGGACGGGGGAGGAGAGATCGTGGACGGATGCCTGACGGCCCGCGTCGGCGAGGAGCCGCTCGGCCGCATCCGGTGTGGTGGAAGTCACCAGCACGGCAGCGTCACTGTCGCGCAGTCGGGCGGCGACCTGATCGCGGGCCGCCTCGGGGAGGCGGTCGACGCCGTCGAGCACGACCACGCCGGTGCGGCCGCGCAGCGCCTCATCGAGGTCGCGCAGCGTGGTGGTGGCATCGGTCGCGATCACCGCGCCGACATGCGCCCGCACCCAGGCGGTGCGCCCCGGCAGCAGATGGCCGGCCACCCGTAGTCGCCCGGCATCCGGTGTTACACGGCCGGCGACGGCCAAAGCCAGCGCCCGCAGCGCACCTCGCGACGCGCCCGTCACGATGAGGGCATCGCCCGGCGCAACCCGGAGGCGGATGCCACTGAGCCCGGCATCCGTCAGCGCGAGGTCATCGGCGGCGATCACGCTGCCGTCGCCCGGCCAGTCGGCCAGATGGCGTTCACGCTCCACGGCCTCGCCCTCGATGTCGACGTGCGGCAGGATCTTCTCGAGCCACGCCGGGATGCGCCAGGCGCGGTCGCCGAGGATCGCCATGACGGCAGGGATCAGTGTCATGCGCACGAGGAACGCGTCGATCGCGATGCCGGCGGCGAGCCCCAGCGCGATCGGCTTGAGCGAGGAGTCGCCCTCGGGCACGAACGCGACGAACACGGCGAACATGATGAGGGCGGCGGCGGTGACCACTCGCGCCGAGCTGGTGAAGCCACTGCGCACGGCGCGGATGGCCGCCTCGCGACGACGCGCCGCGGCAGGGGCGAGACCGTCGCCCCCGGGCGCCGCTTCTGCGCGCGAGTCAGGATCATGCACGTAGTCCTCGCGCATGCGCGAGACGAGGAAGACCTGGTAGTCCATCGCGAGGCCGAACAGCACGCCCATCAGCACGATCGGCATGAAGCTGATGATCGGGCCGGTGCGCGCCACATGCAGGAAGTCGGCGAACCAGCCCCACTCGAACACCGCAGCGACGACACCGAAGGCGGCGACGATCGACAGCAGGTAGCCGACAGCCGCGGTCACCGGCACCCAGATCGAGCGGAACACGATCGCGAGCAGGATCAGCGAGAGGCCGATGACGAAGATGCCGAACGGCAACAGGGCGGCACCCAGCTGGTCGGAGATGTCGATGGCGACGGCGGTGAAGCCGGTGACCTTCAGGTCGATGCCGAACTCGTCGAGCCACTCGTCGTGGTGGTCACGCAGTTCCCGCACGAGCTCGGAGGTGGCCGGGTCGTCTGGTGCGGTCTCGGGGATGATCTGCACGATACCGGTGTCGGCGGTCTCGTTCGGGGTGGCCAGGGCCACCTCTCGCACGCCGGGGATCTTCTCGACCTCGTCGCCGAGATCCTGCATCAGTGTGAGTGGATCGGTCGAGGTGACGATCGTGCCGGTGAGGATGAGCGGGCCGTTGAAACCGGGCCCGAACTCCTCGGCGGTGAGGTCGTAGCTGACCCGCGCCTCCGAGCCCTGCGGCAGCACGCCCGCGTTGGGCAGCGCGAGGTTCAGGCTCAGCGCGGGCACCGCGACGATGCCGAGGCCGAGCACCACCGCGATGCTCACGAGCCACGGGCGCCGGGTCACGCCGGCGACCCAGCGGGCGCTGAACGAGCGCGGCTCAGTAGCATCCTTCGCCTTCTTCTTCGCTCGCTTCGGGCGACCGACGACGCGCCCCTTCACAAAGCCGAGGAAGGCCGGGGTGAGCGTGACGGCGATCGCGACGGCGATCGCGACGGCGACGGATGCCGCGATGCCCATGGTCGTCAGGAACGGGATGCCGGCGAAGCCGAGCCCGATGAGGGCGATGAGCACCGTGACGCCCGCGAAGACGACGGCAGACCCCGCCGTGCCGACCGAACGGGCGGCGGATTCCTCGGGGTCGACACCGGCGCGCACCTGATCCTGGTGGCGGGCGACGATGAACAGCGCATAGTCGATACCCACGGCGAGGCCGAGCATGAGGGCGAGTAGCGGGGTCGTCGATGACACAGTGGCGAAGGCGGTGGCGGCGAAGATGCCGGCCATCGAGATGCCGACGCCGAGCACGGCGGTCAGCAGAGGCAGGCCGGCGACCACGAACGAGCGGAACGTGACGATGAGCACCAGCAGGGCGATCACGAGGCCGACGGCCTCGGTGAGCGTCAGGGCGGGGATCGACATCGCGAACAGGTCGCCGCCGAGCGCGGTCTGCGACCCGTCGGGAAGGGTCGTGCTGAGGTCGTCGACAACGGCCTGCAGGTCTGCCTTGGTCTCGGCGGACACGTCGGTGGCCTGTCCGTCGAACTGCAGGCGCACGATCGCCGCGGTCTCGTCGTCGTTGACCATGCCCGAGATGTTCTCGTCGTAGGGGGAGGTCGCAGCGAGTACACCGTCGAGCCGGCCGAGGTCGTCGACGGCATCCTCGATCTCATCGCGGTAGGCGGCGTCGGTGACATCGTCACCCTCGGCAGCGACGACGATGAACTGCGCGTTCGTGCCGCTCACCTGCGGGAAGGTGCGCTCGAGCTGCTCCAGCCCCGCCTGCGACTCCGTGCCGGGGATCGAGAAGGTGTTATCGGTTCCGGTGCCCAGCACGACGGCACCGCCACCCGCGATGCCGAGCAGCAGCAACCAGGTGACGAGCACGCGCCAGGGGTGACGGTACGACCAGCGTCCGAGCGAGGACAGGAGAGTGGACACGCGGCTCCTCCGAGCAGGTTCGATACACAGATGTATTCAGTACGTACCTGTATCGTAGGGGAATCGCGCGAAGTCATGCTGAACGTGCGATGTGAAGGCGCGGCAGACGTGCGAGAGTGAAGAGTGGAGGCATCGATGACGACACCGGCGACCCGCAGCAGGCAGAACACGAGGGCGCGACTGCTGGATGCCGCCGCCCAGGTCTTCGCCGAGGTCGGGCTCGAGGGAGCCACGGTCGAGGCGGTCGTGGAGCGAGCCGGGTTCACCCGCGGTGCCTTCTATTCGAACTTCGAGTCGATGGACGAGCTGTTCCTCACCTTGGCGAACTCGGTGGGCGAAGCCCGCGTGAGCACCGTGCGCGAACGCATCACCGCCATGATCGAGGCCAATGCGATCAGCGAGTGCGATCCGGCCGACCTCGTGCAGCAGGTGATGGACTCGGGCGAGGATGACCGCCTCGACGTCATGCTGATGAGCGAGATCCGCATCCGAGCCCTGCGCGACCCCGTCTTCGGCGCTGCCTACCTGGCCGGTGAGCGGGAGATCGTCGCGAGCATCACCGCGATCATCCGACAGATCGTCGACACCGGGCAGATCACCCTCCGCATCGACGCCGAAGAGGCGGCCCGCCTGCTCATGGTCGTGTGGGAAGGCATGGTCGTGCGCGGGGCGATGGGCGGCGAGGACACCCAAGACCTGCGCCGCGCGGGCAGCAGCGCGCTGGGCCGGATGGTCGAATTGATGAAGGTCTGACCCGCTCAGAACTCACAGCCCGCTCTCAGGTTTGCGGGACCAACTCGGGCACATCCCGTGTTGTCCTTTCTGAGGGCGCAGAAAGCCCCTCGGCCCGACCGGGCCTCCCACAGCAGCGAGGAGACTCTCCCATGACCAGTGGCATCACCGACACCGGCGCCATCACCCGCACCCCCGGCACCGAGACCGCCGTGCTCGCCGGCGGGTGTTTCTGGGGTGTGGAAGACCTGATCCGCCGCCAGCCCGGCGTGCTCGGCACCCGCGTCGGCTACACCGGCGGTCAGAACGACCACGCCACCTATCGCAACCACCCCGGCCACGCCGAGGCGGTGGAGATCGTCTTCGACCCGACGAAGACCTCGTTCCGCGACATCCTCGCCTTCTTCTTCCAGATTCATGACCCGTCGACCCTCAACCGGCAGGGCAACGACATCGGCTCCAGCTACCGCTCCACGATCTTCCCGCTCAGCCCTGAGCAGGAGCAGGTCGCCCGCGACACCATCGCTGACGTCGACGCCTCGGGGCTGTGGCCGGGCAAGGCCGTCACCACCATCGAGCCCGCCGGCCCGTTCTGGGAGGCCGAGCCCGAGCACCAGGACTACCTGGTGCGCTACCCGAGCGGCTACACCTGCCACTTCCCGCGCGCGGGATGGGTGCTGCCGCGCCGCGAGACGGTCTGATCACATCGAACCCCTGGGACGCTTCGACACGCTCAGCGACCCAGGGGTTCGGCAGGTCGGTCCCTGAGCTTGTCGAAGGGCCCTGAGCCTGTCCGGATGGGTTCCTGAGCCTGTCGAAGGGCTGAGCCTGTCGAAGGGCCCGGGCTCAGCCGAGCAGCGCGTGGCAGCGCTCGAGGCGCGCCAACCACCAGTTACGCCGCTCCGTGTCGGCCGACAGGCGGTCGAGCGCGGCGGCATCCGGCGTGACCCGCTCCACCGAGATCGAGCCACCCACCGGCCGTGCGTCCGACACATCGTCGACGAACAGCGACGCGGTGCCCAGGCCGCAGTCATAGTCGAGCTCGGGCAGGGCGGCGGCGAGCGCCGCTCCCTGCGACAGGCCGATCGCGCTGTCCAGCGCGCTGGAGACCACGGCGGGCAGCGCCGACTCGGCCACGATCGAGAGCGCGCGATGGATGCCGCCGAGCGGCTGGGCCTTGATCACCAGCAGATCGGCGGCCCCCGCTGCCGCCACGGCCAGCGGATCGGCGGCCTTGCGCACACTCTCGTCGGCGGCGACCGGGATGCCCATGTACTTCACGCGTCGGCGGAGCTCGGCGAGCTCCGCGACGCTCTCGCATGGCTGCTCGACATACTCGAGGTCGAATTCGGCCAGCGCGTGCACGGCGTGCTCAGCCTCGTCGACGTTCCACGCGGCGTTCGCGTCGATGCGGATCCGCCCGTCCGGGCCCATCACCTCGCGCACCGCACGCACACGGGCGACGTCATCCGCGAGGCGCTGGCCCCGCTCGCCGACCTTGACCTTGGCGGTACGGCATCCGTCATAGCGCGCCAGCACGCCCGCCACGGCGCCGGCATCCACCGCGGGCACGGTGGCGTTCACCGGGATCCGGTCGCGCAGCGGCGCGGGCTGTTCGGTCCAGGCGAAGTCGATCGCCGCGGCCAGCCAGGTCGACGCCTCGGCGTCGTCGTACTCGACGAACGGTGAGAATTCCGCCCAGCCCTGCGGCCCCTCGAACAGCAGCACCTCGCGCACGTCCACGCCTCGGAACCGGGTGTGCAGCGGCAGGGCGAGAACCCGGGCCGTGGCGAGCAGGTCTGCGAGCGGCGGTGTCATGGCTCCATCATGCCGCCCGTCCCCTCAGGAGTGGGGAGCGTCGCCGAGCCGCTTTTGCAGCTCGGCCATCCGGGCGCTGATCTGGAAGCCCAGGCGGGTGTTGACCGCGAGCATGTGCGCGTTCGACTCGGCATTGAAGGTGTAGATCCGCGATGTCTGCGGGGAGTGCTGCTGCAACGCGCGCAGGTTCTCCAGCTTCACTCGCAGGCCGAGGCGGTGCCCGCGATCCGCGCGTCGCACCAGCGTGCCCCACTGATAGGCGTTGCCGTCATCCGATGAGACGACGATCTGGGTGTACGCGGCGATGTGTCCGTCGGCGTCGAGGGCGACGGTGCCGTAGGAGGTGCGCCCCTGCTGCTCCTGCAGTCTCTCCCCGGCGCGGTAGTCGAGGGTGTCGCCCGACGATGCCTCCAGGTCGAGGTCTCCGGTCGGTGCCTCGGTGTCGAGCACGGCGTCGAGCGCCGCCCACTCGGCGAGGAAACGCTCCGGAACCGGCCCGATCCAGCTGTGGATCTCGTATCCCACCGCAGGCGCCTCGGCGAGTAAGCCGTCGATCACCGCCGCGGCGACCGGCAGGGCAAGCCGATTCTGCAGGTCACCGAGGGCCACCTCGTATCCGTGACGCCGCGCGAACTCCAGGTTCGCCGCGCCGGCGCCGTCGGCGGGCAGCGTGGCCGGCCAGAAGATGTCGGCGCGCATCGTGGTGCGTCCCGCGCGGCGGGCCTCGGCCTCCACATGGGCGAGTAGGGCCGAGCCGATGCCCGACCGGCGATGCTGCGGCGGCACATTCACGCCGATGCCGGCGACGTGCCGGTTGTCCTTGAGGAAGAGAGCGAGGGATGCCGCCCCCACGACGTCGCCGTCACGCCGTGCGATAAACGCCTGGCGCTGCGTCGTCTCGGATTCCTGCTGCTGCTCGGCGCGGCTCTCCTCGCGTGACCAGACCACCGCGTCCTCTCCGAGGTCGCCGCGTCGAGCCGCGGCGTAGGCATCCCACCAGGCGTCGAAGGTCGGCGCGTCGAACGGGTCTATCGGGGTGATCTGCAGCATCCGTCCACGCTATCGGGCGACCGGCCCGCGCCCTCGCGCACGGCGCAATAGGCTGGGAGGGTGACCGACGACTTCGTCTCCGACCTGTTCGACCCCGCCGAATGGCAGCTCGCCCCGGGTGCCGAGGACTACACCGACATCACCGCGCACGTCTCGCGCGACGGTGGCGTGGCCCGCATCGCGTTCAACCGTCCAGAGGTGCGCAACGCCTTCCGCCCGCACACGGTCGACGAGCTGTACCGGGCGCTCGACATCGCCCGCCAGGACTCCCGCATCGGCGCCGTGCTCCTCACCGGCAATGGCCCGAGCCCCAAGGACGGCGGCTGGGCGTTCTGCTCGGGCGGCGACCAGCGCATCCGCGGCCGCGATGGCTACCAGTACGACCCTTCGACAAGCTCAGGGACCCACCCTTCGACAAGCTCAGGGACCCACCCTTCGACAAGCTCAGGGACCCACCCTTCGACAAGCTCAGGGACCCACCCTTCGACAGGCTCGGGCGCCCAGGCGCAGGCGGCCACGGGCCGGCTCCACATCCTCGAGGTGCAGCGCCTCATCCGATTCATGCCGAAGGTCGTCATCGCCGTCATCCCCGGCTGGGCAGCCGGCGGCGGGCACTCGCTGCACGTGGTCTGCGACCTCTCGATCGCGAGCGCCGAGCATGGCCGGTTCAAGCAGACGGATGCCGATGTCGGCAGCTTCGACGCGGGGTACGGCTCGGCGTACATGGCCCGGCAGACCGGGCAGAAGATCGCCCGCGAGGTGTTCTTCCTCGCCGAGGAGTATTCCGCGCAGCGCGCGTACGAGATGGGCGCCGTGAACCGGGTGGTGCCGCACGCAGACCTCGAGCGCGAAGCGCTGAAGATGGCGCGGACCGTGCTCACCAAGTCGCCGACGGCGATCCGGATGCTGAAGTTCGCCTTCAACGCCGTCGACGACGGATTGGTCGGCCAGCAGGTCTTCGCCGGTGAGGCCACCCGCCTCGCCTATGGCACGGATGAAGCCGTCGAGGGGCGTGACTCGTTCCTGCAGAAGCGCGACCCCGACTGGTCGTCGTACCCCTGGCACTACTGAGCACGCCATGAGCACGCTGGTCACGCTGCCGTCTGACGATCCGCGGGTGGTACGTGATGCGGTGCGGGCAGCGATCGACGGCGGCCCGCCGATCGGCCTGGGCATGCTCGACGGGGTCGGCGTGGAGGTGCCCGATGACGTGGCCGTGGTCATCGCGACCTCTGGCTCCAGCGGCATCCCGAAACGGGTGATGCTCAGCGCCGATGCCCTGCGGGCCAGCGCCGAGGCGACCACCGCACGCATCGGCGCCGGGCGCTGGGTGCTCGCCCTGCCTGCCGGCTATGTCGCGGGGCTGCAGGTGCTCGTGCGCTCGTTGCTCGCCGGTACCGATCCGATCCTGCTTGACGGACGCTTCAGCCCGATCGCCTTCGCCGAGGCCACCCTCATGCACGCCACGAGTGAGCCGCTCTACACCTCGCTCGTGCCGGCGCAGGTCTCCACCCTGCTCGATGCGGCAGACGACGCGGCCGTGCGCGCCGCGGTCGCGCAGTATCGTGCCATCCTCGTCGGCGGCCAGGCTCTGCCGGAGTCGGTGCGCGAGCGCGCGGCGGATGCCGGAATGCGCCTGGTGCGCACCTATGGCGCGAGCGAGACCAGCGGCGGCTGCGTCTACGACGGGGTGCCGCTCGACACCGTCGCTGTGCGCGAGGTCGACGGTGAGCTGCAGCTGGCCGGACCCATGCTCGCGGCCGGCTACCTGGGCGATGCAGAACTCACGGCGCGCACCTTCGTCTCCGACGACGAGGGCCTGCGTTGGTACCGCACGGGTGACGCGGGCCTTGTCGACGATGGCGTGGTCCGGGTGCACGGCCGCATCGACAACGTCATCGTCTCGGGCGGCATCAACATCTCCCTCGACCGGGTGGAGCGTATCGTGCGCGGCATCCCGGGTTTCGACCGCGCCGTCGTCGTCGGTGTGCCGGATGCCCGCTGGGGTGAGGCATCCGTCATCGTGCTTCCGCGCGGCGAGCAGCTGCGCCGCAGCGAAGCCGACCACCTGCAGCAGGCCAGGGACGCGGTCGCGGCCGAGATCGGCGCGCCTGCGCGCCCGGCGCGCCTCATCCTCGTCGATGAACTCGCCCTGCTGACATCCGGCAAGCCCGACCGCGACGCCATCTCGCGCCTGGTAGCCGAGCTGCGCTGAGGCAGCGGACGGCAGTGCCAGACTGTGCGCATGGCCGTCTACACCCACGGACACCACGATTCCGTGCTCCGCTCGCACACCACCCGCACGATCGAGAACTCCGCCGCGTACCTCACGCCCCATCTCGCCCCGGCGCAGCGGCTGCTCGACGTCGGCGCGGGGCCGGGCACGATCACGTTGGAATTCGCCCAGCGCGTGGCGCACGTCACGGCCGTGGAGATCTCTGAGGATGCCCTCTCGCTCTCCCGGGAGCGGGCCGCCGGAGCCGGCGTCACGAACATCGACTTCGTCGTCGCCGACGTGCATGCCCTCGACTTCGACGATGACACCTTCGACGTCGTCCATGCGCACCAGGTGCTGCAGCATGTGGGCGACCCGGTGCAGGCGCTGCGCGAGATGCGACGGGTCACGAAGCCGGGTGGCCTCGTCGCCGTGCGCGATGCCGACTACGCCGGCTTCATCTGGTTTCCCCTGCTGCCCGAGCTCGACGACTGGCTGCGCTTGTACCGGACGGCCGCGAGGGCGAACGGTGGGGAGCCGGATGCCGGGCGACGCCTCCTCGCATGGGCGCGAGGCGCCGGATTCACCGATGTCACCGCCACGTCAACCAGCTGGTGCTACGCCGATCCGGCCAGCCGCGCCTGGTGGGGCGGCATGTGGGCCGACCGGATTCTGCAGTCCGCGCTGACCCGCCAACTGCTCGACGACGGCCTGGCAACGCACACCGAGCTGCAGGCGATCAGCGACGCCTGGAAACGGTGGGCAGACGACAGCGACGGGTGGTATCTCGTACCGCACGGCGAGATCCTCTGCCGGGTCTGATCTCGTGCCGGCCGGCCGGGGATACATCGCCAGGCGGATGCTGAGCCGTCGCGCGCTCCCGTAGCGTGGGGGAGTGTTCCGCAAACTGCAGACGTACCAGATCGTGCTCGACATCGTCGGCGCGTTCGTCGGGCTGCTCGTCACGCTCGGCCTTGACCTGCTGCTCTCGGCAGGCACGACGGGCACGACCGGTGGATGGATCACCGACGACGCCATGCGGATCGAACACCACGTCGTGGTCGCGCTGGTGCTGTGGTCGGCCGCCGCGATCGCCCGCCTGAGCCCGCCGCTCGCGCTCGGCGTTGCCTGGGCCGGAGCGGTGCTGCAGATGATCGGTGGCATGTGGCCGGGCCTGGTCGATGTCGCGGTGTTCACCGTCTTGTTCGCCGCCGGCGCCTGGGGAAGCCGGAAGGTGCTGTGGCTCGGCGGGGCATCCGCGCTCGCCGGCGGCATCCTCGCGGGCTTCTACATCGTGCTCGTGCAGGGCAATGGCTTCGCGCCTGACACCGACCGACAGATCCAGGCCCTCGTGCTGGGCGGGCTGTTCGGTGTGGCCGTGCTCATGTCGCTGGCCCTCGCCTGGGGCGCCGGTCTGTTGCGTCGGGTCGTGCTGCGCGGCCGGGCCACCGAGCTTGCGCAGGTGCAGGCCGAGACGCTCGCCGCCGAAGAGCAGGAGCGGGTGCGCATCGCCCGCGACATGCACGACATCGTCGCGCATTCGCTCGCGGTGGTGATCGCGCAGTCCGATGGCGCGCGGTACGCCGCCGCGACCCAACCCGAGCTCGCACAGGAAGCGCTGGGGACGATCGCGCAGACCGCCCGTGGGGCGCTCTCTGACGTGCGGATGCTGCTCACCCAGCTGCGCCACCGGCAGGGGGAGGGCCCGCAGCCGACGCTCGCCGATCTGGAGACGCTGTTCGCCCATGTGCGCCAGGCGGGGGCGGAACCACGGGTCACGATCGACCCGATGCCACCGGGCGAGCCACCCGGAGCGATCCAGCTGGCCGTGTACCGCATCCTGCAAGAGGCGCTCACGAACGCGCTACGCCACGGTGACGGCGACATCGATGTGCGCATCGCATGGTGGCTCGACCGGGTCGATCTCGAGGTGACGAACTCTGTGACAGATCAGCGCTCCGGAGTCGGTGGTCACGGCCTGATCGGAATGCGGGAACGCGCGCAACTTGTGGGCGGTACGCTTCAGGCCGAGGGCGATGCGGCACGGTTCGTGGTGCGCGCGTCGCTTCCGATCGGTCCATCGGCGGTCCTTTCGGCAGAACCGTGGATCCCCGAGGAGAAGTGATGATCAGGGTCGTGCTCGTCGACGATCAGGCGCTGTTCCGCGCCGGCGTGCGGATGCTGGTCGCCTCGCAGCCCGACATGGATGTGGTCGGTGAGGCCGGCGACGGGCGGGAGGCGCTCGAGGTCGTCACCCGCACGACGCCCGACGTGGTGCTGATGGACATTCGGATGCCGGTGATGGACGGCCTCACCGCGACGGCGGAGCTGCTGGCACGGCCGTCCGCCCCGCGCGTGGTCATGCTCACGACCTTCGACCTCGACGAGGCGGCGGCCCGTGCCATCCAGCAGGGCGCCAGCGGCTTCTTGCTGAAGGATGCCGAGCCGGAATTCCTGCTCGCCGCGATCCGCACGGTGCACGCGGGGTCGAGCGTGATCGCCGCCGCGGCGACCCGCGACCTGTTTGCGCACTTCACCGAGCAGACCAAGCCCGTGCCGCCGGCCTTTGCCGCGCTCACCGACCGCGAGCAGGAGATCTTCGCGCTCGCCGCTCGGGGCCTGTCGAACTCCGAGATCGCGGCACGCGAATACCTCAGCGAAGCGACCGTGAAGACGCACATCAGCCGCATCCTCACCAAGCTCTCCCTGCGCGACCGCGTGCAGCTGGTGGTCTTCGCCTTCGAACACGGCCTCGCCTGAGCTGCCGGCGCCCGGCATCCGCCCGCCCGGCATCCGCCTCGGGCATCCGCCCGCCCGGCATCCATGTCCCACTTTTCGCCCTACGTGTCCCACTTTTCGCAGAGCATGTCCCAATTTCTGCTGTCAAAACCACCGGTTAGCAGCAGAAATTGGGACATGGTCTGAGGGATGTAGACCGGATCATCCTGGCGACGTAGCATCCTGCGACCTGCGGGCGACGCGACCGACGGATGCCGGTTCGTAGCGTCGAAGTATGGAGATCACGACTACCGACCTCGGCCTCGCGGCCCGCGTGCAGCACCTCGGCAAGACATACGGCAGCGGCGAAGGGGAGGTGCGTGCTCTCGACGATGTCAGCGTTGGCATCCGCCGCGGACAGTTCACCGCCATCATGGGCCCATCGGGTTCGGGCAAGTCGACCCTGATGCACATCATGGCCGGGCTGGACGCCCCGACCACCGGACGTGCATGGATCGGTGACACCGAGATCACCGGGCTCAACGACCTCGAACTGACGGTGTTGCGTCGTCGCCGGGTCGGCTTCATCTTCCAGGCCTTCAATCTTGTTCCCACGCTCGACGCGATCGGCAACATCCTGCTGCCGTTCGAACTCGACGGGCGCCAGCCGAGCGCGATCGAACGCGCTCGCATCGACGGCCTCATCGAGGCGCTCGGTCTCGGCACACGCCTGCGGCACCGTCCACACGAGCTCTCCGGAGGTCAGCAGCAGCGCGTGGCGATCGCCCGCGCGCTGGCCACCGCCCCCGACCTCGTCTTCGCCGATGAGCCCACCGGCAACCTCGACTCGGCCACGGGTCGCGAGGTGCTGCAGCTGCTCGCCACTGCCAGTCGCGAGCACGGTCAGTCGATCGCGATGGTCACGCACGACCCGATCGCGGCGAGTCACGCCGATCGGGTGCTGTTCCTCGGTGACGGGCATCTCGTCGCTGACCATCCTCGCCGCAGCGCCGAAGAGATCTCGGCGTACATGCTCGCTGCGGAGCTGGCGTCGTGAGCGCCGTCGTGGCCGATGCCGGTCTGCCGGCGCGGACGCGGTCGCTGGCCTGGCTGCGCGAGCGGGGCATGGGTGCGAGCGTCCTCGTCGCAGTGCTCGCCGCGGCGTTCGGAGTGTTCCTCGTCGAGGTGACCGGCTACATCGGCGCGATGCTGAAGGCCGATCAGTTCATCGGCGGGAGCGAGATGCTCGCCCTGGTGGTGGCCATTCTGTCGGTGGTGCTGGTCGCCCTCGCGATGTACATTGCCGCGATCGTCACGGCAAACACGTTCACGACGATCATCGCTGGGCGCATCCGTCAGATCGCGTTGCTCCGCCTGCTCGGCGCCTCGGCGCGGTCGCAGCGCGAACGGGTCGCCGGCCAGGGCTTGATCGTGGGAATGATCGGTGCGGCGGTCGGTCTTGTCGTGGGCCTGGCCGTGTCGGTCGCGGGCGTCGCGATCGGCGATCGGATGCTGGAGCGCGCCCCCGAGTCGTTCTCGCTCGTGCAGCCGTGGATTCTTCTGCCTGTCGTCGGCGTGGCGATGACGACGTGGCTCGCGGCGTGGATCGGGTCCAGGCGCGTGCTGACCGTCACGCCCCTGGAAGCCATCGGAAGTTCGGTGGAGCGCCGCCATGACGAGGTCGCTTCGCGACGGGCACGGCACGTCGGCGCGCTGCTGCTGATGATCGTCGGTGTCGGGATGCTGGGGTTCGGTGTCATGATCGGGATGGTCTCGCCCCTGGGTGTGGTCGTGGCGTTCATCGGCGGCCTGCTGTCGTTCACCGGCCTGTCTCTCGGCGCCGCGGTGATCATGCCGCCTGTGCTGCGCCTGATCGGGCGGATGTTCGGGGCGAGCGCGCCGGCACGCCTGGCGGCGGAGAACGCGCTGCGGCACCCGGAACGTTCGAGCCGCATGGCGATCGGCGTCGTGATGGGGGTCGCGCTGGTGACGATGTTCGCTGTGGCGATGGAGTCGGCCAAGGCACTGATGATGCGTCAGGTCGAAGGCGACATGACTGCGGCGGCCTTCGCGCCGGTCGATGTCTTCGCCACCGTGATGATGGTGCTCGTCGCCGTGTCGGCGGTGATCGCCGCGGTCGGACTGGTGAATCTGTTGACCATCGGTGTCGTGCAGCGGCGGCGCGAGCTCGGGTTGCTGAGAGCGATCGGCCTGACCAGTGCGCAGGTGCGGCTGACCGTGCTGCTGGAGGCTGTGCACGTGACGGTCGCCGCGACGCTGGTCGGACTGCTGCTCGGCATCGGCTACGGGTGGGTGGCGGCGCAGTCGCTGTTGGGCTCGGTGCCGGTGCTGCCCGACTTCGAACCGGCCGGCCTGGTGTACCCCGCGGTGCCGTGGGCACCCGTCGTGGTGATAGTGGCCGCGATGGCCGTGCTCACGCTCATCGCCGCGGTCGCCCCGACGCGCTTGGCCACGCGGGTCACCCCCGTCGAGGCGCTCGCCGCCGACTGAGCGGATGCTCCGGCATCCGCCTCTCCGGCATCCGCCTCCCCGGCATCCGGCCCCCAGACCCCAACCGACCATGTCCCAAAAACTGCTGTCAAACCGGCCTCTTTACAGCAGAAATTGGGACATGCACCGCGGAAAGTGGGACACGTACAGCGGAAAGTGGGACATGGATGCCGGGGAGGCGGATGCCGGGAGGCGCGCCGGCGGGTGCGGCATAAGGTGGAGGGATGGCCTCGCCGTTCGACCAGTCCACGTATCAGGTGCGCCACGAGTGGGGAGCGGAAGGGATCGCGCGGCTCGCGCCGGCCGATGTCGTCATCGTCGTCGATGCCCTGCGGTTCTCGTCGACCATGACGGATGCTGTCCTCACCCACCCGGAGATCGCGCTTGACGATGCGCGGGTGTGGTCATCGAACGGGGCGGATGCCGCCGGAGCCGCACAGCGCGAGGGCGCCATCGTGCTGCTCGGATGCCTGCGCAATGCGGCCGCTGTCGCACGGGCCGTGCTCGCCGTGCAGGAACGCCGGGCGGCGCGCACCTCGGTCGCGGTGATCGCCGCGGGGGAGCGCGCCCCTGACGGCACCCTCCGCTTCGCCGTCGAGGATCAGCTCGCCGCCGGCGCCGTCATCGACGCACTGACCTCGGTGGGCATCGACCACTGCTCGCCTGAGGCGGCCGCGGCAGCCACGGCGTTCCGCGGCCTGCGGCCGGCGCTGCGTCACCTCTTCACCGCCAGCGGCTCCGGACGCGAGCTGCAGATCGGCGTGGCCTCGACTAGCCGGATGCAGGAGCGGGGCATCACCCCTGCCACCGTCGCCGAGGCCGCCGAACTGGACAGCAGCGAGGTCGTGCCCGAACTCCGCGACGGTCGATTCACCGCCTTCGTCTGACACCCCGCATGGCTCCGCCGGTCCTCGCCGGGCAGGCATAGGCTCGCGGTATGAGGTTCCTGCCCGCGCTCATCGTCGACGCCGTGCTCGTGCTGGTGTTCGCCGTGATCGGCCGCGCCTCGCACGACGAGAACCCCGCGGGATTCCTGCTCACGGCGTGGCCGTTCCTCGTCGCACTCGTCGTCGGACACCTGCTCGCCGCGGGCCTCGCACGTCGCCCCCGCCGACCGTGGTCGCTGTCGTGGGGTGCGATCGTGTGGATCGTGACCGTCGCAGGCGGGATGCTGCTGCGCATCGCCACGGGTGACACCGCGCAGCTGCCGTTCATCATCGTCGCCACGATCACTCTCGGCGTCTTCCTCTTGGGATGGCGCGTGATTGCGCTGCTCGTGCGCCGGCGCCGGGCATCCCACACATCGGACGACCCGGCCGACGACGTCGCGTGACCCGGGTCGAGGTCACCGCGGCAGCGTCGCCGCCATCCTGTCGGCGGCCGTGATCTCACGCCGCGTCCACGCCAGCAGGTAACGCCGGTCGAAGCTGCGTGAGCACTTCGCGCACGACATCGCGCGCTGCGGCCGGCGATGACGGTAGGCGATGTGCCCTGAGGGGCACTGACCGATCCATGGCGCCAGCTCGACCGCCGTCTCACCGGTGTGCGTGGTGCCGCCGACATAGCCGAGCTCGCGCGCGATGCGCTTCCACTCCTGACCGTGCGCGGCAGCGTGGCCGGCGAGGGCGTGCGCAACCTCGTGCAGCAGAACCTGATGGATCTCATCGTCGCCGAATCGGGCGGCGAGGTAGCGCGAAACGGTGATGCGCTTGGACTGATAGTGGCAGGCGCCCGCCCGCCGTTTGGCGTTGTCGAACGCGAACGACCAGGTGGCGTCGAGGTGCAGCCCGATCAGCGCCTCGCCCCAGGTGCGCACTCGATCAAGATCAGCCATGCGCACAGACTAGGACGGACCACCGACATCCGGCATCCGGCATCCGCCGAGCGCTGGTTCAGACGAACACGGGCTGCAGCACGCGCAGCCGCTCGACGGTGTCGATGGCCAGCAGCACCGTCTCGAGATCCTTCTCGTCGGCACCTGCTTCGCGGCGCAGGAACAGCGCCTGCTTGAAGCTCTCCCGTGCCTGCTCGTAGTCGCCGGCCTCGAGGGCGTTCTTGCCGCGATGCTGGGAGGCGAACGCGGCGATGCCCGCCCAGCGCTGCCCCTCGGCCTCGGCACTGCAGGTCGCGAGCTCCTGCTCGGCTGCCGCGTGGGATCCGCGGTACTGCAGCACGGTGGCGTGCAACACCCGGGCACGCAGCACGTCCTTGCGCGTACCGGCCATGCGCGCCTGGCGCACCGCCTCGTCGGCCAGCGACAGCGCCTCATCGAGCCGGTCGAGCACCTTCAGCAGCCACACGCGCTCCAGCAGGGCGGGCAGGCTGCGCTGATTCTCGATCTCGGCGAGGCGGGCCGCGCACTCACGCTGATCGACCAGCTCACGCAGCGTCTCGGGGTCGTAACCCTGGATAAAACTCACGTCTGCATGCTCCCTCCGCGCGTGTGATCAGTCTGCCTCCTGGATCCGGGTTGCGCCTGAGCCACGCCACAGGCGCCGCCAAGTGGATGCCCGGGTGCGCGGTCAGCGGAGGAACAGTGACGCGTCCGGCCGCGGTGAGGCGACGGCATCGGCATCCGTCACGACCCGCGCCCCCTCCGCGAAGGCGGCCACTTCGTCGCCCTGCGCGATCTTCGCCGGATGCGGCCCGGCGGCCAGGATCCGCGGCAGCCACTCCGTGGGCAGCGGCGAGGCGGATGCCGCCACGACGAGGTTCCCGAAACGGCGCCCCTTGAGAACCTGGGTGTCGGCGAGCAGCGCCACCTCGGCGAACACCGCCGACACCGTCGCGACCTGCCGCCGCGCGAACGCGAGGCCCGGTCCATCGGCGATGTTCACCAGCAGGATGCCGGTGGGCGCGAGCAGCTGCGCGACCTCACGGTAGAACTCGACACTGGTCAGGTGAGCGGGGGTCTGCGCGCCGGAGAAGACGTCGGAGACGACGAGGTCGCACTGCCCCTGCAGTGCCGCCGGGAGCTTGCCGACCCCGGCGCGCGCGTCGCCGATCCGGATGCGAATCGACGCGCCGCGGGGGAGGGGCAGGTACTCGCGCACCAACTGCACCAGGGGCGCCTCGAGTTCGATGACCTGCTGGCGCGAGCCGGGGCGCGTCGCCTCGACGTAGCGCGGAATGGTGAGGGCACCGGCGCCGAGGTGCACGGCCGTCAGCGGCCGACCAGGCTCGCCGACCTGATCGATCACCGCGCCCATCCGCACGATGTACTCGAAGTGCAGGTGGGTCGGATCATCCAGATCGACGTGCGACTGCGGAGTGCCATCGACGACGAGCTCGAAGCCGGTGGTGAACTCCGACGCCGCAACCTCGGCGATACCACCGTGTTCCAGCCGCGCCCGCGGATTCTCGGCGTCGCGTGCGCGTGCTCGTCCCATGGGAACGAGCCTAACGAGCGCACGGATGCCACCGGCGCTAGGCTTTCAGCGCGCGCAATACCCCAGCAAGCGACGAAGGTCAAGGATTGCACTTGCCATGTCGCGCTTTTGTGCGTATAGTGGTAACTTGCGCTCGTTTCTCCCTGCCCTCATATGGTGGTCGGCAGATGTTGAGCTTTTGAGCGCGCTCCACTGACGACAAGGAATCGACTAGCCCTGCGTGGGCTAACGGAGGTTATTCCCTTGGCTGCTGCTCGCAACGCATCCACATCCACCACCCTCAACAAGAACGGACGCGGAGCATCCCGCCTCTCGTTCGCCAAGATCTCCGACACGCTGACGGTCCCTGACCTTCTCGCGCTGCAGACCGAGTCCTTCGGATGGCTCGTCGGCAACGACGCGTGGAAGGCGCGTGTCGCAGAGGCCAAGAAGGCCGGCCGCACCGACGTCGCAGAGATCTCTGGTCTCGGTGAGATCTTCGAGGAGATCTCCCCGATCGAAGACCTCGGCGAGACGATGCAGCTGAGCTTCACGAACCCGTACCTCGAGCCCGAGAAGTACTCGATCGAAGAGTGCAAGGAGCGCGGCAAGACCTACGCCGCCCCGCTGTACGTCGAGGCCGAGTTCATGAACCACCAGACCGGTGAGATCAAGACCCAGACGGTCTTCATGGGCGACTTCCCGCTGCAGACCGACAAGGGCACGTTCATCATCAACGGCTCCGAGCGCGTCGTCGTCTCGCAGCTGGTGCGTTCGCCCGGTGTCTACTTCGACAAGACCCCCGACAAGACGTCCGACAAGGACATCGTGTCGGCGCGCGTCATCCCCAGCCGTGGTGCGTGGCTCGAGTTCGAGATCGACAAGCGCGACCAGGTCGGCGTGCGCATCGACCGTAAGCGCAAGCAGTCGGTGACCGTCTTCCTCAAGGCGCTGGGCATGTCCAGCGAGGAGATCCTCGCCGAGTTCGCCGGCTACCCCTCGATCGAGGAGACCTTGGCGAAGGACACCATCCTCACTCAGGAAGACGCCCTCCGCGACATCTACCGCAAGCTGCGTCCGGGCGAGCAGGTCGCCGCCGAGGCCGCGCGTTCGCTGCTGGACAACTTCTACTTCAACCCGAAGCGCTACGACCTGGCCAAGGTGGGTCGCTACAAGATCAACCAGAAGCTCGGTCTCGACGCCGCGCTCACCGACTCGGTGCTGACCCGCGACGACATCGTCGCGACCATCAAGTACCTCGTGCGTCTGCACAGCGGTGACGAGACGTTCGAGGGCATCCGCTCGGGCAAGAAGGCCGAGATCCGGATCACGGTCGATGACATCGACAACTTCGGCAACCGTCGCATCCGCGCGGTGGGCGAGCTGATCCAGAACCAGGTCCGCACCGGTCTGTCCCGCATGGAGCGCGTCGTCCGCGAGCGCATGACCACGCAGGACATCGAGGCGATCACCCCGCAGACCCTGATCAACGTGCGCCCCGTCGTGGCCGCGATCAAGGAGTTCTTCGGTACCTCGCAGCTGTCGCAGTTCATGGACCAGAACAACCCGCTCGCGGGCCTGACGAACAAGCGTCGTCTCTCGGCCCTCGGCCCGGGTGGTCTGAGCCGTGACCGTGCCGGCGTCGAGGTGCGCGACGTGCACCCCTCGCACTACGGCCGCATGTGCCCGATCGAGACGCCTGAAGGCCCGAACATCGGTCTGATCGGTGCCCTCGCGACCTTCGCGCGGATCAACTCGTTCGGTTTCATCGAGACCCCGTACCGCAAGGTCGATGGTGGCAAGGTCACCGAGCACATCGACTACCTGACCGCAGCCGAAGAGGCCGACTTCAACATCGCGCAGGCCAACGCGCCGCTCGACAAGGACGGCCGCTTCATCGAGAGCCACGTGCTCGCGCGCCCCAAGGGCGGTAGCGGTGAGGTCGACCTGTTCCTCCCCGAGGAGATCGGTTACATCGATGTCTCGCCGCGCCAGATGGTGTCGGTGGCGACCTCGCTCGTGCCCTTCCTCGAGCACGACGACGCCCAGCGGGCCCTCATGGGTGCCAACATGCAGCGTCAGGCTGTGCCGCTGCTCCGTTCGGACTCGCCGCTGGTGGGCACCGGTATGGAGGGCTACACCGCCATCGACGCCGGTGACGTGGTCACCGCGCTCAAGGCCGGTGTGGTCAGCGAGGTCTCGGCCGACAAGGTCGTGGTCATGCTCGACGAGGGTGGAACGCAGGAGTACTACCTGCGCAAGTTCGACCGCTCCAACCAGGGCACCTCGTACAACCAGCGCGTCATCGTCTCCGCCGGTGAGCGTGTCGAGGTCGGCGAGGTCATCGCCGATGGTCCCGCGACCGAGAACGGCGAGCTCGCCCTCGGAAAGAACCTGCTCGTGGCGTTCATGCCGTGGGAGGGTCACAACTTCGAGGACGCGATCATCCTCAGCCAGGAGCTCGTGAAGGACGACACCCTCTCCTCGATCCACATCGAGGAGTACGAGGTCGACTCGCGCGACACCAAGCTGGGCAAGGAGGAGATCACCCGTGACCTCCCCAACGTGAGCCCCGAGCTGCTGAAGGACCTCGACGAGCGCGGCATCATCCGCATCGGTGCCGAGGTTCGCCCCGGCGACATCCTCGTCGGCAAGGTCACGCCGAAGGGCGAGACCGAGCTGAGCGCCGAGGAGCGCCTGCTCCGCGCGATCTTCAACGAGAAGAGCCGCGAGGTCCGTGACACCTCCCTGAAGGTGCCGCACGGTGAGCAGGGCACGATCATCGCCGTCAAGGAGTTCAACGCCGAAGAGGGCGACGACGAGCTGGGCTCGGGCGTCAACCGTCGCGTCGTGGTCTACATCGCTCAGAAGCGCAAGATCACCGAGGGTGACAAGCTCGCCGGCCGCCACGGCAACAAGGGTGTCATCGCGAAGATCCTCCCCGTCGAGGACATGCCGTTCCTGTCGGACGGCACGCCGGTCGACGTGGTGCTCAACCCGCTCGGTATCCCCGGTCGAATGAACTTCGGTCAGGTGCTGGAGACCCACCTCGGGTGGATCGCCAAGCAGGGCTGGAAGGTCGAGGGCAACCCGGAGTGGGCCGCGAAGCTCCCCGAGCACGCCCGCGACGTCGCCCCGAACACCAAGGTCGCGACCCCCGTGTTCGACGGCGCGAGCGAGGCGGAGATCTCCGGTCTGCTCGACTCGACCCGCGAGACCCGCGACGGTGTGCGCCTGATCGACAGCTCGGGCAAGACCCAGCTGTTCGACGGCCGCTCCGGTGAGCCGTTCCCGGCTCCGATCTCGGTCGGCTACATGTACATCCTGAAGCTGCACCACCTCGTCGACGACAAGATCCACGCGCGCTCGACCGGTCCGTACTCGATGATCACCCAGCAGCCGCTCGGTGGTAAGGCGCAGTTCGGTGGACAGCGTTTCGGTGAGATGGAGGTGTGGGCCCTCGAGGCCTATGGCGCCGCATACGCGCTCCAGGAGCTCCTCACGATCAAGTCCGACGACATCCTCGGCCGCGTCAAGGTCTACGAGGCGATCGTCAAGGGCGAGAACATCCAGGAGCCGGGCATCCCCGAGTCGTTCAAGGTGCTCATGAAGGAGATGCAGTCGCTCTGCCTGAACGTCGAGGTGCTCTCGGCCGACGGTACGACGGTGAACCTCCGCGACACCGACGACGAGGCCTTCCGCGCAGCGGAAGAGCTCGGCATCAACATCTCCAGCCGCTTCGAGGCCGCCTCGATCGACGAGATCTGACCCTTTGACAGGCTCAGCGCCCCGAGCGGCTGCTGAGCCCGTCGAAGCCCCGATTTCTCAAAAAGAATTTCCGACACAGGAGAACTAGTGCTCGAGTCAAACACTTTCGATGAGCTTCGGATCGGCCTGGCCACCGCAGATGACATCCGCGGATGGTCCTACGGCGAGGTCAAGAAGCCTGAAACCATCAACTACCGCACCCTGAAGCCCGAGAAGGACGGCCTTTTCGGCGAGCAGATCTTCGGGCCCTCCCGCGACTGGGAGTGCGCCTGCGGCAAGTACAAGCGTGTCCGCTTCAAGGGCATCGTCTGTGAGCGCTGTGGCGTCGAGGTCACCAAGAGCTCGGTGCGCCGTGAGCGGATGGGCCACATCGAGCTCGCCGCCCCGGTCACCCACATCTGGTACTTCAAGGGCGTGCCCTCGCGTCTGGGCTACCTGCTCGACATGGCCCCGAAGGACCTCGAGAAGGTCATCTACTTCGCCGCCTACATGGTGATCTCGGTCGACGAGGATGCTCGTCACCGCGACCTCGCCACGCAGGAGAACAACATCCGCCTCGAGCTGAAGACGCTCGCCGACCGTCGCGACGCCAACATCGCTTCGCGTCTCGCGCGTCTCGAGGAGGAGCTCGCCGCTCTCGAGGCCGAGGGTGCCAAGGCCGACGCCAAGAAGAAGGTCAAGGACGCCGCCGAGAAGGAGATGTCGCTCATCCGCAAGGGTGCCGACGAGGCGATCGCCAAGCTCGAGCGCGTGTGGGAGGACTTCCGCACGCTCGAGGTCGGCGCACTACGCCCCGAGGACGACGTCTTCCACGAGCTGCAGGACCGCTTCGGCCAGTACTTCGAGGCCCACATGGGCGCCGAGGCCATCCAGCGTCGTCTGCAGAGCTTCGACCTGGCCGCCGAGGCCGAGTCGCTGCGCCTGCAGATCGCCGAGGGCAAGGGTCAGCGCAAGATCCGCGCGATCAAGCGTCTCAAGGTCGTCAACTCGTTCCTGGAGACCGGCATGAGCCCGGCCGCCATGGTGCTCGACGTCGTTCCGGTGATCCCGCCGGAGCTGCGCCCGATGGTGCAGCTCGACGGTGGCCGCTTCGCGACCTCCGACCTCAACGACCTGTACCGCCGTGTGATCAACCGCAACAACCGTCTGCGTCGTCTGATCGACCTCGGTGCCCCCGAGATCATCGTCAACAACGAGAAGCGCATGCTGCAGGAGGCCGTCGACGCACTGTTCGACAACGGCCGCCGTGGTCGCCCCGTCACCGGTACCGGCAACCGTGCCCTGAAGTCCCTCAGCGACATGCTGAAGGGTAAGCAGGGTCGTTTCCGCCAGAACCTGCTCGGCAAGCGCGTCGACTACTCGGGCCGTTCGGTCATCGTCGTCGGCCCGCAGCTGAAGCTGCACCAGTGCGGTCTGCCCAAGCAGATGGCTCTGGAGCTCTTCAAGCCGTTCGTGATCAAGCGTCTGATCGACCTCGGCCACTCGCAGAACATCAAGGCCGCCAAGCGTGCCGTCGAGCGCACCCGTCCCGAGGTCTGGGACGTGCTCGAGGAGATCATCCGCGAGCGTCCTGTGCTGCTCAACCGTGCACCCACCCTGCACCGTCTCGGCATCCAGGCCTTCGAGCCGCAGCTCGTCGAGGGTAAGGCCATCCAGCTGCACCCGCTCGTCTGCGCGGCCTTCAACGCCGACTTCGACGGTGACCAGATGGCTGTGCACCTGCCGCTGTCGGTCGAGGCTCAGGCCGAGGCCCGCGTGCTGATGCTCGCCTCGAACAACATCCTCAAGCCGTCTGACGGCCGTCCGGTCACCCTGCCCTCGCAGGACATGATCATCGGTCTGCACCACCTGACCACGGTCAGGGAAGGCGCTGCCGGTGAGGGTCGTGCGTTCGGCTCGGTCTCCGAGGCGATCCTCGCCAAGGACGAGGGCTCCCTCGACCTGCAGGCGAAGGTCCGCATCCGCGTCCCCGGCCTCACCTTCCTCGAGGGAGAGGCGCCGGAGGGCTACGAGCGTCACGGGCTCGTCGACGCCTCGCTGGGTCAGGCGATCTTCAACGCCGCGCTCCCGAAGGGTTACCCCTTCGTGCGCGAGGTGGCCGACAAGGGCAAGCTCTCGCAGATCGTGAACAAGCTGGCCGAGGAGTACCCCAAGGTCGAGACGGCGGCAACGCTGGACCGCATCAAGGACGCCGGCTTCCACTGGGCCACCCGTTCGGGTGTCACCGTGGCGCTCAGCGACGTGCTCACCCCGCCGAACAAGGCGGAGATCGTCGCCGGCTACGAGAAGCAGGCCGCGAAGGTCCAGTCGCAGTACGACAAGGGTCTGACCACCGACGCCGAGCGTCGCCAGGAGCTCATCAAGATCTGGACCGAGGCGACCGACGAGGTCCAGGCCGCAATGAAGGCGCACTTCCCGCAGGACAACACCATCAACCGCATGGTGTCCTCGGGCGCCCGTGGTAACTGGCTGCAGATCCGGAACATCGCCGGTATGCGTGGTCTGGTGAACAACCCCAAGGGTGAGATCATCCCCCGTCCGATCATCTCCTCGTACCGCGAGGGTCTGTCGGTGGCGGAGTACTTCATCGCGACGCACGGTACCCGTAAGGGTCTGGCCGACACCGCTCTGCGTACCGCCGACTCGGGTTACCTGACCCGTCGTCTGGTGGACGTCTCGCAGGATGTCATCATCCGCGAGCAGGACTGTGGCACGACCAAGGGCCTCGAGCTGCCGATCGCCGCGCCGAACTCGGCCGGCGAGCTGGTCCGCGACGCGAACGTCGAGAACTCGGTGTTCGCCCGTACCCTGGCCGCCGATGTCGTCAACGAGGCCGGCGAGGTTCTCGCCTCCGCCGGTGACGACGTGGGTGACGTGCTCATCGACAAGCTCGTCGAGGCGGGTGTGGAGTCCATCAAGGTGCGCTCCGTGCTCACCTGCGACTCGGCCGTCGGTGTCTGCGCGCAGTGCTACGGCCGCTCGCTCGCGACCGGCAAGACCGTCGACATCGGTGAGGCCGTCGGCATCATCGCCGCTCAGTCGATCGGTGAGCCCGGTACCCAGCTGACGATGCGTACCTTCCACACCGGTGGTTCGGCATCGGCGGATGACATCACCCAGGGTCTGCCCCGTGTGCAGGAGCTCTTCGAGGCGCGTACCCCCAAGGGGGCCTCCCCGATCGCCGAGGCCGATGGCCGCATCACGATCGAAGAGAACGAGAAGGCCAAGAAGGTCATCCTCACGCCCGACAACGGCGACGAAGAGGTGGTCTACCCGGTGCTGAAGCGTGCGACGCTTCTCGTCGAGGACGGCCAGCACGTCACCGTCGGTCAGCCCCTGCAGGTCGGCACGCTCGACCCCAAGGAGGTCATGCGTGTCATGGGTGCCCGCGAGGTGCAGAAGTACCTCGTCGGCGGTGTGCAGGGCGTGTACCGCTCGCAGGGTGTGCCGATCCACGACAAGCACATCGAGGTCATCGTGCGCCAGATGCTGCGCAAGGTCACCGTCGTCGACCACGGCGACACGACCCTGCTGCCCGGTGAGATGGTCGATCTGAAGCGCTACCAGACGATCAACCGCGAGGCTGTGTCTGAGGGCAAGCGTCCCGCGTCGGGTCGTCCGGAGCTGATGGGTATCACCAAGGCGTCGCTGGCGACCGAGTCGTGGCTGTCGGCCGCATCCTTCCAGGAGACGACCCGCGTGCTCACGCAGGCCGCCATGGAGGGCAAGCGCGACCCGCTGGTCGGTCTCAAGGAGAACGTCATCATCGGTAAGCTCATCCCGGCCGGAACCGGTCTGTCGAAGTACCGTGACATCACGGTCGAGGCGACCGAAGAGGCAAAGAGCGAGCGCTACCCGAACCGGATCTTCGCATCCGACGGTGCGTACGCCGACGGTGACTTCGGTTACGTCGACTTCGACGCGTTCTCGACCGACGACATCACCCCCGGCACCTACAACTGATCGATAGGTGTCTGACTGAGGCCCCGGGTTCTTCGGAACTCGGGGCCTCAGCCGTACCTGGACCGGGTCGTCAGGGCGTCGGGCTCGGCGTGGCGGTCGGCTGCGGCGACGGGAACATGTACTCGACGATCGATGCGGTGTAGCCCGACGGCGCGAGGTTGGAGTACCGCGTGTCGATGAGCACCCCGTCACGCCAGAACAGGGTGCGACCGTCGGTGACCGGATACTGCTCGTTCTCCCACGTTTTCTCACAGCGGGTGCCGCCGTCGGGGGCGTAGCAGGTGAACCCGTCGTCGTCCGCGAGGGCGTTCAGCAGCTCCATCGCAGACTCCCGCCCGAGCCCCATGATCTCGGTGACGAGGCTGGTGGTGTCGGCGCCGGGGTCGGCCCAGACGCAGCGCAGCGAGCCGTCCTCCAGCGAGCCGCTCGGGTCGAAGGCAGGATCGTTGAGGGGGATTCCGTCGAGCTCGGCCAGGACGGCCGGGGCGAGGATGGCGCGACAGTCGGTGGGGATCGGTACCGTCGCGGCATCCGGATCGCTGGATGCCGTCGGCTGCGGTGATGTCGTGCTCTCCGACGAGGCGGATGCTGATGCTGCTGGCGCGTTTGATGCCACAGGATCGGCGGCTCCGCCGCATCCGGACAGCACCAGTGCGAGCAGCGCTGCGGCACCGGCGAACGCGAATCGCGTCTTCATGGCGCCAAAGTACCGCTTTTCTCCGTCACAACCGTGCCGCCGCTCTGGTGGTGTGGGGAAGAATGGGCGCATGACTTCGAGGAGCAAGGCGTGAGCGCCGGGGCCGTGGTGATCGGCGATGCCCTGATCGACGAGATCCGTGATGAGCACGGCGTGCGCGAGTTGGTCGGCGGCGCGGCGTTGAACGTCGCCGTGGGGCTGCGGCGGCTCGGCATCCCGACCACCCTCATCGCGATGGTCGGCGACGACGAGCCCGGCGATCACATCCGTGGGTACCTGGCCGACCACGACGTCACGCTCATCCAGAGCGAGGCGCCACGCGGGTCGTCCAGGGCCATCGTCACGCGCGGTCCCGGCGGCGAGCCGGAGTACGTGTTCAACGAGGCGGCGCAGCGGCGCAGCATCCGATACGGCGACGAGGCGCGCGCTGCGATCGCCGGGGCGGGGATCGTCGCGATCAGCTGCTTCCCGTTCGACGTGCACGAAGAGGTCGACGCGCTCGTCGACGCCCTGGGAGATGCGCCGCTGGCTGTGGACCCGAACCCGCGAGCGGGCATGATGTCCGACCGCGTGCGGTTCATCCGCGGCTTCGAGCACCTCGTCGGACGATCGGCGCTGGTCAAGGTCGGCGCCGACGACGCAGCACTGCTGTATGACGGCGACGTGCACACGCTGCGCGCGCGTCTGCGCGACCTGGGTGCGACCGCCGTGCTCGCGACAGCAGGCCCCGACGGGGCCGTGCTCGAGACGGATGCGGGCACGTTCACGGCCCCGATCTCCGTGCTTCCCGGCCCGATCGTCGACACGGTAGGCGCGGGGGATGCCACGCTCGCCGCCATCACGGCGGGTCTCGCGGCCGGCGAGCCGGAGACCGCAGACGGCTGGCAGGAGCTGGTCGAGAGGGCGATGTTGATCGCTGCGGCGACCGTGCGTGCCGAGGGTGGTCTGCTGCGCACGCCGGAGTCGCTGGCAGAGGCCGACCGGGGCGTGTTCGGCAGCTGAGCCGTCGATTTCTTGCCGGTGCCGTGGGCGGGTATGCTTGATACTCGCGCCCCCGGTTGGCTGGAAAAGCCGGACGGGTGTGCACTGGCAAGTTGCCCGAGCGGCCAAAGGGAGCTGACTGTAAATCAGCCGCGTAAGCTTCGGGGGTTCGAATCCCTCACTTGCCACGTTGGGCCATTCCCGGATCTCGAGGATTTTGTTCTCGTATCTCAGAAGGCCAGGTCACAAGAGGAAAGCCACCGAGAATCCGGTGGCTTTCCTCGTTTTCGACGCGAATCGGTCCCCGTATCCGGGGGTTATAGGCCAGAAAGAGTGGATGGGGTCGGGTGTGTCATCCGTGTCCTGCCCATCCTGATCGGGTCCAGAGGCCTTCGGCTGGGTCGAGGCCGGTGCCGTAGGGGGCGGTGTTGCTCGTTTCGTTGGGTTCTGTCTGCGGGCTTGGCGTCGGGGCGGGTTTGGCGAGGGCGATGGCCTCGTCGAGCGGGAGCTCGTGGAGGGCGAGGAACCATTCGACGGCGCGTTTTTGGTGTTGTTCGCTGAGGCCGCGGTGTCGGCGCAGGACGTCACGGATCTGGCTGTTGATCCCGCCTTCCAATGGTGATGTTGTGCGGGGGTTGCCGTAGGTGATCCAGGTGAACAGGGTCTCGTTGCGGGAGACGTGACGGATCAGCTGCCAGGCCTTGCGGAGGCGATCGTGGGTGAAGCCCCATTGTCCGTTGCGGAACATCGTCCTTTCCCGGGTGAGGTGCCCGAAGGCCTTCCACCGGACCTCGAGTTTCAGCCGCCAGGCGATCGCTGCGTCTTCGTCATGGATGTCGCTGAGGCGCATCACGAGGGCGCGCAGGGCGCGCCCGGCGTCGGTTCTCGGGTTGCGTGTCAGGTGCCGGGACACGTTCATCTGCAGGTGGAACAGGCAGCGTTGGTGCTTGGTCTCGGGCCAGCACACGGCCAGCGCGGTCGGGAGGCCGCTGCCACCGTCTGAGACGAGGACGCCGGGCGCTGCGACCTGTTCGAGGAGTGCTTTCCAGGCGGCGACGGATTCGCCTCCGGACCATTGCCAGGCGAGGACACGGCCCGTGTCGCTGAGCGCGATCAGCAGGCACCATCCGCTCACCCAGAACCCGTCGACGAGGACGGCGTGATGGATCTCGGTCGCGGGCGGCAATCGCGGCTCCAGCGCCCAGCACCATGCGATCTCGCGGCGAAACGTCCGTCCTGTCGTCGTGCCGTCGATCTCGGCCTGGGTCTGCTTCCCGGTCAGCCACGTCACGAACCGGCGCAACTGTTCACGCCGGGTCACATCAGGGCGCCGACGCACGGACGATGCGCCGCATGACGGGCACCGCCACCGTTGTGTCCCGGATCGGTGCCGGCCGTTCTTCACCAGATGACCGCCGCATACCATGCAGGTCGTCGAGTTCGAGGGAAGATCCACGAGTAAGCCTCGCAGACCATGACAAACCCGATCTCACCGCATGATCACGCCGCTAGACCAAGAAACCATCCACTCCTTTTGGCCTATAACCCGCGAGCGCGAGAAGTCCCTCCAGCACGTTGTGCACGGGTGCCCCTGTTCGGCAGCGGATACACCAAACGTCTGAAGCGCCCTCCAGAATGAGCACGTGACTGATCTGGCGCGAGAGTTGTATGGGCAGTGGTGGTTCAAGGAGGGGCAGCCACACGTAATGGGGCGCCTCGTCATCCATGTCGATGGTTCGGTCCGGCTCGACCTCTCGGGGTCGCTGATGCGATTCGATGACACGGTCCCAGTGATCTGGGGCGTCGCGGAGGGTATCCCTGTCACGCTGACCCACTGCTTCTCGCTCATTCAGCGGGGCCTTGGGCCTGGTCCGGGTGGGGAGTTTCAACGCCTTCATGCCCGGCGGGCGTACGTCGGGGCGCACTTCCATCCTGAGGAAGCGATCTTCAGCGGCGCGCGGGTCAGCCTGGAGAACCTGACGGGCTTCCTCGCGGCCCCCGTCGTGAACCGTATGGTCGATGAGGACCGACCAGGCCTGGTCGCCGCGGTCTCTGGGCTCGAGTCGACCGCTCACTACGGGGAGTGGACAGTTACCGCGCGCTCCCACGCAGATTCCTTCAGATCCGTGGAGTCGCGGGCGAGCACGACGGTGTCCACGTCTGTCACCCCGTACCTGCATCTGACCCCGCCGGAACCGGTCGCGGTTGACGCTTTCAACGGCCTGATCCAGCACCTGTCGGACTTGATGACCCTGGCCTCCGGGGAAGCCTGTGGCCTCGTCAGCACCCTGTTCACCGTCGCGACGGATACTGAGCCTGCGGCAGGTGACACCTTGGAGCGATTCGTCGAGATGCCGGCGACCGTTGAGGCTTATGGACGACGGATCCACACTGCATCCCCTGATGTCGAGGGGACGTCGTTTTACGAGTTTCGGTTCACATGCAACGACATCGCGTTCGAGGACGTCATCCCTGCGTGGCTAACGCTCCGCGAGGACGCCGCGACGGCATGCAACGTGTTCTTCGGGATGCAGTACGCCCGCCCCGGCTATACCGAGACCCGGTTGCTGCTGAGCGCCATCGCTGCGGAAGGGTTCCATGCCGCGTTTTCGGATACGACGACCCACATGGCGGACGAGGACTTCGAGGTGCTCCGAGCGAAGGTGCTCGACGCGGTGGAGGATGAGGACGAGCGGGCTTGGGTGGACAGCGCGTTGGCGAACCGAATGTCGTTCCGCAGGCGCTTGCGGGCTCTTACTCGGATACCGGACCGCGCGGCTCGCTCCCTCGTCGTTCCGGACGTTGAGACCTGGGTTGACGATGTCGTCGCGGCGCGGAACACTCTTGCGCACACGGGCAACCACACATTGGACACGAATCCGTTCACGCTGGAGCAGATGACGACTGGAGTGCTGACTCTCGTCCTGATGGAGAAGTTGGGCCTCCCTGGGGAGCATCAACAGCGCGTTGCTCGCGAGCTCGCCGTGCACGACTGACGCGCCGGTGTCGGCGTCGTGTGCTTCGCTTAGTTCATGAATGAGCGCGACTCTTCGGACGCAAGCGCCGCGAACCCGCTCGTGGAGGTGGAGTTCGATGATGACCTCGACGACGACGTGGCTCACTTCCAAGCCCTCATCGACTCCGGCAAGATCGCCGCGCCCATCATCACGATGCCGCCGGGCTTCCTAGACAAGATCGTGCCGCGGTTGCCGACTCTGGACAGCCTCGGCCTCTCCGCGACTCTCGACAACCTTTCGCGGATGCTTACGCCGGAGGTCCTCGGGCTGCGAGAATCCCTCCTCACCGATTCGGTCACCGCACAACTGGCCTCCCAGATGCCGTCGTTCAAGATGCCTGAGCTCCTTGCGAACAGCATCTCCGCGAACCTCACCGAGCGGATGTCGAGGGCGGTGGACAACCTCGCCGCCTCAGTGATGAAGCAGTTCGACTCCACCATCCTGAAGTCGATTCCGTCCTGGCTGCCCAACCTCGCCAGTCTGCAGCTTCACCTGCCGTCGAACTGGCGGGGTGTGAGAGTCGATGTCGACGAGATCGAGCAGGACGTCTTCCAGATCCTCTCGGAAGGCATTCCGCTCGCGTGGGTGCCCAACAGACGCGTCATCATCCTGCTCCTGGACGCACCAGACGCTCAGGCGCGTCGCCGGGTCATCAGTAACAACCGTCGAGGGATCGTCACCACGTGTGCGAACGTCGTGTCGTCCCTTCCGCTCGGTGGACGCCCGCTGTTCCTCGCGGACACGATTGTGCGCGCCGTACGCGCGTTTCAGGACGGACATGTCGAGGCGGCCCAGGCTCTCGCGACCAACGTGCTCGACACACTCCTGAGTGGGTTCAGTCGGGCTGCGCTGGGACGAACGATGGGCAGCATGCTCAACCCCGAGTACAGCAGGCAGCTGGCTGAGGAGCGCAGCTGGAGGTTGCAGCTCGCGCTGCGACCCTCGTTCACCCTGATGAGGGGTGAGCACACGGTTCATGAGCGACACAACGCGTTCCACCGCAACGCGACCACGCACGCTGTGACCTCGCATCAGTACTCGCGGATCAACGCGGTGCTCGCCATCATGAACGCGACGTCGGTGCTGACGTGCTTCGCTCGGGACACGGACGCGTTCGAGTGATTACCTCTGCGAAGATCAGGGGCATGAGCGCAGTCGATGACACCCCAGACTTCTTCGTCAGCTACACCGAGGCGGACTCCGGGTGGGCAGAGTGGATCGCCTGGCAGCTGGAGGCTGCAGGACACAAGGTCGTGTTCCAGAAGTGGGACTTCAAGGCGGGCAGCAATTTCGTTCTGGAGATGAACAGGGCAGCGTCCACCGCGAAGAAGACCTTGCTCGTGCTTTCACCTGCGTTCCTTGAGAGCGGAATGGCAGCCTCGGAGTGGGCCGCCGGCTTCGCGAAGGATCCGCAGGGGCTGAACCGGAACGTGATTCCCGTGCTCATCGAGCCGACCCATCTCGACGGTCTCCTCAGCCAGATCGTCTACGTGAAGCTTGTCGGCCTGAGCCGCGAGGATGCAGCGGCCGCGCTCATCGCCGCTGTCGAGCCCGGACGCAGCAAGCCCGCCAACGAACCTGCATTCCCTGGCGTCGAACCGAAGACAGCATCACCTGCACGCGTGACGCCCGCTGGCGGACTTAACTGGGCGCCCGCAGGGTCCACGATGACGTCTATGGCCCGTGAAGCGGTATTGCCGCGGCATCACCGAGACGACGTGTACGTTGCCTTGGAGGTCTCGTTAGTGCCTGCGGAGACTCAGTCGCTGCTCCTCGGTCAGTTGGAGGCGGTGGCGAACGAGTTCGTCGTGACT
This sequence comes from Microbacterium istanbulense, assembly GCF_037204145.1. Taxonomy (NCBI): domain Bacteria; kingdom Bacillati; phylum Actinomycetota; class Actinomycetes; order Micrococcales; family Microbacteriaceae; genus Microbacterium; species Microbacterium istanbulense. The sequence goes on from NZ_JBBDGN010000002.1 coordinate 43,479, forward strand.
GGGCGGTCGGCGGGGCTATTCGCCCAGGCTGGCGCGGTGGACAACGGGTTTACGGCGGACGTCGCGTATGCGCGGGTGGAGGGGGACGATGCGGCCGGGCTCCTGGTAACCCGTCAGGGGCAGCGGACAGCGTGGATCACGCTGCCGCACGACATGCTGGGCGGGGTGCTTGACCCCTCCCAGATCCGGGCGCGTGTAGCCCGGGTGGTGCAGCTGCTGATGAGCGTGGACCTTCCCGTCGCCGAGAGATACGGCATCACGGCACGCATCCACCCCTCGAGGTCGCTGATGGTGGGTGACGCTTCTATCGTCGGCTCACGGAACTCCGCGTCGATGGGAATGGGATTCGAAGACCGGTTCCCGACGCCAATGCCCGATACCGTCCGCGGGGAAGGCATCGCCCAGAACAGCGATGCGCTCGCGGAGGAGCTCGTCGCTCGCGTCGTGGCTGCGCTGAGGTCGTGAGAAGGGCTTTGGGGCGCTGGGAGATCCTCAGCGGACCGAACAAGGACGGCAGTACGCACATCGGCGTACGCGTGCTTCCTGACGCCACAGCACAGCTCCGCGCGGCCGGTTACAACCTCGTCAACAAGATGTATGAGCGGTCGGTGGACCGAGAGGCCGTCGCGACGATCCGGATCGGCGATGTGGTCGACGTGCGCTTCGACGGTGACAAGGGTTGGTGGGCGTGGCGTGGCAATGTCCGCCTCGGTCGCTTGACGTGGTCGCTTGGTGACTTCGAGGAGAAAGAGTGGCGGGAGGCGAGCCCGCGCATCGACGACGGCACTCTTCAAGTCATTCGGCTCGTGGTCGATGCGGGAGGCGCGGTGGTGAACGCCGGCGGGATCGTTCGTCGCGACGGCGTGCCGATACCGCCGCTGAAGAACGCGGTTCCTGACGCCCTCGTTACTGTTCGCACGCTGCGTGCGCGGGTAGGGGCTGCGGGCGATGTGCAGGTCATGAGTGAGAAGGCGCCCGTGGAGAGTCGGCGAAAGAATGTCTGGTCACGCCGACGCATGCGCTAGCCCGGCGTGTGTGCTTGAGGCCGACCTGCCGCAGGGGACGGAGCATGCGCATTGGATCGTCACCCGTGTCGGTCACTCGGCGCGACGCCGCGTGTCATGATGACAATTGACGACTTCCACAAAGTGGACAATCCTCGTGTCTGGCGCTTCACCCGTGAGCAGACATGAGGACATGTTGCAGACGTTGTGGCCAGAGGAGGTTGCCGACATCATGCGGCTCCTGCACCAGCCCAGGGAACAGGAGTAGTGCGTGCACGAATGGGTCGCTGAGGCGTCCGGAAAGATCACGGTGCTCCTCGGCGCGGGTGCCTCTGTTCCGGCAGGTCTTCCGATGTCGAAGGATCTCACGAAGATCGTCTTCGACACGCTCGACGAGCGGTCGAGGGAACCTCGGACCTGGGAGTTCGTAAGAGCGCATGTGGACCAGGACGCCATTGACGTCGAACAGCTGTGGCGCTCTCTCGACGATCTGCGGCACGTGCTCGTCGAGCAGTCGACATGGGCAGGCCTCTTGAACGTACCGGACATCGTCACCGCGAAGTCCATCGAGACGGTCCAGTTCAACATCCTCGACGTCGCCGTCGCGTCTCTGCGCAACCACTCCGTCAACGCGCCGACGGCGTACCTCGACTCGCTGGTCCGCGCCGACATCGTCGGGATCGCGACATTGAACTTCGACACGCTCGTGGAGACTGCCGCCGAAGCCTGCGGCGCCCTCGTCGCGACGGGGGCAGACGACTGGGAAGGCGCGTTCAAGTGGCCGATCCCTCGCGACGCTACCCCATTGTTGAAGCTCCATGGATCGTTGGACTGGCACTCCGTGGTTCTAGGGGGCGGGCCGATCCCGCGTAGTGGACTCAAGACGATGTCGCGTGAGGCGGAGCTCCGTTTCAACGGGAGCGGGATCTTCTCCGACCTGCGCTTCGGCCTGGAGAACAAGCTCACCCAGGATGGGACGATGCCCGCACTGCTCAGCGCGTTCTCCGAGCTCCTCGAAGACAGCGCTCTTGTAGTGACCGTCGGCTACGGGTTCCGAGACGTCCATGTCGATGTCGCGCTGGACCGATGGGCGGCGAACGACGGCTCCCGCCGGCTCTTGGTTGTCGATCCGACCCGAAACCCCCGCGACCTCGAAGCCCTCGAGAAGTCCGGCAGCGAGTGGTTCGGGCACACTGTCGCGGGGCTGCGGCACGACACGATACCCGGTCGTGAAGAACGTGTCCGCATTATCGAGGAGTCGGCGGCGACGGCATTCGGCAGCCTTTTCGATTGAATCGGCCGCTGGCCATCAATCCGCCAGTGGCCGGCGTACCGGGGCTTCGGTTCCGGATCGCTCGCGGTATTGCGCGCGTTGAGCTCCCGGTTTCACCGACCGTCACAGGATGAGCGGCCTCCCATTGTCAGATCTGGAAGAGCTCCTTACCGCTGAGTTCGTTGATGGCGGCATGGATGCACTCGTCGAACGTTCGTGCAGCCTTGGCGAAGATGTCTAAGCCTGCCTCGGCGATCTTCAACGTCGTCTCGATGTCGGGCGCCACATTGGAGGGTCCCACGCCGACGCTGATGGAGCGTGAGGTGGCGGAGATTGTTACGGAGGACGCTTTCGGAGTTCCGCCGTCGACCGTCTGCGGCCGCCATCGGTGAAAGCCCACGTTCCGCAGATCGAGTAGGTCATCCCACCGCTTGTCACCGAAGAGCGAAGACAGCGCCCTTGCTGCGACGACCACCGCCGGCGACGGGGACGCCGCTGCCGCTCTTCTGGCCACCTTCATGATGGTGGGCTCGAACGAGACCCACGCCGCCTGGTCTTCGCTGAACGGTGGGAACCCTTTCGCGTTCGGACGTGCGTCGGTGAGGACTTTCGCCGCATCAGCGTCCAGCAACAATAGGCGCACGAGCGCGTTCGCCAGACCATGAGCGGCGCTGAGCGTCCACATAGCCGTCATCTCTGCCTGCGCCCGCACCGCCATCGTCGCGAACTGCACATCCATCCCGGACGCGTCAGGGGCGGTCCACCGGCGCGCGTCCCTGTTCGTGGCGAGGGCTATCGCGAGTTGCTCACCTGCGGAACCGACGCGTCCCATGATCTCCGTGATGCGATCCACCCACTCGGGCCCAAGGTGAAAGAAGACGAACGCCCCGGTGGAATCGGGCCTGCCGCCCGTCTTCTGCAGCTCCATCGCCGTGTCGGAGATGTACGTCTCCCGGTCCGTCGGAGGCAACGGGGCAAGGGGGACGAGGGACGGTGGGACGAGAGCGATTGTGGTGGACGGCGACTCTTCTGTCATGGCTCAGACGATAACCGTGCGAGGGATGGCTCCGGGATTCGGTGCGCGTTCACTGGCCGGCGGGTTCACAGACCCGCCGCCGCAGTGCCGTCTCGGAGGATCAATCGAAGTCAGGGTCTCGCGGACCTTCAACGACGAGCACGCTGACAGCGGCGTACGGGTCTGTGTCGGCTCCTCGTTGCCGAGAGGTAGAACCGTCCACTTCGAAGCGAACAGTCCAGTCGCCGGGCAGGGCTCCGAGGCCCCTGACCTGTCGAACTATCTCTTGCTTCAATACGGGGAACGCCTTGGCTGCGAACTGGTGTTCGGCTGCTTCATCCGCAAAGCCTTCTTGGATCGTGTAGTTCCCTCGCTCGAACATCACGTTGGCGACTTGAACCTGCCCCGGGAATGCTCCGTCGAGAAGGGAGAAGATCTGACGACCAAGCCCATCGACGTACTCGTCGTTGGCCATCTTCGGTGCGAACATCAGGGCTTCGTCTCGGGTCCAGTCATCTGAGTCAAGCTCTTCGTCGTACTCGTCATACATGCTTCTATCTTCCAGCGTTCGAGCAGCGCCGAGAGACCAGCCAGTAGCTGCATTGTTGCCGCGGCGCGAAGTACGGCGGTCTACGGGCTCTTCTCGCTGGTGACCTCGGCGACCCACACGCGACACGTCAGCGGCCCGTGGAGGCCTCGTGTGCGCCGCGCTGGAAGCGATGGGCGACCCCATCTAACCGGGACTCTCTCGGTTTCCGGCGGAAGGGCGATGTCCGACGTTGCTCCTACACTCGCAACCACCGACGGGAGCATCACATGAGCAGTTTCGAGTTCGATGACCAGGCCTTCAAGCGCATCGCGCAGGAGGCATTGGAGAAGGTAGCCGCCGAGCAGACAGCAGAGCTCGAACAGCTGCGCCAGCAGTACACGGGCGCGCCGCTCGACGCGATCCGCCCAGCACTCCAACAGCTGTTCGCGCGCTACGACGGGAAGATCACGGAATCGGACCTCAGCGAATGGGCGCAGCGCATCCAGGACGGAACCCGGATACAGCTGACAGCCGACGATATCGACTGGAACGCGTGATGGTTGACCTGCGCGATTATCAGTTCTTCTACTTACCGTCGTCTCTGGAGCGAGACACGTTCACCCTGGGTGAGCAGCTCGCCGAAGGCTTCGCCCGGCACCTCGCACGGCGTGTGACAGTGCTCGCCGCGACACAAGCGAACGTCAGCTCGCGTCGGTACCTCTCGAAGCAGCACATCGTCACGGAGAGGTCCGGTCATATCCCGGACAACACGGTCGTCGTCGCGTGGTGCCCGACACGCAAGCTCCTGCAGAGGCTGTCCAGGACGAAGAACGTCGTGCTGCTCGTCGAGCCGACTTCGATGAGCTTCGACGCCTGGGCCAAGCTCACGGGAGCGTACAACGTGGCCACCGGAGAGGTGATGGCAACGGGCCATGACGAGGCGGCGACGAAGGCGCTCGAGGGCATCGTGCGAGAGGGGTACAACGGCTGGCATGATGAGCTCGCCGACCAGCTGACCATGAAGTACCTCAGCGACCTGGCGCAGACCGGGTACTACGACCGAGCTGTGGTCATCCAGCACGCGGAGATGAACGGAGGCTTCCACAGCATCGGCAGGCTCGAGAAGATCCTGGACCGGTTCGAGCGGACCTCGGTCCTCGATACGGTGGATCGGTGATCCCTTTCGATTTCTCCCGCACCGTGTACACGGAGCATGCACCCGACGGCTCCATCCCCACGATGGTCGACATGCCCATGACGCAGCCGTTCGGAGATCATCGCATCCGTTTCGAGGCCTGGAAGGCCGGCGGACTCATCTTCGTCATCGTTCACGGGGTCGACGATGTTCATGGGCTGGTGGAGTGCGCTGAACAGATCGACGCGTGGGTGCGAAAGATCTGGGGCGCACACGCGCACGTCATCGAGGACTGGGCCGGTGAGAGCCCTCGCTACCGTGTGCAGGGCGACGACGGCGAACGCGTCGCCGCCGATGTCGATGATCTCGAGGAGTTCGGACTCATGCTGACACGCGACCCCTCCGGCGACCTCATCACGAGTCACGCATGATGGCTCCTGAAGGCAGCGAACAGGCGCTGTCCCAGGCCTAGAGGCAAACTCGGACACTCCGGTGCACGCCGAGGACACGCACCCGTGTTCGTGACGTGCGATGCGGATTCTGGTCGCCATGACCCCGTTATGCGCGCGGGAACACTTCGATGTAGGCATCGAACCGGAAGCCGAGCTCGACGAACTGGCAGTCTCCGAACAGCCCGTGGCCGTCCCAGGTGTACGCGAAGTCCCAGCAGTCCGATGCTTCGGTGACGCCGGCGTCGTCGAGCTGCCGTCGCAGATCACGGATCACGATGGGCAGGATCCTCGCGGCTGCTTCGGTGGTCGTCGAGGACTCCGGCGTCGAGTGCAGTGACTCGGCGGACGGCACGAAGATCGTGTGGCCGGGGACGGTCGTCAGTGGGCTGTCGCGCAGGCGCTGGCGGATCTTTCCCGCGTATCGGTCTTCGAGCATCTCTCGGAGGGCGAGTCCGATCTCGACGGCGATGTCGCTGACGTAGTCGTCAGGGTGGACGGGTTGGATCGCGGTCGTGGTCATGGTCATGTGCTTTCTGTGAAGGAGGGGCACCCGGTTTCCGGGTGCCCCTCCTTAATGCGCGGCCTACGGTGCGACGTGGTCACGCCGGCACGAGGCCGAACCGTGCGCGGCGTCCGGCCGGCATGCCGCGCCCTTCTTCGTGGACTTCGTGCGTCGCGGGGCGCTGACGTGCCGGTTGGTGCGCTTCTCGCCCGGAACAAGGAGCCACCTGGGTGACCGAGCAGGAGACGGTTATGCACCGTGAGGCCTGGGTCGCTTTCGAGAGCGGGCAGTTCCAGTCATGGCACGCGCTGCCTCTTGATGGTCGACACGCATTCGATGGAGGTGCCGACGCGAAACCCGGTCACGGGTACTTCCCGCTCTGGAAGCCGATTACAGAGTTCACCGAAGTTCTTATATTCGCGCAGCGACTGCAAGCTGCTGTGGCGTCGACGGAGCCCTACCAGGTCACGATGGAGCTTCTCGGCGCGAAAGGGTGGGAACTGGTCCCGGGGGACCGTCGTTGGCGACCCTTCTACGAAGAGCACCGACTGCAGACAGCGGCGTGGGAACGCACGGTCCTGCTTCCCGCGGGTGGCGTCCAGGACTCGGGTCGTGAACTTGTCGTTGCTCCTAGTCTTCACCTACTCCGACGGTTCGGATGGGCGGGGGCCAGCGAGCAGGTGGTGAGGTCCATCCAGGACGAGGCTTTCGGGCCGGTCTGACGTGGGTGAGATTCTCAGTGTGCATAGGTGCGCGTACTGGGTGGGTGTGAACCTTCGACGGCCTACAAGCCGAGGCTGACACGCTCCACGTCACGGCCGGGGACGCACGATTCGGCCGCTGCTATGCTCCGGCCATGGGGTGGCTGCAGCAGGTCAACGGGTGGACCGTGAACATCGTTCTCGCGGCGCTGTGGGGCGGGCTGGCGTTCCTGATCTTGCGTGTTTGGATGAAGGGTCCGCAGGACGAAAACCCCTTGCGGCGGCTTTGGGGAGGCGCACGACAGCATCGAGTAGCAGCGGGGACGGCTGGGGGCGTGCTCGCGCTATGCCTCGTCGTCAGCGTCGTAACCTCGGTGGCCTTGGCGGGCGGCGACGTGACCGCGGAACCGGCGCCGACCTCCGCTCCGAGCGTGCCGGTGTCACCCACGCCGACGCCGTCGGAAGGCACACAGGTCGCCTCCGCAGGGTGGGGACCTGCACGTGACGTTGCCACCGACTCCAAGCGACCGGTCGCGGCCATGCTGAACTCTGTCGTCGACGACCCTGACTTCGGCGACGAACGACGATTCATGGTGGTGAGGCTCGCGGGCGACCCGGACGCGGACTGGCGGAACTCGGTTGTCGCTGTGCCTGGGAAGGACTACGAGGTCGCGGTCATCGTGAACAACGACGCCGCGGAGGGCGGCGACACGGCTAGCGATGTCCGGCTTCGCGTGCAGATGCCTGGTGTGGCGAAAGGAAGCGCGCCGTCGCACGCTTTCGTCACATCCAACGTCGCACCCAACGAGATCTGGGACGGTGTCAACTACGTCGGGGAAGATCCCGAACTAGAGTTCGCTCTTCGCTACGTCGCGAGCTCCGCGGTCTTGCACTCAGAAGGAGGAGCAAACGGCACAGTCCTCTCCGACGACATCTTCACCACAGGAGTAGAGCTCGGATGCGACCAGCTCGACGGCACGCTCCCTGCTGGTGAACGCTGCCGATCCTGGGTGACCTTTGAGATCCGTATCGACCAGCCGAACTTTGAAGTGGGCGCCTTCGCTCAGCAGGATGGAGCGGATGCTTGGTCGGAAACGCTCGTCGCGACTCCCGGGCAACGCGTGACCTTGATGGGCACCTACCAGAACACGGGGACGACACAGCAGAATGACGTCGTGTTCGAGGTGGAGCTGCCAGCGAACATGCACTTGGTGAAGGGGACAACGTTCTGGTCGAACGCGCGGACGAAGGACGTCGCCGCGATGACCGACAGCATCGTCGGGGAACGGATCAACGTCGGGTCCTACGCGCCGAACGCGAACGTGTGGGTCACGTTCGACGTAGTCATTGACGGCCCTCTCGCCGACGCGAACCTCCAAGAGATCGACATCGTGGCCGTTCATACGAACAACGGAACGAAGTGCGCCCAGCTCACCTTGGTCTGGCTGTGAGAAGCGCGGTCTCTAATAGTCCATGATCTCGTCGGGCGGTGGCTGGTAGAGGCGCGAGTGGGTGACGTCCCACGTCCCGCCGTATTTGTGGGACACGTCTCTCACGGTTTCCCATACCCACTCGCCGAGTCGTGGGCTGACCACCACTTCCTCGATGAGGGTGTTCAGATCGCAAGGCAGAGTAGCCAGGCGGGGGAGCCCCTCGAGAGAAGGCTCGTTGAACTTGTGCTCGCGGGATTCGTCATGCGCGACGAGGCGGAACTCGTTCTCGTGGGAAAACTCTCTCCGCTTGATGAAGTACTGGTCGGTGTAGGTCTGCGGAATCCTGTCGTCTTCCTGGGCCGAGCGGTATTCGACCTTGCCGTGGAAGACGTCACGAACGCAGTCGGCGGTGCCCGCGAGGGAGCGGCGGAGCGACCCCCACGTTGTCCGAATCGCTACGCCCTTCTCATCACCGTAGAGTCGCCAGAGGCCAGCGTTCTCGGACGGGAAGGCGTTCCAGCAGGATATGTAGGTCCGATGTGTCAGAAAAAGTGATCTCTTGTGGACCTGATTGATCCGAGCGTGCCGGACATAACCCGGTGCGCCGTCCGCGAGATCCCTCGCAATCGTCGCAGCGATAGCGCCGGGCGCCATGAGCCCCTCGTAGACGTCTTCCATGCTCGACGCGCGTGGCATCTTCAGCGATTGGGTGGTCAGCAGGTCGAGATACTTCGGGAGATCGAGGTAACGCCACAACGGCACGTCGTCGTCGATCTGGACTGAAGGGTCCGCCAGCTTGAGGTCAAGGTCCACCGTTGGAGCTTATTGCGCGGGCCAGTCGGCGACGCCGAAAGAGCGAGCGAACTGGAACGTGGGCTTCATCGAGACACTCGATGAGCGCCTTGAACACGTCGTTTGCGGTGACTTCGCCGGCCTCCATCTCCATGCGGTGTGCACAGTTCGGGTCGCACAGAAGAACTGGCGGCTGGGTCACGCGTCGAAGACGTGAACGACGTCTCGGGCCGATGAGGCGCGTGAGCGGGCGAGGCTGAGCCGCGAGTCCTCACCGGACCCCAACGTCCAGGTCACCTGACGAGACGAAGGATCGTGGCCGTCGACGCGGTATCAGCGAGGCGGAGGTGCGGCAGGGTCGAACGACTCTGGCTCGATCCACGCCTCCTGGAGTTCGCCTCCGGCTGAGACCTCACTCAGCAGACGATGGAGGCGAGGAAGCATTTCCCCTTGCAGCGCGCCGACGGGGATGACCTGGTCGAAGACGGTCACAGCTGGAGCGAGAGTGATGGTGGCAGTGCCGGCCACCGGCCCGTCTCCATTGATGCGAGCACCGAAGCCGAATCGCGCGAACGGCGTTCCAGCAACCTCCAACCCGGAAAGGCCCGATTCCCAGATATGGAAGAACCCGCCCTCCGGGAGACGATCTCCTAGCGTCAGGCCGTCGAAGTGCAACTCAACGCTCTCCTCCAGCGGGACTGCGACCACGCGACCGCGATGCTTGTCGTCGTTGTCCAACCTGCTCAAGATGTTGAGCCAGTCGCCGTGAATGTTGTCGGAGGAAGCCACCCAAGGCTGCGCGAGCCTTATCCGCTCGAGCGGGCCTTCCGGAACAGTCTCGAGCGACTTCACGTTGTTCTTCCACTCGCGCGCGGTCGTGGTGATAGGGAACGCCACCCTGGTCGGGTTCGCCGGCGTGGCGCCGTCCGAATGCGCGAGATCCCAGACGAGCGCATCCAGAGCTGACCGCGCATTGTGTACCGCGTCACCTACGAGCAGCGCCCACTCAGCCACTGGAGGCCGGAAGCCAGCTGGGGTCAAGAACTCGAGCGCCGTCCGGTCATCAAGCACGCGGACGTCCGCGGCGAACTCCCCGGATGCGTTCCACGTCTCAACGCGCCCGAGCAGCTCACTGAACAGCCACCAGCTTCGGGTGAGCTTCAGGCGTGACCACTGGTTCACAGACAAGGGGCATCCTTTCGACCGCATGCGGTTGACGCGTCCATCCAACCGCACTCACCACTACGTTGATCTCATGGTCGACATCATCACCACCCTTACCTTCGAGCTGAAGCACATGGTCGCGACCAAAGAGACTCGCGTTGTTGTGGAGCTTCCGGAGGGCGCGGACGCGCTCCGAGACCTCTTCACTCGAGAACTCAGTGCGCGGTGGCCCGAGGACGACCGGCACTTCGAGATCGACCTTCAGTACGCCCGCACGGCGGCGAATCGTCTTCGGGGGCTTGGCTTCACCGAAGTCGAGGTTCGCCCATCAGACCCGCGGTTACCTCTCGCCGAGATCGTGGACAAGGCGAGCGCACTCGCGACCGAACGAGTGCCCTGGACGGTGAGCGCCGTGGAGATCCTCGAGGAGAGGACCACGCACATCATGGACAGCGAGCTCGAGCGTATGGAGCTCCGCGGGACCTTCGTCGCGCGGGTGACGCAAGTACGACTCTGACGCCCCGAGAACCGACGAGCAGCCGACGCTCGCAGACCCCGATTTCAGAAGGCAGATTCTCAAGCGGGAGTAGGGCTGTCGAGGGTGCCCATGGGAATAGCGAAAGGATCGCGTGGGAAACGCGTAGGAATAGCGTTTCACCCGACCCGTAGAGAGTAGAGCGAAAAGAGATACGGGATTGCCCCACGTTGTAGAAAGAGCCCCTGACCAGGTATTCAGATGCTGAGGTCCAGGGCTTTTTCGCGTCCGTGGGGCGAAATATGCTCCTGGTTGGATCTCCCGCGCGTGGTTCAGTTCCGAAATGGTCAGGGTCCGAGCCTGGCATCTACGCGGGTGGACAGGAAAGAGACGCACGGACGAACCGCCCAGGATCGTCGCTAACGCAGGAGAATCTCAGGGAATGTGCCCCGAATCGCGTAATATTTCGGTTGACTTTGCATCTTGAACAGTGGGTCGGCTGCTCTGATTGCCTGGCCGACCGCCACTGTTCGCCGCTCACCATCCACCGTTCACCCGCCGGTGGTCTTCTCAGGAGAAATTCCTTGTCTTCTCGTTCTCTGTCGCGCCTGGTCACCGGCGCCACCGTCGCGCTGTTGGCCCCCGTGCTCTCGTTCGTCGTTGCCGCTCCGGCATCGGCCGCTGAACTGACGGGCTCCATCGTCGTATCCGTCGAGGTCGAGGGCCGCACCGCGCCGCTCGACGGCTGGCAGCTGACGCTGAGCAGTGCGAACTGCGCCGTGCCGACGGCGGCCACCGCCACGACCGACTCGACGGGCGCGGCGACGTTCGACGATCTGACGATGTTCGCCGATGAGTCGAGTACGACCCCGTGCCTCTACGACGTCGAGCAGGAAAGGCGCGACGGCTTCGAGCAGGACACCGATGACGCCGAACTGACGGGGCTCACCGCCGGCACGCTCGTGCCGGCGACCACGAGCGGGATCGCCGTCGCCTCGGCCTCGGGCGTGTTCGTCAACCCGACGCGAAACCCCGAGCCGAAGGGCAACGTCCTCGACTACAAGTGCCTGACCGGCAACGGCACCTCTGAGGTGCGCTCGGGCTGGCATCCGTTCTGGCGTGACTGCTCCCTCGCCCCCCAGAACCAGACGGGCCTCGGCTTCACCGCGAGCCCGACCCCGGAGGGTGAGGAGCTTCCCCTCGGCGAGAGCACGGTGGCCACACTCACCCACTTCAACCAGACGATCCTGCGCGGAGTCCACAACTACGACCTGGTGACCTCCTTTACGTTTGCCGACCGCGCGACAGGTCAGACGCAGACGGTCGACCGGACGTACACGGTGCGTATCGACGAGACCAGCGACAGCGGATCCGCGGCGGACTGCAAGTACCAGGGCGCGGACGTGCCGAACGCGAGTTACGCCTGCGCAGACCGGCTCATTCTCGAGCAGCCCGAGGACTCGGTGATCGACCTCGGATCGGCCCTCGTCGACCTGCATCTGTCGTTCGGTCGGATGCTGCCCGACGGTACCTGCGGCGCGACCGGCGACGCCGCCTACACGGCGGAGCGCGCGAACACCGAGTTCTGCCTGATCGCGGTGACCGAGGGCGTCTCCTCCGTGGCGCCGACTGCGGTGACGATCCTGAACGTGGCCGACGCCACGACGCCGGGTAACTCCGGCCTCGTCTCCCCGGGCAAGCCCGTGGCGCCCACCGAGCCCGCAGGGACGACCGGGCCCACCGGAACGACGAAGCCGACGGAGATCACCGAGCAGACTGCCACGCCCCGGCCCACCGAGACGACGGCACCCACGACTCAGGGCGGTGCGACGGCCGCGCCCGCAGCGCCAGAACGGACGACCAGCGCGCTCCTCGCCACCGGCGGCGTACTCCAGCCCTGGCTCCTCGCAGGCGGGCTGACCCTGGCGGTCGGCGGTGTGCTGCTGCTCGCCCTCCGCGCACGCCGCACCTCGACCACCGACTGATCTTCACGCCCGTGCACGCAACCGCGACAGCGGTAGGGTGACCACACGGTTCCGATAGGAGTGCAGACATGATCGCTGGAGGCGTCGAACTCGACATCGCCGTGCTACTGATGCGGCTGCTGCTGGGGCTCACGATGGCCGCCCACGGCTGGAACAAGTTCTTCGGCAAGGGCGGCATCCAGGCTCGCGCGGCGTGGTTCGAGAGCATCGGCATGAAGCCGGGACTGTTCAACGCCCGCGCTGCGGCATCCGTCGAACTCGCCGCCGGGCTCGCGCTCGCGCTGGGCGCGTTCACGCCGCTCGCCGCGGCCGGGTTCGTGGCGGTCATGCTCGTCGCCATCCGCACGGTGAGCGGCCGCAACGGCTTCTTCATCACCGCCAACGGCTACGAATACAACCTCGTGCTCGCCGCCACCCCAGTGCTGCTCGCGATGATCGGGGCGGGCCGCTTCAGCGTCGACCACCTGCTCTTTGCAGGCACGCCGATCGCCGGCCTCTTCAGCGGCTGGTGGGCCTTCGCGATCGGCGCGGGCCTTGGCATCCTTGGGGCGCTCGGCCAGTTGGCGCTGTTCTATCGACCCACGCCGCCGAAGAAGCCGATCGCCGTCTGAACGCCCGCGGCGGCGCCAACGACGTCAGCGGTGCTCGAACCAGGTGAGGATGGCTTTCACCCGCCGGTTGCCCTCATCCGGCGGCATCCCCAACTTCACGAACACGTTCGCAACGTGCTTGCTGATCGCCGCACCCGACAGGAACAGCTCGGCCGCGATCTCGCCGTTTGAACGTCCCTCGGCCATCAGCGCGAGCACCTCACGCTCGCGGGGCGTCAGCCGCGCCAACGGTCCCTGCTCTGCGGTATCTGCCGCGGTGATGTGACGCACGACCTCGGGGTCGATCACGACACCACCGCCGGCCACGGTCTCGAGCACCCGCACGAAGTCGGCCACACGCCCCACCTTCTCCTTCAGCAGGTAACCGACGGCGCCGTCGGCCCCCGCACCGCTGAGCAGCTCGCGCACGTAGGGGCCGGTCACGTATGCCGAGAGCACGAGCACCGGCAGCTCCCGATGACGAGAACGCAGGTCGATGGCCGCGCGTAGGCCGTCGTCGGTGTTCCCCGGCGGCATCCGCACGTCGGTGATGACCAGATCGGGCGCGACACCGTCTCGAACGAGCGCATCGACGGATGCCACCAGTTGCGTCGCGTCCTCGCCTTCGGCGACCACCTCGTGCCCACTGGTGGTGAGGATCTCCCGGATGCCGGCGCGCATCAGCACACTGTCGTCAGCGAGGACGATTCTCATGGTGTGCTCCTCACGGACGGCCGTCGTGTCACCATGGTGGCTGAGAAGGGGCCGTGGCCACCACCTCGGTGCCTCCGCCCGCCGCGTCGTGCACGTCGAGATCGCCGCCGACGCTGCGCATCCGCTCGCGCAGCCCCGCGAGCCCAGAACCGGTGTCGATGCGCGCCCCGCCCTCGCCGTCGTCCTGCACCGTCAGCCGCACCTGCGACGTGCTGCAGAGCAGGGAGATCCGCGCCCGGGTGGCGCCTGCGTGCTTGACGATGTTCGTCAGCGCCTCAGACACTGTGAAGTACATCGCCGCTGCCGTGGGAGAGGAGAGCGGGGCGTCGTCGCCCTCGGCGACAAGATCCACCGGCAGCGGTGAGCGCGCCACGAGCTCTCGGACGGCGGCGATCAGCCCGAGATCGCTGAGCTCGCGAGGATGGATGCCACGCACCGTCTCCCGCAGCCGCTGCAAAGCCCGCTCGGCATGCTCCCGCGCCTCACGCGCCTGAGCCTCGAGGCGCTCGTCGCCGCGCGCCGCGGCGGATGCCTCCACCAGCCCGACGCGCATCACCACGGCCACCAGATCTTGCTGTGCACCGTCGTGCAGATCGCGCTCGATCCGCTGCCGCTCGCCCTCAAAGGCCGCGGTCAGCGACGCCCGACTCGTGCGCAACTCGTCGATCTTCGCCAGCAGATCGGGGTCACGGCGTGCCGAGAACCCGCGCAGCACGGCATCCCGTAGCAGCGAGCCGCCGACCAACAGTGCGACCGTCAGCGCGCCAAGCACGACACCGGCGGGCACCGCCCACCACGACTCGGCCAGCGACGTCGGCGTGAACGCCCCCACCTGGGCGGCGATCCCGAACATCCAGAACAGGGGCGAGAACAGCAGCACCACAGCGCCGATGATCCCGAAGAACGACAGCAGCAGCACCAGCGCACCCAGCACGATCCCCGCGAGATAAACCGGCACGTCTGTGCGCCAGACGGCGGCGGTGCGCGCACGCACCAGCATCCACCGTCCCCACGGCAACGCCGCAGGCCTCAGCGGGGTGACCTCCGCCCCACACAGGCGCGCGCGCCAGCGGTCGAGCTCGGCGATGACGGCGGCCGAGAGCGGCAGCGCGACGACAGCCAGCAGCGCGAACGGCGCCGCCGCCGCCGCGAGCAGCTCAGTTCCTGCGCGCCGGGCCGGATGGATGTGCGCCATGGCTCCATCCTGGCGCGGACGACGTGGTTCGTCGCGCCGTGCGGCCGATAGTAGAGCCAGGTCTACCCCACAGGGGCGCCCGCACCCATGCCCGCAGCATCCGTCCCGGCTGGGATGGAACCATGCGAAACGACACACCCCACACCCCCGCCGCCATCCGGCTGCGCGGCGTCGCCATGGACTTCCCCGTGCCCGGCCAGCGGGGCACGACACGGCGCGTTCTCGACGGCATCGATCTCGACATCCCCGAGGGCCGGTTGACCGCGATCGTCGGGCCCTCGGGCTCAGGCAAGTCCACGCTGCTGCTGTGTGCGGCAGGGCTCGAGCAGGCAACAGCAGGCGAGATCGAGGTGCTCGGCGCCGACATCCTCTCCCTGGGCGGACGGCGACGCGCCGCGTTCCGCACCGACAACGTCGGGTTCGTCTTTCAGGAGTACAACCTCGTGAGCTCCCTGACAGTCGAAGAGAACATCGCCCTCCCCGCGCGTCTCGCTGGTCGCCGGGTGGCCAGACGTGACGTCGCCGACGCCATGTCGCGTCTCGGTATCGGCGCTCTCGCGCGCCGCCGCCCCGACCGCCTCTCAGGTGGCGAACGTCAGCGCGTGGCGATCGCCCGTGTGGTCGCCAATCGCTCTCGCGTGATCTTCGCCGATGAGCCCACCGGTGCCCTCGATCTGAAGTCGGGTCACGTGGTCCTCGACTGGCTGCAGGCTCTGCCCGCGCAAGGCAGCACCGTGCTCATGGTCACCCACGACCCGCACGCCGCGGCCCGCGCCGACCGGGTGGTGGTGATGGCCGGAGGGCGCGTGCATCGCACCCTCGCCGGCGGCGACCCGCACGAGATCGCCGAGGCCGTGCTGACCGCGCAGGATGCCGGCGCAGAACTCGAGGTTCCCGCGTGATGCGCCTGGTGCTGTCCGACGTGCGGATGCGAGCCGCCATGTGGCTGTGGACCCTCGGCTGCGCCAGTGTCGGTGCTGCCTGCGCAGCGGGCACCATCATCGCGATGGTCACGGCCGTCGACGCCGCGCAACGCGCCGTTGACGAAGACATGGTCTCGGCGTACATCAGCCTGGGCGGCAACATCGCCTTCTTCACCGCGCTCGCCGCGGCGGGCGTCGTCTCCTCGACGGTCGGGCTCACCCTCACCACCCAGCGTCACGAGCACGCGCTCTGGGTGATCCTTGGCATCCCCCGTCGCCGCGTCGTGAGAGTGTTGCGGGTCGAACTGCTCGTTCTGGGTGCTGTGGCAGGGCTCGTCGCGGTGCCACTCGCGCCGGTCGTGGCCACCCTCACGCTCGGACAGTGGGCGGGCATCGGCCTCTTGCCTCAGCAGCCACCGGTGAGCGTGCAGGGCTGGCACATCGCGGCCGCGCTGTGCGCCGGCGCCGCCCCCTGCCTGGTCGGCGGATGGGGCGCGACACGCCGCGCTGCTCGCACCCCCGAGATGCAGGCGTTCCGTGACGCGGCAGAGACGACAACCCGCCCCGGCATCACCCGGATGCTCTTCGCTCTGAGCCTGCTCGCCGGAGTCGTCGGCACGTGGATCCCCGGAATGGCGCTGGAAATCGAGGGCGGCACCGAGCAGCGTGCGGTCTTCGCGTTCGCCGGCAGCCTCTTTCTCATCTGTCTGCTTCTCATGCTGGGCCCGTGGGTCTTCACCCCGCTGCTGCGTACGTGGACCGTGCTCGTGCCGGCGAAGGATGTCGCATGGCACCTGGCCGCGAAGGCTTGCCGGGCCCGCGCGGCGCGCAGCGTGACGACCATCCTTCCTTTCGCGCTGTCGCTCTCGCTCGTCGGCCTGTTCATGGTGATGGGTGCCGTCATGCCCGGCGCCACCGTCGCCCTCGCCGACGTGCTGGTCGTTCTGGGCTGGGTGTTCGTGGTGTCGTGGACCGGCGGACTCGCCGTGATCGCGCTCGTCGGGGCAGATCGACGCCGCGACGCCGCGATCGTCGAGCTCGCCGGGGCCCGGCCCGGCGTGATCGCCCGCTCGACCGTTTACGAAGGGCTGATCTACGCCGGTACGGCTCTGGTCTTCGGCGCCCTCACGCTCGTGCTGTCGGTCGTGTCCATCTCGGCGGGCGCTCGCGTCTCGGCTGTCGAGGTGTTCGCGCGCCTGCCCTGGGACATCCTCGGCTGGCTTGCGGCGCTGACGGTGGCCTTGCCGTGTCTGGCGCTGATCGTCCAGGCAGCGCTCGCCGCCCACGTCGTCCCGGCCCGGGTGCTGCGTGGCTGACCCTGACCCGATGACGTCGGGGCCGCACCTGCGCGGCGTTCTTAGACTGGGACGATGCGACCACTGACTGAAGCGCAGGTGCGCGCCGCGATCGTCAATGCGGATGCTGAAGAGATCGCCGAGATCGGGATGCCGCTCGACGTCATGCTCGTCGACTGGGACTACCTCGACTTCTTCGCCTTCCGCGACACCGTCTCCAGCAAGCGCGGAGTGGTGATCGTCGAGCATGACGGCCGCCCGCAGGGCATCGTGCTGCGCTCCACCGATCCGAGTCGCTCCCGCTCGGGCATGTGCAACATCTGCCACACCCTGCAGCCGGGCAACCAGGTCGCGCTGTTCACCGCCCGACGCGGCGGTGAGAAGGGGCGGCGCGGCGACAGCGCGGGCACCTACATCTGCGTCGACCTCTCGTGCCACGAGAATGTGCGGCTCGCGCACCCGCTCGCCCCCAACGAGGTGCGGGTGCCTGGTCAGGTCGACATGCGGCTGGACGGCACACGTCGACGCATGGAGTCGTTCGTCACGCGGGTGCTCGCCGAGGACTGACATACGCTGGGACGGTACCGTCCAGCGCATCGAGGGAGACGCCATGAGCGACGCCATCCTGTTCACCATCGACGAGGGCATGGCGCGGCTGACGCTCAACCGTCCCGCTCGCCTGAACGCCTTCAACGCCGAGCTCGCCTACGCATGGCGCGAGGCCACCGCTGAGGCCGTGGCGCGCGACGACGTCCGCGCGATCCTCCTCGACGCGGCAGGCCCCGCCTTCTGCGCGGGCGGCGACGTCATCGACATGGCATCCACGATGGGCTCCGGTGACGACATCACCGCCCTCGCGCGGGTCATCAACGAGGGCATCACCTCGCTCACCACCTCGGCCGTGCCCGTGGTCGCCGCCGCACATGGCACGACTGCGGGTGGCGGGCTCGGCATCCTGCTGTGCAGCGACTACGCCGTCGTCGGCACCCACTCCAAGCTCGGCAGCCTCTACGCGAACATCGGGCTTACCCCCGACCTATCCGTCTCGGCCCAGCTCGCGCGTGCCGTGGGGGAGCGGCGGGCATTGCAACTCGTGCTGCAGGACCGGTTGCTGGCCGCGGGCGAGGCACAGGACTGGGGTCTCATCGCCGAGGTCGTCGGTGCCGCCGAGGGCGGGGCGCAGGATGCTGCCGCCGAGGCCGACGCGGTGCGCGCCAGGGCCGAACAGATCGCGCGCTTCTGGCTCGCCGGGGCCGCCGGTGCCTACGGCCAGGCGAAGCGCCTCGTGCGCACGCAGCCATCGCGCACCTTCGCCGAACAACTCGAAGCCGAGGCCCTCTCGATCGGCGCAGCATTCGACACCGAGGACGCGAAGGCACTTGTCCACAGGTTCGCCGCGGCCTCCGCCGCCCGCGTGGCAGGATGAGAGCACGCTGACGAGGGGAACACCATGACGGACGTATCGACGAGCAGGCCGAACACCTCACTGCTGATCAGAGGAGCGATCTGGATCGCCATCGGCGCCCTCATCGCCGCCGCTCTGGTGTGTGTGGTCTGGGTGCTCATCGGCGACCAGGACGGGCTGATCGGCCGTGCCTTCCTCACGATCCTGCTCCTCGCAGGTTTCGCGGGCATCGCGATCGCCGAGTCGAGTCTGGCGCCGAACCGTCCCGACTGGCTGGCGCTGGCGAGCA
This sequence comes from Microbacterium istanbulense, assembly GCF_037204145.1. Classification (NCBI taxonomy): domain Bacteria; kingdom Bacillati; phylum Actinomycetota; class Actinomycetes; order Micrococcales; family Microbacteriaceae; genus Microbacterium; species Microbacterium istanbulense. Next base: position 62,350 of record NZ_JBBDGN010000002.1, read on the forward strand.
TGGTCAGCTGGATCATCGTGCTGTTGGTCGGCGCGGTCAAGATCTGGCTCCCCGAAGACGCCTACTTCGGCTCCGGGGCCGAGCGGTTCTTCCAACTGCTGCTCGTGGTCGGCATCCTGCAGCTGGCTCTGCTGCACGCGCGTCTCTTCCTCAAGGCGTCGCAGCGGCACGTGACGACCTTCACCCGCATCATCACCTACTCGACCTTCATCCTCATGGCCGGCCTCGTCGCCATGCTGGTCTTCTACCTGGCCTTCCCCGACCTCTTCTCGTACGGCGAGCTCTACTGGCGCATCGTGGTCGCACTGACGATCCTCGTCGCCGTCGGCACCACCCTCATCCCGCTGCTGAACGCCCTGTTCGCACCGCGTCGGCCGACGAGCACCGCGACCGCTCCCGCCTATGCGCCGGCCTATGCACCGGCGCAGCCGGTCGCGGCCTGGCCCACCTACGCCGACGGGCGCACGCCGCTTCCGGTGCTGCCCGACGGCTCACCCGACGTGAACGCGTACTACACCGGATACCCCACCTACCCCGCACAGCAGGGGCAGCAGGGATCGGCCCAGGCGTTCCCCGCGCTCGAGACGCCGGTCGCGCCGGCACCGCCGACGGCCGTTGAATCGCGGACGCCGCAGGCGCCGCAGACGCCGCAGGCGCCGGCCGCCCCGACCACCGAGCAGGTGGCGGCCCCGGCGGTGGCCGCGCCCGCGCCCTCATCGCCTCCGCCTCCCCCCGCGCCGTCGGCGACCCCGGCGCCACCCGCGCCCCCCGCTCCGCCGGCGCCGCCTGTCCCGCCGCAGGCGGGCTGATGGTCGCCGATACCGATCTCGGCGCGCTCGCGGCCGACCTCGCCCGTGAAGCGGGTGTGCTCGCCCTGCGTCGTCGCGCCGAGGGCGTCTCGCTGGCCGCGACGAAGTCGACAGTCGCCGACATCGTCACCGAGGCCGACCGCGAGGTCGAGTCGCTCATCCGCGAACGGCTCCGGCGCGAGCGCCCCGAAGACGGGTTCCTCGGGGAGGAGTTGGATGCCGCGGCCGGCACGAGCGGCCTCACGTGGGTGGTCGACCCGATCGACGGGACGGTCAACTACGCTTCCGGCATCCCGACCTACTCGGTCAGCGTCGCCATCGTCGAAGGCGAGCCGTCGCCCGAGGCGTGGCGCGGCGTCGCCGGCGCCGTCTACGCGCCCGTGCTGGACGAGCTCTTCACCGCCGTGCGCGGCGAAGGCGCCTGGCTCGGCGCGGAACGTCTGGCCGTCACCGAAGAGACGCCGGCCGGCGCGCTGCTGGGCACCGGGTTCGGCTACGACCCGTCGACGCACGACGGTGACCTCGCCACCGTGCGTCGTGTGATGACCATCGCGCGCGACCTGCGGCGCATGGGATCGGCCGCGATCGACCTCTCCTATGTGGCGGCGGGCCGGCTCGACGGCTTCTTCGAGCGCGGACTGAACGCCTGGGACTTCGCGGCCGGTGCGCTGCTCGTCGAAGAGGCCGGCGGCGTCGTGAGCCGGCTCGACACCGCCGCCCCCCGCCCGATGCTGATCGCCGGTGGGCCACGGGTGCACGAACGCCTGCGGGCGCTCATCGCCGACACCACCGAGCGAACCTGATCCATTCATGGCATTCCCAGCCGGAACCCGGTAGGGTTTACCCGATCGTTACTTTCGTGACCCGAACGCGAGAGTTATCCATTGCCTCCCCCGGCGTGACTTCGACCCGAGAGAATCACCGAATTGCCCCCTGAACTACCCACGGCTGCGCCCGCGCTCACGCGACGGTCCAACCGTCTTCGCACCGTGTCTGCGGGCGAGGCGGCGACGGCAACCCAGGAGGCGACCCTTCCGGTCGAGACCGTCACCGCCGAGGCGGTGCAGGAGGCAGCGTCCTCACGTCGTGCCCGCCGCGAAGCGGCCGCCGTCGCCGCAGCGGTCGTCGCGACCGCGGCCGCCGTCGCGGAAGCGCCCGCGGCCGCAACAGAACTCGACGTCATCGCCCCGGTAGAGCCCGAGCTCACCGTCCAGCCGTTGGCAGCGCCGGCTGCGCTCACGGCCCCCGAGGTCGTCACCCCCGAGGTCTCCGAGACTCCCGTCTCCGAGGCCTCCTCTTCTGCCCGCATCCCGTCTGTGCCGACGCCCGCTCCGGGTGAGTCGGCAGCCGACGCGTTCGCCGCCGCAGCCTCCGCTTTCGGGATCGCGGCCGAGGCGCCGTCGCGCAGCACACGTCGCAGCCGTTCGGAGTCCGTGCCCACCGCCGATGACGCCGCGTCTGAGGCATCCGCGCCCGCGCACCAGGTGCGTCGACGCTTCGGCGTCCCGCGCAAGGTGCTCGCCGGGTCGGCGACGGTCGGCATCATGGGCATCGCCGGCATGATCGCCGTGTCGATGACTCTGCCGAGCACAGCCATCGCTGCCGCCCAGGTGGACGGCACGCAGGCTGCGACCTCACTGGTCTCCGCCGAAGCCGGAACCGACGCCGCCGTCACCGAAGAGGAGATCCAGGCATACGTCGCCTCCTCCGACGTGAAGGGCGAGCAGGTCGTGCGCGCCGACGACTTCTCCACGATCTCACTGAGCGACCTGGCTGCCGAAGAGGGCATCGCCTACTCGAGCAGCCTGTACACGAACAACCCCGACGCGGCCATCCAGTGGCCCTTCGTCGTGGGTGTCGCCATGAGCTCGACCTACGGCATGCGCAACGGCCGGATGCACGAGGGCATCGACCTCGTGCCCGGTGCCGGCGCGCCGATCCAGTCGATCGCCGACGGCACCGTGCGTCTCGCCACCGAGGCCGGCGGCAACTACGGCGTCACCGTTTACATCGATCACGAGATCGACGGGCAGATCATCACGAGCCACTACTCGCACATGCAGTACGGCTCGCTGCGCGTGCAGACCGGCGACAAGGTCAAGGTCGGCGACATCGTCGGAACGGTGGGCAACACGGGCCGTTCCTACGGCGCACATCTGCACTTCGAACTCATCCTGAACGGCGCCAAGATCGACCCGCTGCCGTGGCTGCAGCAGAACACGGGACGCATGTCGTACTGACCGGCTCGATTTCGCGAGCCTGAGGTCGGGATGCTATTCTCGACTGGTTGCCCTGAAACGGGTAGCGCGCCCCGATAGCTCAGTGGCAGAGCACTTCCATGGTAAGGAAGGGGTCGTCAGTTCAATCCTGACTCGGGGCTCACAGCATCCACTTTTCGAAGCCGGATGCCGCGGCGGAGTAGCTCAGATGGTGAGAGCGCACGACTCATAATCGTGAGGTCGCGGGTTCGAGTCCCGCCTCCGCTACCGAACAAAAGCCCTCGGCGAGAGCCGGGGGTTTCGTCGTCTCCGGGATGCTCGACGCGACGGTCAGGCGACCGGCGAAAGTCCGACGAACTTCATCCGGTCCTCGCCGTAGAAGCAGGTCTGCAGCGCGAGATCTCCGCCGAGGCCGACCAGGTCGTCGGTGCTCGACCAGGTCTTCGAGGTGGTGCGCACGTCGACGACCTCGTACACGGTCTCATCGCCCTCGAGCTTCACCTGATCGCCCAGCTGCCAGGCGAGGATCGTGTCGCCCCCGCAGTTGTTGTGTGCGGCCCACACCGGCGGCACGCCGTCGCGCTGATACGAGACGACCTCGGTGAACGTTCCGTCGCACCGGTCGAGCTCCGCGCGGCCTCCGGTGGCGCCGAGCGTGACCGTCGGGTACTCCTTGAGCACCTCGGCGCGGACGTCGTCGACGACGGTCACCGCCTGGGTGCGGATCTCTCCGTACAGGCGCTCCGCCGTCTGCGGTGCGAGCATCGACAGCCCGGCGATGCCGATGCCGGCGGCGATGAGCACGAACGCCAGGATGCCGCCGACGACCCGCCAGGCGCTGCGGCGCCGATGAGGCCGGGTGGCGGTGGCGTGCACGGGTGCTCTCCTGCGGTCGACGGGTGGGTCAGGAGATGCTACCAATCGGGGCTCGGAGTCGCGTGTGAGTGCCTACCGCCGACCGTCTGTGCGGTGGCTAGGCTGGACCCGTGCGTATTCGCCTCGACATCGCCTACGACGGCACGCATTTCCGCGGCTGGGCCAAGCAGCCCGATCATCGCACCGTGCAGGGCGTGCTCGAGGCGGCGCTGGCGCGCATCGTCGGGTCTGACGTGTCGTTCGTCGTCGCAGGGCGGACGGATGCCGGCGTGCACGCCTCCGGTCAGGTCGCGCACGTCGACCTCGACGAGGCGCAATGGGCGCGAGTGACCTCGCGTCACGGGCGAGCCGCACGCGATCCGGCCGGATCGGTCGCGGGCCGGATGCGTGGGGTACTCGGCGCCTACTCCGACGCGACGGTCACGGCATCCGCTCTGGCGCCGGACGGCTTCGATGCCCGGTTCTCGGCGATCTGGCGCCGGTACCGGTACCGGATCGCCGACCTCGCCAGCGGCTATGACCCGCTCCGCCGTAACGACACGACGGTGGTGCGCGCGACCCTGGACGAGCAGGCGATGGATGCCGCGGCCCGCACCCTGATCGGCCTCCACGACTTCGCCGCGTACTGCAAGCCGCGTGAGGAGGCGACCACGATCCGCACCCTGCTCGACTTCGGCTGGGAGCGCGACGCGGATGGTGTGCTCGTCGCCGAGGTGAAGGCCGATGCCTTCTGCCACTCGATGGTGCGTGCACTCGTCGGCGCCTGCGTCGCGGTCGGAGAGGGTCGGCTCGACGTCGGTGACGTCGTGGTGCTGCGCGACGCCCTTGTGCGCACCAGCGAGTTCAAGGTGTTGGCGGCCCGCGGATTGACCCTCACCGAGGTCGGCTACCCGGCCGACGACCTGCTCGCCGCGCGCGCCACTCAGACCCGTGCCCGGCGTGACCTCGACGGCTCTCTGGCAGGTGCAGGCGAGTAGCGTGACCGTATGAGAGTCATCTCGTACAACCTGCGCAAGCATCGCGCGGCGACCGAGCTCGCCGAGCTGGTCACCGCGCACGATCCCGACATCCTGTGCCTGCAGGAGGTCGACACCACCGACTTGCCCGAGACGCTCGCCGGGCTCAGCCTCATCGAGTCGACGAAGGGCAACCGGCTCGGGCTGGCACTGTTCGCGCGCACCAACATGTTCCGCGTCGATGACATCCGCACCTTCGAGCTGAAGAAGTCCCTGCACGACCGGGTACTCAAGCCCGCGCACGAGCGCGTGCTGGGAGTGCGGATGCATGAGATCGACTCAGGGCGCGCCCTGATCGTGGCATCCTTCCACGCGGCCCCGCTGACCGCGCTGAACTCACTGCGACGCAACCAGATCCGCGCCGCCCTCGACGAGCTCGAAGCCATGGGCCCCGGCCTGCCCGTGCTCATGGTCGGCGACTACAACTACCCGGTGTTCAAAGAGAACCTCGGCGCGACGGTCCGCGACCACGGGTACGCACTCACCCTCAGCGACGACCACACCTACACGCGCTATCGCGTCTTCCGCGGCCACTACGACTTCGCCACATCGGTGGGCTTCCACGTCGACGGCATCCGCACCCTCCCGCAGGGCGAGAGCGACCACCGGCCGATCCTGGTGACTGCCGACGTGGGGTGATCGCGCCGTGCGCCCGTAGTCTGATCGCATGCCAGGGCGCAGCGTTATCCACACGATCACTCCAGGGGATCACTTCTCGCCGCGCACCGGGTCGGCATTGCCCACGGTGGTGCATCTGCTGGCGGATGCCGCCGTCGCCGCCGGCGACGAGCAGCACGCAGTCGTGCTCGATCGCACTACCTACGTGCCGCGGTACCCCGGCGTGCGGCTGATCGAGTACGACCGCGGGCCGGGGGTCACCCGAACCGGCCGTTACCTCGATGCCGCAGCCGGTCGTGTCGGGCTCACGCGTCGACACCAATCGGCCTGGTTCGCACCGTTGGCCGACGCGGTGCGCGGCGAACCGGCGTCGCATGTGCTCGCGCACAATGCGCCGCTCATGCCGTGGCTGCTGCGCGGTACCGATCATCGTGTCTCGATATACGCGCACAACCAGCTGTTCCGCACCTTCAGCAGGGGTGAGGCGGATCGGATCGTCGGCGAGGCCGCCGCGGTCATCTGCGTCAGCGATGCGCTCGCGGATGACACGCGCCGCCTGCTCCCGCGCGCACTGGCCTCGCGCGTCGTCGTAGTCGAGAATCCGGTCGACACGATCCGCTTCATGCCCGCGAAACCGCGGCGGGAAGGGCCAGTGCGCGTGCTCTTCGTCGGTCGAATGATCCCAGAGAAGGGAGCGGACGTCCTGGCTCGCGCTGCGGCCGACTTCTCCGCCGAGCGTGTGGAGTTCACGTTCATCGGCAGCCAGGGGTTCAATCCGGCAGCGCCCCTGAGCGCCTATGAGGAGTCGCTGAGGGGCATCGCGCGCGCCCACCCGTCCGCGGCGATGACATTCCTGCCCTTCCTCGATCGCGACGAATTGCCCGATCGGTATGCCGACGCCGACATCCTCGTTGTGCCCTCCCGCTGGGCCGAACCCAGCGGTCTCACGATCGCCGAGGGAATGGCGAGCGGTCTCGCCGTCGTCGCCGCAGACGTGGGAGGGATACCGAGCGTGATCGGTGACGCCGGAGTGCTCGTCCCACCCGACGACCCCGCAGCGCTCGCCGTGGCCCTCACCCACCTGATCGAGGACGCCGAGACCAGGGCGGCGCTGGCGAAGGCGGCACGTCTGCGGGCGGAGACGCGCGATGCTGCCTGGGCGTGGCGGAGCCTGAAGGGCACGCTCCACGCACTGTGACCGAAGGGGAGTAATCGCCGAGCCCCCGCGACTCGTATCCTGGAGGTTCCAGACCATGTTCGAAGGAGCGCGCCATCAGCACGCCGCCGCCGTCACGCAGAAGCCGCCGGGAGCAGCAATACTCATCCTCTCTCGGTGAGCTCGACGCCGCGCTGATCGCAGACGACACCGACGACCTCGATGACGAGGATCAGCAACGGCGTCGCAAGCGTCGACGCCGCCGCTGGATCTGGCTGTCGGTCGTACTTGTGCTGCTCGTGATCCTCGGCGCTGTCGCCGCTCTCGGCGTGGTGTTCGCCCAGCAGGCCTTCCAGGTACGTGACGACCTCAAGGCTGCGCAGGAAAAGATCACGCAGATCGTGCCGCTGGTCAAGTCCGGCGACACCGCCGAGGTCGAGCGCCTCTCGGGCGAGATCACGGCGTTGACCACCTCGGCGAACGAGATCGCGAGCAACGACCTGTGGGCGTTCGCCAGCGCCGTGCCCTGGGTGGGCGCCAATGTCTCGGCGGTGAGCGAGACCACGAAGGCCGTGCACGTGCTGGTGCAGGATGCGATGCCGATCGCCTTCGAGCTTCTCACCGTCGCCGACGTCGACAACTTCACCGTCGAGGGCGGCGGCATCAACCTCGAACCCTTCCGTGCGGCCCAGCCGCAGATCCCCGCGCTGCGAGCGGCCTTCGACGATGCGAAATCACACGTCGACAAGATCGACAGAGACGCGATCCACCCGCTCGTGGAGGAGAACATCGGCCAGCTCGTCGACATCATCGACGAGGCGGCCCCCGCGCTGGCGTTCGCCGAGGAGCAGCTGCCGATCGTCATCGCTGTGCTCGGCGGCGACGGCCCGCGCAATTACGCGCTGCTCTTCCAGAACAACGCAGAGATCCGTGCCACCGGCGGCAACCCCGGTGCGGGGGCGGTGTTGCGCGTCGACAACGGCAAGGTGACCATGCGGGAGGATGCCGAAGCGCTGAGCTTCATGGCATCCGGCCCTCGCGGCTGGTACCCCCAAACACTAGGCGACAAGTCGAAGATGGCCATCTTCGAAACCGATACCTGGACGTACTCGCAGAACTACACGCGGACCCCCGACTTCGCCGACACCGCCGTTCTGATGGGCGGGCTGTGGGGCGACACCGTCGGCGGAGACCTCGACGGCATCATCTCGCTCGACCCGGTCACGCTGTCGTACATGCTCGAGGTCGCGGGCCCCGTGACCGTCCCCGGTGAGGACACCAAGATCACCGCCGACAATGCCGTGAAGACGCTACTCAGCGACTCGTACGAGCGTTTCGGGGGGCGCGGCGATCTGGCCGATGCCTACTTCGCGAGAGTCTCGGCCGCCGTGTTCTCGAAGGTCATGAGCGGTGGATGGGATCCGCTCGCGATGCTCGAGCAGCTGCAGAAGGCCGCTGACGAGCAGCGGGTGTACGCCTGGTTCGCTGATCCCGCCGAGGAGGCGATGGCCACCGAGCTCGACATCGACGGTTCCGTGCTGGCCTCGAACGAGGACGAGACGCAGGTGGGGGTCTACCTCAACGACTCCTCGCACTCGAAGCTCGAGTACTACCTCTCGAACAAAATCACGGTGACGTGCTCCGCCGAGGACCGCACCGTGACAACCGCGATCGCCATGACCAACTCGGTGCCGACGGCCGACCTGAGCACCTACACGCTCGGTGCGCGCAACAGTAGCTGGGGGTACCCGCGCACGACGATGTTCCTCGACGTGATCGGGACCGCGTTGCCCGGTGGTTCGCTGACGTCGACGAGCCCAGCCGCCGGTGATCGCGACGGGTGGGACCGCAGTGGCGTCTACAACGAGCGGGAGACGCGCAGCCTGTTCGTCACCATTCCGATGGGGGAGTCGCGCACCGTCTCGTTCACCTCGACCGTGCCGGACGGGGCGGCAGCAGCTCTCGACGTCCGCTACAGCCCGACGGTCACGCAGACGCCGGTGACGGTGGATGCCTCATGTGAACAGCTGTTCCCTGGCTCCACCACCCCCGAGTGAGCCCACAGGCTTTTGCGCGGCGGGGCGGGATGCCGTAAAGTATCCCTTTGGTGCCCGACTGCGGGCACACGAACGTGAGCCCTCCACTGGCGTGTTCACCCTTCGAGAGCCTCAGGGACCGAAGCGGGGAACCACCCCGGAGTGGGATTCACGAACTTCTCCGTTCGAACAAGAAAGCAGCACTATCGTGACGCGCACTTATTCCCCGAAGGCCGGCGAGGCCCAGCGTGACTGGATCGTCATCGACGCCACCGACGTCGTTCTCGGCCGCCTCGCTTCGCACGCCGCAGCCATCCTGCGGGGCAAGCACAAGCCCACCTTCGCCCCCCACATGGACATGGGCGACTTCGTCATCATCGTGAACGCCGACAAGGTCGCGCTCACCGGCCAGAAGCTCGAGAAGAAGATGGCCTACCGCCACTCCGGCTACCCGGGTGGTCTGAAGGCCGTCGCGTACTCCGAGCTGCTCGAGAAGAACCCGGTGCGCGCCGTGGAGAAGGCCATCCGTGGCATGCTCCCCAAGAACAGCCTGGGCCGTCAGCAGCTGTCGAAGCTGAAGGTGTATGTCGGTGCCGAGCACCCGCACGCCGCTCAGCAGCCCACGCCGTACACCCTCGACCAGGTCGCCCAGTAAGCGCCGCTCCAGATAAGGACATACTCGTGGCTGACATCCAGGACACCACCGAATTCCCGCAGAACTTCACCACCTCGAGCCCTGAGGCCGAGGCTGTGGAGTCCGCTCCCCGTCCCGTGCTCTCCGTTCCCGGTGCTGCCGTGGGCCGTCGCAAGCAGGCCATCGCCCGCGTGCGCCTGGTTCCGGGCTCCGGCACTATCACGGTCAACGGTCGCACGCTCGAGGACTACTTCCCGAACAAGCTGCACCAGCAGCTGATCAACGACCCGTTCACGGTGTTGAACCTGCAGGGTGCGTACGACGTCATCGCCCGCATCTCGGGTGGCGGCGACTCGGGCCAGGCCGGCGCTCTGCGTCTCGGCATCGCTCGTGCGCTGAACAACATCGACGCCGAGAACAACCGCCCGACGCTGAAGAAGGCCGGCTTCCTCTCGCGCGACGCTCGCGTCATCGAGCGCAAGAAGGCCGGTCTCAAGAAGGCCCGCAAGGCGCCTCAGTACTCGAAGCGCTGATCCCTACAGTTCCTTCTATGGCACTGTTCGGGACGGACGGCGTCCGGGGGCTGGCCAACGGCCCCCTCACCGCCGAACTCGCGCTCACCCTGGCCCAGGCGACTGCTGTCGTCCTGGGCCAGGGCCGTATTGCCGAGGCGCGTCGCGCCGCCGGCAAGCGACTCACCGCCGTGGTCGCCCGTGACCCGCGTATCTCCGGGCACTTCCTCAGCGCTGCAGTCGAGGCGGGTCTCGCCTCCTCCGGCGTCGACGTGCTGGATGCCGGCACCCTGCCGACCCCTGCCGCGGCGTTCTTGATCTCAGACATCGACGCCGACTTCGGCGTGATGATCTCGGCATCGCACAACCCGGCCCCAGACAACGGCATCAAGATCTTCGCCCGTGGCGGCGTGAAGCTGCCCGACCTCGTCGAACAGCGCATCGAAGAGGCGATGGCCGGACCCAAGCTGCAGCCCACCGGCGGCGACGTCGGCCGTGTGCGTCGGTTCTCGGATGCTGAGGACCGCTACGTCATGCATTTGCTGGCCTCGTTGCCGCACCGACTCGACGGCATCCATGTCGTGCTCGATTGCGCCAACGGCGCGGCCTCGGGTGCATCGCCAGAGGTGTTCGCGAATGCCGGCGCCAAGGTGACGGTGATCGGGGCCGACCCCGACGGTCTGAACATCAACGACGGCGTGGGGTCGACGCACCTCGACAAGCTCGCCGCCGAGGTCGTGCGCACGGGCGCCGACGTGGGTATCGCGCACGACGGCGACGCCGATCGTTGCCTGGCGGTCGACGCCGAGGGCAACATCATCGACGGTGATCAGATCATGGCGATCCTCGCCGTGGCGATGAAGGAGCGAGGCCGTCTGGCTGAGAACACCCTCGTCGCGACGGTGATGAGCAACCTCGGTCTGCACATGGCCATGCGCGCGAACGGCATCACGGTGCGCCAGACCGCCGTCGGCGACCGTTACGTGCTCGAGGACATGAACGCCGGCGGCTTCTCGCTCGGAGGAGAGCAGTCCGGGCACGTGATCATGAGCGATTTCGCGACAACGGGTGACGGCGTGCTCACCGGACTGCACCTGGTAGCCGAGATGGCGCGCCAGAAGAAGACGATGGCCGAGCTGGCCTCGATCATGACCGTGTATCCGCAGGTGATGATCAACGTCAAGGGCGTCGACAAGGATCGTGTCTCCGATCACGCGCTCGTGCAGGACGCCGTGCGCGCCGTCGAGGCCGAACTCGGCACGACCGGGCGCGTGCTGCTGCGCAAGTCTGGAACCGAGTCGCTGGTGCGGGTGATGGTCGAGGCGCAGGATGCCGAGACCGCGCACGCCCACGCCCAGACGCTCGTGGCGGTCGTGCGGGAGCACTTGGCCTTGTGAAAAGCGGGATGTAGAGGCGAGGTAAGCCATGGAGCGGCAGCATGACCACGTCCACTTTTGGACGCGCCAAGCCGGTGCAACTGACTCCTGGGATCCGGATGCGGATCCGCACCGGCACCTGACCGCCTATGGGCACGCGTTTCTCGAACTGTTCCAGCGGATGCGCTCGGAGGGGCGCCGCGTAAGCATTGGTCATCGACCGCCCACAGGAACAACCTCGGTCGTGACTGCGATGGAAGAGCTGATCGCGCATCAACCGCAAATCCCGGCACGCAACATTGCGCGACTCGGATTGGCATTGCTCCCGATGCTTGGCCGGCCGCCGAGCATCGTCGTGTTACGCGTCGATACCTGGCATAACGTCGCTGCGCCAGAGTTCGTCACTCTGGAGGCGATGCCGACACGCGGAAGCCAGACCACGCCGCGTCAGCGGGCGCTTCCGCTGCTTCCGCAACGCGGCCTCGTGCCGCGGAACGAGGCACGGGGCGACCGAGTGGAGACTGTGGCTCTCAAGGCATACTCTTACAACATTCCGTCCTGGATCGACGATGACTTTGTTCGCGCCCTGGAAGGTAGCGGAATGCGGCTTCGCGTCGATACGGAGCTCAGCGGGCGGTGGGCTGATTTCGAGAACGTGGACGTGGTGCTCTGCACCCACGCAGAAGGGACCGACGAGCGGGTCAAGCCGCCGACGAAGCTCGTGGCCGCATGGCGGGCGGGCGTGATACCCGTTTGCGGGCCGTACCTCGGCTATCGTGAGGTCGGCGAGCCGGGGGAGAACATGGTCGTCGCGCGCGCCGACGCGGAATCCTTCCTTGCCGCGTTGCGCGCATTGCGGGACGACCCCGCGCTGGTTCGCCGATTGCGGCAGGCTATCCCCCGAGCCGCAGCCGACTATGCGCCGGAGCGGGTAGTGGATGCCAACTGGCGGGCGTTCACGGAAGCGCCAGCTGTTGAGCGGTGGGCGCTCGTCCGCGCTGTCGCCCGGGCGCTACCAATCGCGCTCGTAGGCAGGCTGCGCCGGTTCCTGGCGCGGTAGCTGACTTGCGTCCGGGCGGCGGCCGTTCGTGAGTAGTATTTTGGCGAGCACCGCGAGTGCGCGCTACTATCGCGGAGGTTGTCTGTCGAACGTGGCTCTGTGGGAGAGCCCGGCGGGCGCCAGAACTGGGGATATTCATGGAAGACGTTCAGCGCGCCTCCGACGCGCAGGTCAGCCGCCGCACTGTCACGAAGGCGATGGCGTGGGCCGTGCCGGCCGTTGCCGTCGCAGCCACCGTTCCGCTTGCCGCAGCCTCGCTGCGCAAGGACCCGGGCATCAACGGCTGGGTGCGCAACACCACCGAGTCCATCAGGGGTGAGCGCTGCATGTACACGCTCACGGTGACTTCTGCGCCGAACAATCCCGGGTCGACGCCGGATGGGGCGCCGTTCGGACTGTACGTGTACGACGTGGAAGACAGCAACGTCATCTCGAACGCCCAGCTGACCTACTGGGTCATCGGTAACCGGCCGGCTTCCGGATCTGGGTCACTTAGCTGGCAGACTCGTCAGGGACACTCGAACTGCTGGTCAGGACCGACCTACGTGGGCACCGAGGTGAAGCCCGATGGGATCACCTACACCGGCTACCGCTGGACCTACAACTGCGCAATCAACCCACTGAACCGTGCCCTCGATTCCGATGGCGTCGAGCGTCTGTACCTCGGCAACTTCCATGTGCGTACGCAGCTGCGCGGCGACGACTGCAACAACGTGTCGTACTGGACGCAGCGCCACATCACGATCGACCCCGATGGATCGGGACCGGTGCCCTCTGAGGTGCACACGTTCCAGCGTCGCAACGGAACGCTCGGTCCGTACAACGGCAACTTGCGCAGCACACAGCGCAGCGCGCCCGCGCCCGTCGCCCCCGTGGACACGAAGACTGCCGACTGCTGACCTGCCTACAAGCGAGCGCCGGGTACTGTCCCCTCCGGAGACCTCCCGGCGCTCGCTGACGTGTGGGAGCGTCGCACGATAGGTTGTGGCTCGGCGACGGCGGCGTGCGCTGTCGGTCGTGAAGTCGCGTCCGAAGGAGACTCCCTTGTCCCGCACTCCTGCTGAGGCAGCACCGATCGGCTGGCTGGCCACCGACCGCATCGCCGCGATCGACGGCCTCAGGGCGCTCGCTTTCCTCCTCGTCTTCGCGTTTCACACGTGGGAGTTCGCGGGGCACCCTTACGTGCCGGTCGTCAGCGCGGTCGTGAGTCAGAACACCCGACCCGACTTCTTCGTGGTCCTGACCGGCTTCGTCCTTGCGTTGCCGTTTGCACGCAACCCCGCACGCGAACTCGACACGGCGGTGTATCTTCGTCGCCGGATCCGCCGCATCGTTCTGCCGTACTACGCGGCATTGCTGTTCGCCGCGCTCTTGCCGCAGGCTCTCGTACTCTTCGTCCGTCTCGTCGGCGGGGAAGCCAGCTGGCAGCCGTGGCCGACATGGGAGAACTGGGCGTGGCATCTGACGTTTCTGCACATCTTCTCGCCGGAGTACTGGGCCGGAATCAACGGCAGCCTCTGGACGATGTCCTTGGAGATGCAGCTCTATCTGCTCTTCCCGCTCGTGCTGGCAGTCATCATGCGCTGGAAGTTGCGCGGCATCATCGCGGTCCTCGCTGTGACGATGGTGTATCGGCTCGTGGCCGGCCTGCTCACGTCCGGTCAGGGCTTTCCCATCGAGTTCCTCGTCGGGGCAAACGGACTGGGCCGGTTGCAGGAGTTCTTGGCAGGGATGCTCTGTGCGGCGCTCATCTATCGGCGAGGGTTGCGAAATGCGATGGAGCGCTGGCTGCTCGCACTGGGCCTCATCGCCGGATACGCGCTGGCGGTGTCTCCGGTGGCCGCACTAACAATGCTGTCAGTGCGGGAGCTCGGCCTCTCCCTGGCATTCTCGTGTCTGATCGCGCTTGTTCTCACGAGTCGTGTCGGTACAGGTGTCTTCGGTGCGCGCGCGGTGAGCTGGATCGGATACCGGGCGTACAGCTTGTTCCTCATCCACCAGCCGCTGATGTGGTTCTTCGCGGAGTTCCTGAAGAAGGTGATCGGACTGGATGACGGTGTTGTACTGCTTGCAGTTCTCTGGACCGTCGGCCTCGGGGTCACGGTCGTCGTTGGCCAGGTCTTCTTCCTCCTCATCGAACGACCGTGCATCGAGTGGGCCAAGCGCGCGCCGCGTGGTCGACGCGGTGACGCCTCCGCCCGACCTGCGGAATGATCAACCGCTGGCGACACGCATGCGGAATACTGGGCGAAGGGGGGAGGGGAGACGAATGCGCTCACGAGTGATCGATGTGCTCGGACGCATCTGGGCGAATGTCTGGCGATGGGTGCTCTTCGCCGCTGCGACCGTCATCGCCGCCTATTTCATCCTCGATCGCGGGATCGACGGTGGCGAGACTGCGGCGGTCGCACTAGCCGTGATCGTCATCGGCGTGGTGCTCTCGCCGCGGCATCCGTTGATTCTGCCCTTGATGGCCGTACCCGGGGTGTTCGTCACGGCTCGGGTGGGTTTCGGCGGTGGCGACCTGACCATCTCCGACCTGGCCATCGCTCTCGGCTTCGTCAGTGTCGTGCTGCTCTCTCGACGCGACTTCAGCCCGACGATGCGCGCCATGCTCTGGTTGAACACGATCTACCAGTTCACGACGCTCTTCACCGTCATCGTCAATCCCTTCCCTCAGAACACCGTCGAGTGGTTCCACGCCTGGCTGCTGATCTCCGGGGCGCTGCTGCTCGGATGGGGCGTGGGCCGCGCGGGGCTGCTACGAACGGGACTTCTTCTCGTCTTGGGCGTTGGGGCGGTGATCGCGCTCGGTACCATCGCGACGGCCGTCACGCTGTTCGTCACCGAGGGCTTCCAGCCGGTGTACCCGCAGTGGCCTTGGCCGATGCACAAGAACTTCGCGGGAGGGGCGCTCGCCTTCTGTGCCCTCGTCGCCTTCATCCGCCCCTCTGTGGCGCAGCTGCCACGGCGAATCACCACTCCGGCGCTCTGGCTGTTTCTCGTCGGCCTCGGGCTGACGCAGTCGCGGCAAGCGGCCATCGGCCTGCTGCTGGCGATGCTCATCTACGTTCTCCGTTCCGGCGCGAGTCGGCACAAGGTGCTCGTGGCGGTGCTCGCAGTGCCGGGAGTGGTGCTGATCGTGCAGAGCGTGGTCGAGCAGATCGAGTCGCAGAACAGGTTCAATTCCGCCTACCAGCGCCTCGAATGGTTCCGTGAGGTGTACGCACTGTGGAAGCACTCGCCCATCGTCGGGCACGGGCTGCGCTACTGGTACGTGCATCCGACAGCGAACTTCCAGCCGCCACAGGCAGAGCTGGAGGTCGTCGCCTCGACCGGGCTCCTCGGCCTCGCCGGGTTTGGGATCATGTGGATCGGCTTCCTCGTAGTGCTGTGGAAGCTGTGGGGTGCGGACGCCCGATTCGGGGCACTGGCCTTCGCCGTCGTGTTCTCGCGCATCGTGCAGGCGCAGTTCGACCTGTTCTGGGTCGCCGCGCAAGTCTCGATCCCGTTCGTGATCGCCGGGCTTCTTCTGGGGGCACAAGTGTGGTGGCAGGAACAGCATCCACCAGCCCCGGCCGAGGCGACCGACGCATCGTCTCCTAAGATCGAATCTCATAAGCACCAGGGGGTGGCATGGAACTCCGCGACTATGCGAACGCGCTGAAAAGGCACTGGTTCGGCATCGTTCTGATGACCGTTCTCGGCCTAGCCGTCGGCTACGGCTGGGCGGCGGTGCAGACACCCGTCTACAGCGCCGATGCCAGCGGCGTCGTCGTCGTCCTGCCGGTCGAAGGACAGGAGATCGTGGCGCCCGGCGCCTATGACAGCCTGGCGCAGAGCAAGGTCCCGACCTACATGGAGATGGCGCAATGGCGCACGGTCGCCGAGAAGGCCGCTGCTGACCTCGGTATCAGCGCATCGCCAGAGTCGCTGATCCAGCGCATCACCCTGGAGAACCCTCAGGGCACCCCGATCATCAAGGTCGTCGCCTCAGGCTCGACACCGGAGTCTGCTCGAGATCTCGCCGAGGCCTGGGTGAACGGCTTGACCGCCACCATCGACGAGCGAGAGGGAACGGGCGAGCCCGGCTCCGCGCCGATCACCGTGCAGCTCGCCGAATCGGCATCCCTGCCCTCCGCGCCGTCGTTCCCCGACCAACGCATGGCTCTTGCCGTCGGTGGCGTTCTCGGCTTCGGCATGGGAATCGCTTTCGCCCTCGTGCGCGCGGTGTCCGACCGCCGCGTTCGTGCGCGCGATGACGTGGAGCAGCGGTTGGGGATGCCCGTCGTCGGCACCCTCCCGATGGCCAGCGAGGTCGATGTCGACCAGCGCCTCCTCACCGCTCAGCAATCGGGAACCAAGTCGAGCTACGCGATGCGCGAGGCGCTGCGCGTGTTGCGCACCAACCTGCAATTCATGGACGTCGACAACCCACCGCGCGTCATCGTCGTCACGAGCGCAGTGCCGGGCGAGGGAAAGTCGACCGTCGCCGCCAACCTCGCGGCGACCCTCGCGGCAAACGGCGCACCTGTCGTCCTCGTCGACGGCGACCTGCGCCGGCCTACCGTGGCCAAGACCGTCGGCGCGACTGACAGCGCAGGGCTCACCGACGTGCTCGCCGGACGCGTCCGCATCACCGATGTCATCCAGCGCTCCGCCGAGGTGCCCCATCTCGCGGTCGTCGTCGCCGGCACCATTCCCCCCAACCCCAGCGAAGTGCTGGGATCGGTCAAGATGAAGGCGGTGCTCGACGACTTGGCCAAGCACGCCACGGTCATCGTCGACGCGCCACCCGTGCTGGCGGTCACCGATGGCGCGGTGCTCGCCCACCAGGCCGACGGAGCGCTACTCGTAGTCTCGGCCGGCAAGACCACCTACGACCTCGTCGAGAAGGCGCGTGCGGCGCTGGAGAAGGTGCACGGCCGCGTGCTCGGCGTGGTGCTCAACCGCGCCCCACTGACGGGGTCGGAGTCGTCCGTGTACACGTACGACTATCAGCCGACCAAGAAGAGCGGCAAGTCTCGAGGCCGAGATCGGCCCGCTTCGGCCGCTCCTGACAGTGCACCGCGGACGCAGGACCCCGTGCTGCCTAACGAAGCCGCGGAGGCGCCGGACATCAGCGTCGACGAGCCGGCCCAGGCGAAGCCCGCTGCTCGCACGGCGCCCAGTGGCGTTCGCACCCGTAAGGCGCGGGCGACTCCGGCGGTCGTCGACGAGTCCGAGGCCGACACGGATGACGTTTTCGACGCCTTGTTGCGCGGGGCGACAGTTGATCCACCGCGGCGGGCACAGCGCGGCACGAAGGAATGACCAGGAGTTCGCGGCGTGTTGCGCTGGTGACGTCATCCTTCGCGCCGCACTTCGGCGGTGTCGAAGAACACGTCGCCCAAGTCGCCCGCGAACTGCAGGCGCGAGGGAACATCGTCGAGGTGTGGACCGTCGATCGCGGACTGCGACCTACTGATCGGTTCGTCGGTGCCGAAGGTGTTCCGATACCAGTCCGCTACCTGAAGACCCCGCTCCCGGCGCGCACCCCGGCTGCAGTGGTGCGATTCGCCCTGCGCGGTCCGGTCGCGTGGGCCTCGTGGCTGCGTGCCGCGCGGCGCCTCCGGCCGCAGATTCTGCATGTGCACTGCTTCGGCCCGAACGGCGTCTACGCGGAACGGCTTGCCCGCACGACGGGTGTGCCGTTGATCGTGACGTCGCACGGGGAGACACTCGGTGACGACAACGGCGTGTATGGGCGCTCGGCGTTGCTGCGTTCCTCGCTCCGTCGTGCGCTCGCGCTGGCGTCGTCGGCGACGGCGCCCAGCAACGTCGTTCTCGACGATCTGCGCCGCAACTATGGCCTGGAGGGGGGTGAGGCCATTCCCAACGGCGTTGACTTGACGGTCTCAGCCACGAAGCGGCCGGGGCAGGGGCGCCCCTATCTTTTCGCCGTCGGCCGTTGGGGGGCGCAGAAAGGCTTCGACCTGTTGATTCGAGCTTTCACGGCCGCGAATGTGCCGGAGCTCGACCTCGTGATCGGCGGCGATGGGCCTCTGCGTGCCGATCTGGAGCGTCAGATCGCGCTCGCGGATCTCGGCAGCCGCGTGCGGATGCCGGGGCGGCTCTCGCCGCAGGAGGTCGCGTCATGGATGGTGGGCGCTGCCGCGGTCGTCGTCCCCTCACGCCAGGAGTCCTTCGGGATCGTCGCACTGGAAGCCTGGCGCGCCGGGGCCCCGCTGATCATGACCTCCCGAGGCGGTGCCTCGGAGTTCGTCCGCGACCAGGAGGATGGGCTGCTCGTCGACCCGATGGACCACGCGGCGCTACGAGCCGCCCTTGAACGTGTGGCCGCCGACGCCGCGCTTCGTGACCGACTCGGGCGTAACGGGCGCGCCCGCGTGACCGAGTTCACCTGGTCGCGCGTCGTCGACGCGTACGAGCACCTGTACGTCACTGCGATGGGCGAGTGAACGGACTGTCGGCGCTCAGTGCCGGAGGCGCTCACGGATCGCTCGGTAGGACGGCAGCACAGCCACCGCGATCCGCGCGGGACTCCGTCCGGTCGCCGACACCGTGAACTCCCGTGCGAGCCGAGCGGTGATTGGTCGTCCCCACCCGCCGAGGGCATTGCCCGAGTGGGACTCCGAGGTCCCGACACGGTACATTGCGCCGGGGAAGGGCAGCGGAGCGAGCGGGAAATCATCGTGCAGGTGCATGTGCGAGCCGAAGATCCGCTCCACGTCCTCACCCAGACTGGTGTAGAGCTCGTCCTGGGTGGCGGCGGCCCCGCCCGGGATCGCCGGGAGCAGATCCGTGCGGATGATGTGCGAGCTGCCACAGTTCAGGTGGAAATCGCCCTGGCGTCGCGCCGTCCTGCGCTCGACGTTCACCCGCCAACCCTGCGTGATCGTCCAGCCGGGTGCCTCGGGGTTCTCCGCGACGAACGCACTGAGGCGGCGGGAGATGAAATCGTCGGCATCCACGAACATCACGTGCCGAGCGTGAAGCGCCCGCGCGACTGCCACGCCGATCGCATTCTTGGTCCCCTTGTCGCGAAGGACCGCGGCGATGCCCGTGCGGGGGCCGTTCACATCGGACGGTGGCGCGAAGTCGACCTCGGCGTAGTGGACGCGCGGGTCGTCGGGTAGCGGAGGGCGGCGATTCGCCACCACGACTAGCGCGATGTCTGGGTGGCTCTGTCGCAGCCAGCTCGCGGCGGACTGCGAGAAGATACGTTCGACCTCGCGATAGTCATTGCTGTTGTGCGGATGCCGCAACGTGGTGATGAAAGCGAGAGCCGTCACGACACCGACGCCCAGACCTGTGCGTGGGCGTCAGCGGAGCGCTCCCACGTGAAGGCCCGCGCGCGCGTACGGGCCGCGGTCACGGTGGCTGCGATCGAGGGATCGCCTGAAGTGGCATCCAGCATCCCGGCGGCCAGCGCGACGCCCGTGGGCTCGGTGAGGATCCCGGTCTCGCCGACGACCTCGGGGAGACTGCTCGTGTTCGCCGCGACCACCGGAGCCCCGGCGGCCATCCCCTCCAACGCGGGCAGTCCGAAGCCTTCATACAGTGAGGGGACCACGACCGTCGCGGCGCCGGCGACGAGGCCGGGCATGAGGGCGCCGTCGACGCGTCCGAGCAGACGAACCCCCGGCATCCCCTCGAACAGCTCGGTGCGTCGAGGGTGGGGCGGCCCGACCAGGGCGAGGGTGAGATCCGGACGCTCGCGATGGACGAGCGGCCACGCCTCGGCCAGCGCCGCGAGGTTCTTCCGCACCGCGGCTCCGCCTGCATGCAGGACGTAAGGACTGGTCATACCGAGGCCGGCGAGCGTGGATGAGTCCAACGGTACGGCGTCGAAGTAGTGGGCATCCACGCCGTTGTGGATGACGTGGGGAGGGTCGATGCCCAGCAGCTCGACCGCGCGACCGGCGCTGAACTCGGACACGCAGATCACCGCCGCCGCACGGCGCAACTCTGCGGCAGCGGCCGGTACCGGCGCCGACTCGTCGGAGAACTCCCAAGCGACGGTGTCGTGCAAGGTGACCACATCGATCGCGCCAGGGGGAAGCTCGAGCGACATCCGATGCGTGACGACGTCTCCACGGAACAGCGCGCGGCCGAGTGTGCGGCGGACCCCGGCCGGTGCCACCGCCACGCGCCCCAGCGGCAGACGGCGATTGCCCTCCAACCGGGAGCGCAGCGAGCGGAAGACCAGTTCATCTACCCGCCACGCATCGGTCGACGTACGCGCGAGCGCCGGCCGGGCGGCCCCGATGATCTGCGCCTGATAGGCCTCAGCGCCCATAGGGGTGCTCGTGGCGACTCTCGCGATGTCTAGACGACGCATGCACGCACCCCGGGGCTCTCGGTGGGTTGCGGCGAGCGGGCGCTCGCAGCAACGGTGTTCGCATCCAGTATCCCGGGAACCCGGGTCGACGAGGGCGACCTGCGGCTCGTCGCTGCCCTCGCGTCTTGAATGGATACGATGTCCCGAGGTGGAGACGCGGCTCAGCGCCACAGCAGTCGGAACAAGGGGAAGTATCCAGATGCGCTCAGCGCTCGTAGTCGTCGCGACATATCGTCGCCCCGAGCATGTGCGGACGTGCCTTGAGCACATTCGTACCCAGACCGTCGCGCCTGCGCGGATCGTCGTCGTCGATGCCTCGCCGGACACCCTCACCCGTGACGTCGTCGCCGAGTTCGACGGAGTCGAGTATCGGCGCAACGACATGGGTGTCGGACTTCTCGCGGCATCCCGGGCGATCGGGGTGCAGGGCGCCACAGAAGACGTGATCGCCTTCATCGACGATGACGCCTACGCCGAGCCTCGGTGGCTCGCCGAGATCCTCACCGCCTACGACGAACCGGGAGTCGGTGCCGTCGGCGGTCGCGCGAGCAATGATCGACCCGGTGAAGAGACGGAGGGGTGGGATCGCATCGGGCGCTTCTTGCCCAACGGCACGCTCACCGGCAACTTCGGCGCCGACCCTGGTCACCTCGTCGAGACCGATCACATGCTCGGCGCTAACATGACGGTCAGCCGGGAGGCGCTGCGCGCGATCGGCGGCATCCATGACTATTACCCCGGCACGTGTCTTCGCGAGGATTCAGACCTCGCGCTGCGCGTGAAGAAGGCGGGATACCGAGTGCTGTTCGCTCCCGATGCCGCTGTCCTGCACGTCGCGGGAACCTATGCCAAAGGCAAGCGGTTCGACCTGCGGTACCGCTTCTATGGATCGCGCAACCACCTGTTGCTGCTGACGACCGTGCTGGGTTGGAGTGACCCGCACGTCGCACGGTATCTCGTCGGACATCTGGTACGCATCGGTCGCGAGGCCGTGTCGGGGCTCACTTCTTTCAGTGACAAGCAGGGCGCGCGAGCCAAGGTGCGCGGGCTCGCCGGTGGGGTCAGCCGGGCGGCGGCAGACGCATGGGGCACGATCGTCGGGCTCGGGGCATCCCTCCGTCCGGTCGATCGTGCAGCGGAGGCGTCACGAGAGTGGCGAGACGCATGAACGATGATCGCGAGAGCGACCAGTCGCCGTTGCGAATCAACGCCTACGTCCTCGTTGCCGACCCGAGTTACCTCCGTGAGAGCATTCAGGCGTACTACCCTCACGTCGACCGCATCGTGCTCTCATACGACCGGAACGCCACCTCGTGGACGGGCACTCCGCTTCCCATCCAGCAGTGTCTCGCGATCATCGCCGATCTCGATGTCGACGGCAAGTGTGAACACCACCCGGGCGATTTCGGTCGCCCCGGCTTCACTCCGCTGGACAACGATACGCACCAGCGGCAGCACGCCCTCGATCGAGCGTCCGAAGGCGCGGACTGGGTGCTCCAGCTCGACACGGATGAGGTGATGCTCAATCCGCCCGCGTTCTTCGCGATGCTGCGTGAGGCCGACCGTGACGGAGCGGCCGCTCTTGATTTTCCCGCGCGTTGGCTCTACTCGCGGTCGGCCGCGGGCCGGTACCTCGAGGTCACTCGCCGTTTCTGGCAGGTCGCCGGGTCATTCCCCGGGCCTCTCGCCGTGCGGGCGGGAGTGAGGCTGCAGCATGCCCGTCAGACCGACGCAGCGACGTACCGCGTCGACTTCGCGCCGAGGAACACCGATCCGTGGCGTCGTCCCGATGCGCATGTGGATGCGGTGATCCGCGCTTCTGACGCGGTGCTGCATTTCTCCTGGGTGCGCGATGAGGAGGCGATCCGGCGCAAGTTCGGCTGGTCGGGTCACACTCGACACATGCGCCCGCCTCGCGTCTACCGGCAATGGGCATGGCGTCGTCGGCATCCTCTGCTGACCTCGCTGACGACACCGCTGCGCCGGCGCGACGCCGGGCGCTACCGGTTGGTGCGGATACCGGAGCCGCCAGGCGGCGCCCCGATCGTGCTCACGTTCACCCCTGCGGAATTGGCGACGCCATGACGCCCTCGCTCGGTTCTGCCAAGCGGGCCGTCCGACGTGGTGTGCGCCGTGTGACAGACGGTGTGAACGACGGCCTCGACCTGCTCCGGCGAGGCGAGCGCAGCGTTCTGGCGACGCCACCGGCGGGAATGCGGCTCGGCAACTTTCTCTACCTCTGGTTGAACGCGCACCACCGCAGCGCGTCGACGGGCTCGCCGGTACTGGTGCGGCACTCGCGTGGGATGGATGAGTGGTGGGTGCCGTTCCCGCGCCTGCGCGTTCTGACCGTCACCCCTGCCGAGATGCGCTTCTCAGATCGCCGTGAGTGGGACGGGGATTGGCTCTACCAGCGCTTCGGCGTCGACTTCACCCGAGAACAGCTGCACGCGTTCATCCGGGATGTCTTCGCGGAGACGTGCCAAGGGCCTGCAGATGAGCGCCTCGTCATCAACGTGCGTCGAGGCGACTTCTACGGCACCGAGTTCGAGGCCAAACACGGATTCGACGTCGAGGCTTACGTCACGGCGGCGCTGGGCGAGTTTCCTGAGGCGACTCGCGCCCTCGTCGTGTCGGATGACCCGGACTGGTGCCGGGCAACGCTGGGGTCGACGCTGGGCGCCCGGCTCGCCGAGGTCGACTATGCGGAGCCGGATCCTCTGGAGAACTTGAAGGCGCTCGCACGAGCCGATCGACTCATCGGTGCGAACTCGACCTTCTCCTACTGGGGGGCGTACATCGCCGACACGATGCACACGAACGCGCGCATTGTGATGCCGCGGTTCCACGCGCGAATGGCGCATGGCAGCGATGCGCACCAGCTCGATCCGAAGTGGATCGTGCTGGACGGATTCGACTGAGCTGCGCCGCTACTCGAGCTTGCCGAGTTCGACCAGGCGGGCGAACTCGGGGTTGGTGTCGCGCACGTGCTCGAACGTGCCACGCGTGGCGATGCGACCCGACTCCAGGAAGATGAGCGTGTCGGCATTGCGCACTGTCGAGAGCCGATGCGCGACGATGAGCACCGTCATACTGCCGCGCAGTCGATCCAGGGTGCTGGCGATCTCGTGTTCGGTGGCGTTGTCGAGGGCGCTCGTCGCTTCATCGAGCACGAGCACGCGGGGTCGGCGATAGAGAGCTCGTGCCAGGCCGATGCGCTGTCGTTGACCGCCCGAGAGGCGAACCCCGCGGTCACCGACGACGGTCTCATAGCCGTCGGCGAGGTCGGCGATGAGGCTGTCAAGTTGCGCGACCTTGGTGACTTCGGCGAGCCGCGCACGATCGATTTCCGCGTCTTCGATGCCGAAGGCGATGTTTGCGGCCACCGTGTCATTGGTGAGGAAGACGTCCTGGGGCACCACGCCCAGCCTCGCGTACCACGAGGCGAGGTCGTCGTCGATCAGACGGTCACCGCAGGTGATCGCGCCGGACGTCGGCGAGAGCAGCCCGAGGATGAGATCTAGCAGCGTGCTCTTGCCGGCGCCGCTGGCACCCACGAAGGCAGTCGTCTCATTCGCGGGAATGCGGAGCGAGAGGTTCTCGAGAACGGGCAGTTCGGCGTCGGGGTAACGAAATGTGACGTCGTCCAGGACGATGTCGCCCGAGTACGGTTCACCGCTTGCCGGCAGTTCTTCGTGTGTGCCTTCCGACTCGAGCTGTGCCAGTGCCTCGGTGAAGATCGTGAGGCCCGCCTGACCTGTGCGGATCGTGGCGACGTTCGCCGTCACCCGGTTCAGCGTCGGGAGCGCGCGCAGCGAAGCGGCAGCGAACAGACCCAGCACGGGGATCACCTGCTCTCCCGCGCCCGTTGCGTAGAGGATGATCGTGATGCCGACGATCGCCATGATGAAGCTGACTTCGAGAAGGTAGCGCGGGATATCGGAGACGAACCCCATCAGTCGGCTCTGGTGGGCGTTGTCGAGCCGGGCGCGGCGGAAGCGCCCGACGAACCGCTCTGCGCTGCCGCTGAGGCGTGTCTCGCGAAAGCCGTCGAGCCCCGGCATCAGCGACTGCCACGCCCGCAGGCTGGCCTCCGCCATCGCCTCGCCGATGCGCACCTGTCGCCGGCGCAACAGCGCCTGCACACCGAAGACGAGCAGCGCGAAAAGCGCGACGGCGAACAGGGTGACGCCGGGTGAAGCGACCAGAAGGACGGCAACGATCGCGACGAGCACGAGGATGTCGGTGCAGAGGGTGACGGTGGCGAGCAGCACGCTGGACGCCTGGTTCGTGGCGTCGTTGATGTTGCGGTACACGACGCTGAGGCTGCGGCGGCGGTGCGATGCGTAGGGGGCGAGCACATAGCGCCGCATGAGCTCGACCGAGGCCATCGCGGACAACCGAGTTGTGCGTCCGAGGAGCCACCAGCGAAACAGCAGCGAGCCGGCACTCTTCGCGAGGAAAACCACGGTGACGAATCCCGCGACAGCGGGGATCAGCGCCTGCATGTCGGTCGTGCCGAGGAAGTCGGCGACCGCCTGATTCACCGGGCTGAGCGTGCCGCCGGTGCCGGTGACGAGCTCCATGAGGGGCACCATCGCAGCGACGCCCGCCATGTCGAGTCCGGCCAGGGCGATCGAGGCCAGTACGGTGCCTGTGATCCACTGAGACGGCTTCGAGCCGGTGATGCGCAGCAGAGCCGCCATCTGCGCGAGGACACCGGGTCGGGTCGGCGTCGCGCTCATGCAGAAATCCCCACAATCTTGGGTCACACAGACTGTTCGCGGACCTCCGCTTACGCTAGCATTATCGCGGTGGCGCGCATGCGCCGCTTACCTGATGTGGATTCGCGGCTGGGGGAAGATCGTGGATCCACTTAGCTTTGGGGGCTAATAATGTCTGAGAAGGTGGAGAGCGGCGTCAGCCGCCGTACAGTCACGAAGGCCATGGCATGGGCTGTGCCCGTCATGGCTGTGGCGTCGACGGTTCCGCTGGCAGCAGCGTCGTATGTTCCGGTCACGCTGACCGGTATTGCGTGCAAGGAACCGGGCAATCCGAAGTATTACCGATTCCAGGTCAAGATCACGAACGACAATCTTGCCGCGGTCACGGTCACTTTCGTCTCCTTGACGATCAACGGCCTGACGCTCTCGACAGTCGATCCTGGGTCGACGACTGTGCCGTCATTCACGGAGCGGCTGATCACGGTCCGTGATGGTACCTACCCCGACAGTGCGAACGGCACGGCGACGCTGACGTACTCGATCGACGGCGTGCAGTACACGACGAGCACGAGCTTCAACGACCTCCCCCCGACGAATGGTGTGGGTGCCGGGTGCTTGCTGCGGACGTTCCCGTTCCAGCAGGACACGCCGACCTGAGTCGGCTGAGTCTCTGAGAACAGGGCGGGCCGATGGCGCGCCCTGTTCTCGTTTGGGTCACGAGTCGCGTGAGAGTGCCGATAGGGCAACCCGCGCTTGATCGACTCGCGCGTGCCAGTCATCGCCGGCAGTCTGGGCTCGCTGCGGGAACGGCCAGCTCGCGTCACCGACGGTCGCGACGGCCGCGGCGAACGCGGATGATTCGACGACGCAAAATCGGGCATCGTGCGCGTCCCTGAATCCGGCGACCGGAGTTGAGACGACGGGCCTTCCCGTCGCCTGGTACTCATGCAGTTTGAGCGGGTCAAGACTGTCAGTGAAAGCCGTGACCAGATGCGGCACCACGAGCACATCTGCGTGCTGAAGATACGCGGGCACGGTCGTGCTTTCGCGTGCACCGAGCACCCATGCCCCAGCTTCACGAAGCGCGGCCGAGTCGCGCGCGGGCAGGGCGTCGGGCCCGACGAACACCAGCGTCATCTGGTTGCGCAACGTGCGCGCCACCGTCAGGCAGAGCTCGACATCGAGTCGATCGCGATGCAACGTGCCGACGTAGAGCGCGTAGGGCCCGGATGGTGCGTCGGTGGGGCGCGCGGTCGGTCGTCGATATCGCTCGACGTCGACCGCATTGCGGATGAGGGTGATGTCGTCCCGATACCGACTCTTGCGTCGGACGAGTTCGGGCGAGCACGCCACGACGGCACGGGCGTGGGCGAAGAGCCATTGCTCGCCCTCGTTCAAACGTGTCCGCTCCGCGGCCGACCGGTCTGCGGCCAGCCAATCGTCGGTCATGTCGTACAGCGTCGGCCATCCCGTCTGCTGCGCGATCTCGACAGCCGCCGGGTCATTGATCCACAACAGCGGCGCAGACATCCCGAGTCGCTGCGCCGCCTTTCGCGTCGCGTTCGCCAGTCGCGTGTCGGCGGCCGGGTCGATCCGCCGGGGCAGTGCCTTCGCGGCGCGGAACGTCCACAGCCGATCGCGCACCGCCTGCGGACGGTGACCGAAACGGGGTCGGCCGCCGGCGCGCAGGGTGTGCAGCGGGTCATCAGGCGGTTCCACGAACAGCACGCGCAATGTCGGGTCGGTGTCGAGCAATCCGGAGATGAGGTACTGATTGCGACGCCACACGTCGTCCCAGGCCTCGAGGGAGACCACGACGAGATCGGTCATCGGTGGGCCTCCCGGCGGCGGAGTGTCTGGCGGTATACCGCAGCGGTGCCGTCTGCCTGTGCGCGCAAGGTGAACGCCGTCTCCTGCACACGACGCTCCGCGGCTCCCAGCCGGGCGCGCTCGTCTGCGTCCGAGGCCAGCTCACGCAGCTGACGGCCGGCGTCGGCCGCATCTCCCGCGTGGAACAGTCGGGCGTCCTCCACGTCGGCAAGCAGGTCACGATGGCCGCCCGCATCAGCAGCGACCACGGGCAGGGCGGCCGACATCGCTTCAAGCACGGTGAGCCCGAGACCCTCGTTCGGTGTGGTCGCGAGCAGGATCCCCGAGCGCTGCAGCAGCGTCGGCAGATCGTCGCGGAAGCCGAGGAAGCGCACAGCTTCGCCGATTCCGAGACGCAGTGCGAGGTCGGCCAGGTCGGCACGAAGGGGCCCGACGCCGGCGATGTGCAGACTCCACCCGTCTGCCGCGATGCCGGACTCGGCGAAAGCGCGGATGCCGAGATCCGTCTGCTTCTCCGGTTGCAGGCGCTGTGCCATCAGCACGGTGCGAGCGCGCCGCTCACCGGTGAGGCGCGGCGTCTCCATGCCTGAGTGCACGACCGTCGATGGTACGTGGATGTTGTCGGCGACGGCGTGACTGATCGCGATCTCAGCATCCAGCAGGCGCTCGACGCCGCGATAGAGGACGCGCGGCCCGCGGGAGCCGCGGGGGAGCGCGAAATGGCGGGTCGACACCAGCGCCCGGTCAGCGGAATCGAGTAGGCGTGCGGTGACGGCCGCGACATCGGCGGCCGTCATGTGCGAGTTGACCACGTCGACGTCGGCGGATCGCGTCGCGCGCACCGCCCCGCGGACGCTCGAGATCGGGGCGAAGCGGATGCCGGCCGCGCGCAGCGGGGCGGCGAGGATCTGCGGATCACCACCGGCGACCCACACCTCATGCCCGTCGTGCGCCTGCTGCAGCGCGAGGCGCATCACGAACTGTTCGACGCCGGCGAAGCGGTCGGAGACCATGAGGTGCAGCACCCGCAGCGCGTCGCTCATCGCTTCCCTCCGGTGGGCGGGCTGGGCAGGCTCTCGAGAAGAGCGACGTACCTCTCTGCCGCGTGGCGCCACGACAGGTGGGCGACCGTCCCACGGCAACGCGAGTGCCAGCGCTCGATGTCCGTGGCAGCGATCTGCTCGAAGCGGTCGCCGATCTGGGCGGCATCCCGGTCGACCAGATACCCGTTCTCTCCGTCGACGATGAGGTCTGGTGCGCATCCCACACGGGTCGCGATGACGGGCACCCCCGACGCGAGCGCTTCCGTGATGACCAGCCCGAATGACTCATAGTCACTGGGCAGCACGAACATGTCGCTGGCCGCGAAATGGGTCGAGAGGTTGCCCTGAGGCCCGAGGAACAGCACTCGGTCGGCCACGCCGGCCGTCTCGGCACGGCGGCGCATCCGGTCGATCGCCGAGGCATACCCGCCGACCACCAGCAGCAGCACGGTGGGCGCATGCGCCAGCGCGTCGATCGCCAGGGGCAGTCCTTTGCGGTCAAGCTCGTGTCCGACGAAAAGAGCGACGCGATGTTCGTCATCCAGGCCCAGCATCGTGCGCGCAGCGCGACGTTCTGCCGCCACAGCGGGTCTGAAGCGTTCGAGGTCTACGCCGTGCGGTATCACGGTCACGGGCGGGCCGACCCGGCCGTAGACATCATTCAGCACCCGGATCTCGGCCTCGGTCAGCGCGACGACGGCACGGTGCGTGTGTCCGCGATAGCGGATTCGGTCGCGCACGAACGTGAACGTGTGCAGCGGGTTGCGCAGCATCCGCCAGAGCATGTCGCCGCGCGCCTGCATCGCGGCCGCGACCACGCCGTGGTTGACGTAGATGTCGCCCGCCATCACGGCATTGTGGCAGATCGAGAAAGCCCCGGGTCGCTCGGCGAGGAACCGTCTTGCCCTGCGGGTACCCGCGATACTAAAGGCGATCGCGTACCAGACCCGTGACAGCCGATGCACCAGCAGAGACCGGAACGGTCGACGACCACGACGGAGCGCATCCGACGCCGTGAAGTTCTCGACCGTATGCCCGAGGGCGGTCAGCGCCATACCGAGCTGATACGCCGATCCAGAGACGCCGCCGCCCGGCCCGATCACGGGAGCGATCTGCACGATGTGCATCAGCCGTCCCCCGCCGGCGTCGCAGAACGGAATCTGCTCTCGACGCGCACCGGTCCCAGGCGATAGATCGCGGCGCGTCGACGCGCCGCGCTCCGCCGTTCGCCCGGCAGGAGAAGAGCGCGGAGCATGGCCGCGAGCCAGCCGGCGAACCGTGCCGACGCCCACCCGGCCGAGCCGAAGTGCTTGCGCAGGTACCGTTCCTGCGAGGCGAAGAACATCGCCTCCCGGCGGCGCGGATCGGTGCTCGTGCCTGCGCCGGCGTGCACGGCCTCGATGTGCGGAACGGCGGCATGGCGCCAACCGAGTAAGTGTGCCCGATACGACCAATCGGTCTCCTCGGCGTAGAGGAAGAAGCGCTCGTCGAAGCCGCCGACCTGCGCGAGCGCTTCGGCGCGCAGCAACAGCACTGAGCCGATGACGAACCCGGATCCCGCCGGACGCAGACGTCCGAGACCGGCCGCGTCGAGCCAGGAGCCGAACGGGCTCGGGAACGGCCATTGCACGCGTGCGCGATGCCCGCGCTGGTCGACCTGAGCCGGCCCCACGCTCGCCCGCCGCGCGTCGCTGCGGAGCACACGGTGCAGCTCGGCGATGTCGGACGGATCGATCACGGCATCCGGGTTCAACAGCAACACGTCGCCACCCGGGTGCAGGCGGTCACGCAGCACCCGGTTGACGGCGCTGCCGAAACCCAGGTTCGCTCCGGGGTCGAGATAACGGATGCCGAGCTCGGCGCACAGTTCTCGGATCTCGCTCGACGAGGAGTTGTCGATGACGGTGACGGGCAGCTCCGCCACCGGGGTCAACGCGCGGCGCAGCAGCTCGGGCGCTCCGTAGGCGACCACGATCACCTCCAGCGGCGTGGCGGACTCCCCTTCAGGCTCCGCGCTGATCGTGGAGCGGTACAGATCTCGGTAGGCGACGGCGACGGCGTCCCAGGTGCACTCGCGAGACCGCGCGAACCCGGCCGCGCGCAGTCGTTCCCGATCGGGGCCTGCCGCCGCCAGCAGTGCGGCGGAGAGGGCGTGAGCATCGCTGTGGGGCACGACGATGCCCGCACCGCCGACGACATCAGGCAGAGCGCCGGCGTCGCTGGACACCACCGGCACGCCGCTGGCCATCGCCTCCACCGCGACGCGGCCGAACTGCTCGGTCCACGACGGGGTCGGGATCGACGGCACAGCCAGAACATCGATCGAACGATAGAACAGGGGCATCTCGTCGGGAGCGACAGCGCCGACAAACGTCAGCCGGTCAGAGATCCGCGCCTGCTGGGCGCGCGCACGCAGCTCCGCATCGAGCGGGCCCGACCCCGCGATGCGCGCATGCAGGCGGGGTTCTGTCACTAGGGCATCCAGCAGGGTCTGCACGCCTTTCTCCTCGACGAGGCGACCGACGAAGCCGACGACGACCGCGTCGTCGGCACCCGGCGCATCGCGGTCTGAGGGCGTGAAGGTGGCGAGGTCGACACCCAACGGAATCACGCGGGCGCGTCCGGGGAACCCCTTGTCCTCGGTGATCGCCGCGGCTTCGGCGTTGCAGGCGGAGATGCCGCCGGCCGTGCGCAGCGCCTGGTGCTCGAGCCACCGGAACGGGAGAGGGTACCGCTTGGCGATGTTCTGTGCCGAGTACAGGGTGAACGGCGCGGCCGTGCGGCGCAGCCACCGGATCAGCCGCACCTCCGCCGTCGCGAGGGCGAACGGCTCCTCATGAATGTCGATGAGATCCCACTGTTCGCCGAGGGCGCGCCAGAGCGGGGCGGGGGAGTAGAGGAAGAGCGCAGGATGCCGGCCCCATGTGCGCGCAGGAATCACCCAATCGTCTGCGTCGTCGAGCTCGACCGTCGTGCCGCCGGCGTGCCAGGTGCGAGCGGTCAGCAGACGCACGTCGTCGCCCAGACGGCGCTGCGCGCGCTCCCGTTCGCGCCAGGGCCCCACAGTCCCGCTGTGGGAAATTCGCAGTACGCGCACGGACCTCTCCCCTGTAAGATCAAGTCAACAATAGTCCGCAGCATGCACCTCCCGGTTGCTGCGGGTCTTCCTCGCCGACTGGGAATTCGGCGGGATCCACGGGAGGCACGGCGTTGGGGCGTCGTGAACAAGGGGAAATATCGTTCTGGGGAAACTGGGGATTCTGGGGATGGAGACTCTGCGCTCCGCGATGCCGCGCATCGTGCATCTTGCGCACACCACCGAGTCGGGTGGCGCTGAGATGGCTCTCGTGCGCCTGCTCACGGCGGAACAGGACTGGCATCCGGGGCTGCTTGTGCCGACCGTCGATGCGGATGATGTCTTCTCCGAGGTCGAGGCTCCGCGGTGGAACCGCGGCGTCCGCCAGAAGTCGGGCGGCAGTCGGCGCTCGCGTCTTCTCGACGTGGGCGCTCGCCTGCTCATGCAAGCCGCCGCCACAAGATGGCACCACGCCGTGCGACGCAGCGACCTCGTGGTGGCCAACTCCACGCGCTCTGCCGCTTACGGCGCGCTTGCCGTCACGGGCACGGCTCGGCCGTTCGCGGTGCACCTACGCGATCAGATCACGGTGGAGTCCCTCGGCGGGTTCGGCTACCGGCTGATGACCCAGGTGGTGCTTCCGCGCGCCGACGGTGTGGTCGCGAACTCGCAGACGACGCTCGAGACGGCCCAGCAGTTCCTGCGCGACGATGCCCTCCGCGCTGTGATCCCCAGCCCCGCAGGGCTTGACCGGCTCACCCTCGCGCCGCAGGGGCACAGCCGGCTGCGGATCGGGATGCTGGCCCGGCTGGACCCGTGGAAGGGGCAACTGGCGCTGCTGGAAGCCTTCGCCGCGGCGTTTCCCGCTGGTGACGCCGAACTGGAGCTCGCCGGAGCGGCGCTGTTCGAGCATGAGGCGTTCGCCGACGAGTTGCGCGCCCGCGCGGTGGAGCTCGGAATCGCCGACCGCGTCCGCTTCCTCGGCCACGTCGACGACATCGCCCCGCTCTTGGCCGAGTGGGACATCGCCGTGCAGTACTCGCTGCGCCCCGAACCGATGGGGCAGAACGTCTTGCAGTGTCTCGCCGCCGGCACCGCGCTCGTCGTCGCCGATGAGGGCGGCCCGACGGAATGGGTGCGCGACGCCCACAACGGCCTGCGGGTCGCGCCGCGCGCTCCGCACGAGTTGGCCACGGCGTTGCGCCGACTCGCCGACGATGACGCGCTGCGTTCCCGCCTCGCGCACGCAGCGGTTCAGACACCCGGCCTGCTCGGCGACGCCGACATCGCACGGCTGCACGCCGAGGCATACCGCGACATCATCGAGGTGCGGCGCCCCGGGACGGCATCCGTTCGCAGCCGTGGCGCAAGCTCACGAGCGTCCGTCACCGTCGCTCCGATCGCGGCGTTCCAGGGCGTGGCGGTGCCTGCGCTCACAACCGCGACGCCATGAGCCTCTAGGCTGACGGCGTGAGTTCTTCCGCGCCGGAGGTCGACGGCGCCCGCGACATCCCGCCGTGGGCGCGCCTCGCCCTCTCCCGAGCCGCGGTGCAGGTGCTCGCTGACCAGACCGGCGCGAGGCTCTTGCACATCAAGGGAGACGCGGTCGATCCGATGATCCGACCGGAGGCGCGTTCTGGCACCGACGTGGACGTGCTCGCCGACCCGCGCAGCATCCCGGCGCTGCATAGAACGCTGCGTGCGCACGGGTGGACCGTGTACAGCACTTTTCGGTTCGGTTCGCCCTTTGAACATGCACAGACCTATGCGCACGACATGTGGGGCTATCTCGACCTTCACCGACGGTTTCCGGGGATCGGTCTTGCCGATCAGCAGGCGTTCGACCTGCTCTGGTCGGAGCGGACGTCTCGACAGATCGCCGGGATCGACTACAAGGCTCCGAGCATCGAGGCGCAGGCGGTGCTGCTCGTGCTGAACGCGGCGCGCGCCGGACGGGGGATGCCGAGCTTCTGGACCGACTTCGACCCTTCGCACCGCACTCGGAGCGAAGCGCTCGTCGGCCGGCTGCAGGCACAGGTCGCCTTCGCCACTGCGGAGGGCTCTTTGGAGATGTTCCGTGGCCGGCGGGACTACCTGTTGTGGAAGGTCACAGCCCAGGGTGGACCGCGGATCGCCGAATGGTGGGGTCGTGTCAGGGCCCAGCCGACGATGGGACAGTCGTTGCGAGTGATCGCCCAGGCGCCGCTCGTGAACACCGATCGCCTCGCCCGCCGCCTCGGGCATGAACCGTCGCGTCGCGAGGTCATCATGGAGTTCTTTGCGCGTGGCCTGCGGGGCGCGCGCGAAGCATCGTCAGCCGTGCTGCGGAGGGGCCGATGATGCGGCCGGCCCGCGGCGTCGGGGTCGTTGACGACGAGGTGTGTGTGTACGTGGCATCGCTGCCCGACGGCCCGATCCTCGTGCTGGACGGCCCGTCCGCGCTGGCCTGGCGCACCGCCTGCACTCGCGGCGCCGACGCCGTCAGTCAGGTCGTTGCCGAGGCGACGGGGGAGGATGCCGGAACGATCGCGCCGTATCTGGAACGATTCCTCTCCGATCTCGTCGACCGCGGACTGCTCGTCCGGGCGGCGGAATAGCATGGGATCGTGACCAACGCCCTCCTTGTCGCGCCTGCCCTGCTTCTCGGTGGCGTGCTCATCGCTAGTGGCGCGCTCAAGCTGCGGACACCTGCCGATCTCGACGAGTTTCGCCAGCTCGGCGTGCCCGCAGTGCTGCAACGGGACTGGATCGCGCGCGCCCACCCGTGGGGCGAGATCGCGCTCGGCGTCGCGTTGGTGATTCTCGGGGGATGGCTCGGTGCGGTGGCGGCTGTGCTCGCCTGCGCTCTGATGGCGACGTATCTCGTGCTCGTCGTGCGCGCTCGAGCGGCGACGCCGGACGCCTCCTGTGCGTGCTTCGGCTCCACGCGCCCGATCACGTCGGTGACGGTCGTACGCAACGCCTGGTTCACGTTGCTCGCGCTGACGGCGGTCGCGACGACCTGGGCGCTGCCCATGTGGGGTGGCGCGGTCGCGGCGCTCGGAGCCCAGGGCTGGCCGTGGGTCGCGATCGCGGCAGGCGCTGCCGTCACGGTGGCGTTGATCCTGTGGCCGGAGCCGCTCGCACCGACGTCTGCCGCGGTGCCAGTCGCGTCGACCGATGGCGACGGCGAACTCGACTATGTCCGCGCGATCACTCCGGCGGTGCCGGTACAGCTCGCGGACGGCAGCGTGAAGACACTGCGTGAGCTTGCCGGCCGGCGTCCGATGCTGCTGCTGGCGGTCAGCCCGACGTGCGCCTCCTGCGTGGACACGATCGAGAGTCGCGCGACTTGGCGCGCCCTCCTGCCGGAGGTCGATATCCGGCTCATCGTCGGGCAGGCGGCGGGGGACAGCGAGCTCGTCGAGCGCGAAGAGCCCGTGTCATTGCACGACCCCGAACTCTGGGTGTCGCAGTCGCTCGGCTACGAGATCACCCCGTCGGCGACCTTGTTCGGCATTGACGGTCTATTGGCGGGTGGCCCCGTCACCGGCAGCGAGAACATCCGCACCTTCGTCGGCGACATCTACGAAAGCCTGCACGGTCTGCGCCCTGACGGCCACTGACGATGGCGGTCAGTCGACGAGCGACCACCGCGACACCGGCCACAGGATCACACCGACCTTGCCGACGATCTCGGATCGTTCCGCCCAGCG
Source organism: Microbacterium istanbulense (assembly GCF_037204145.1). NCBI lineage: Bacteria > Bacillati > Actinomycetota > Actinomycetes > Micrococcales > Microbacteriaceae > Microbacterium > Microbacterium istanbulense. The sequence continues at coordinate 97,374 of NZ_JBBDGN010000002.1, forward strand.
CCAGCAGCTCTCGTCGTCGATGCCCCCACGGCACTGCGCGGCGGAGTCGGAGGAGTTCGCCCGGTTGTCGCCCAGCACCAGGTAGCGGTCGTCGGGAACGGTGACCGCCGCGAAGCAGCGGGTGGAGATCTGCGCGGAATCGCAGTCGAGCGTGCCGGGGATGAACTCATGATCGCGTGAAACGTACGGCTCATCCAGCGGTTCGCCGTCGACCGTGATCTGGCCTGTCGCGCTGCAGCACTCGACGCTCTGGCCGGGGAGGCCGATCACGCGCTTGACCAGGGTGTGACGGCCTGACGGGCCGAACCCCGTCACCTCGCCCACCCAACGGGCGATGGCCTTCGGAAGGGGTTCCTCCTCAGCGGGAGCGGTGTCCCACGCATCGCCGGCGTCGAACACGATGACGTCGCCTGTGCCCGGCTCCGCACCGACATAGGCCAGCCGGTTCACGAGCACGCGGTCGCCGACCTGAAGGGTGTCCGTCATCGATGCGGAAGGCACCGCGTACGGTTTCGCGATGAAGGTGAGCACTAGGCCGACGACGGCGAAGGCGAGGAGGAGCTGAAACCAGAAACTCCCGGTGATGCGACGCCACCGCGGCCGTGACGTCGCCGTCTCGGACGCCGTGTCCTCACCGGTCGGGGCGGTTGTGCCGCTCACGCCAGTGCCAGCCGCACGACGCGCTCCACCTGCGCGAGTCCGGGGTCCAACTGCGCGGCGGATTCTTCGTAGACGGCGTCCGACCGGTGGTAAGGGTCGATCACGTCGTCATCGTCGGATCCTGCGCCGAGACTGCGCGCCGAGACCGTCGTGACGGCGTGCGAGAGGCGTTGCGCGGCCAACGGGCCGGCGGCATCGGCGGCCGAACGGATCGTGTCATCGTCGAGTTCGGCAGCGAGACGCGCGAACTGGCGGATCGTCAGCACGTGATGAACCCGGTGAGGCGTCAGGAGCACGGCCTCGTCACGGTGCTCGCGGCTCATCGCCAGCACCAGGTCGGCCTCCAGCAGCAGGGGGTCGACCAAGAACCGTGCGCGGTGGGCGGCCGCATCGCCGGCATCCGCTCCGCGCCCCGTGGCGAGCTCCTGCGCCTGCCTGGTCATTTCGTGGCCGACGACGGCGTGGGTGCCGGCACTGCTCACCTCGACTCCGAGGTCGCGCAGACGTGCGCGCAGGACCGTCTCGGCGAGCGGGGACCGGCAGATGTTGCCCGTGCAGACGGTGAGGATGCGGGGAACACCGCGTTCGGCCAACAACCGTCGCTCGCGTCGGGTCATCGGTTGCGCGGGCTCGCGTCGCTGTTCCTCCCCCATGGTCACAGCCTAGGCCGATGAGCCGCTCGCGGAGGGGCGGTCACAGATTCGTGGTGCCTTCTGCCAGGTACGCGGCCAGCGCCGCGTCGCCGTCGGAGGGCGCGAAACCCGTCGCTTCGATCTTGGACAGACGGAGTGCGCTGTACTCGGGTCGCGCCGCGATCGGGCCAGCTGCCGCGGCGAAATACTCGGCGGTGGACACCGGACGCACGCGCCCCGGGTCGTGCCCGGTGAGACGGTAGACCTCGCCGGCGATCTCGGACCAGGTGCGGACAGGGCCGCTGCTGGTGAGGTTGTACACGCCGAACGGCGCGTCGGTGTCGAGCAGGTGGCGGATGCCGCGAGCGATGTCTGCGGCGAAGGCGAGCCGCCCGTGCTGGTCGGCGACGACCGTGGGGTCGGTCCCGCGCGCGGCGAGCGAGGCCATGGTGCGCACGAAATTCGCTCCATCGCCGATGACCCACGAGGTGCGCACGACGTAGTGCCGAGGAGCAGTGACGACCGCGAGATCACCGGCGGCCTTCGACTGACCGTAGACGCCCAGCGGTGCGAGAGGCGCGTCCTCGCGATAGGGCGCTTCGGCTGTGCCGTCGAAGACGTAGTCGCTCGAGACATGGACGAGAGTGATCCCGTGGGTGCTCGCGATGCGCGCCAGGGATGCCGGACCCGTGGCGTTCACTGCCCAGGCGGCCAGGCGGCCCGCAGCCGTCTCAGCGGCATCCACGGCGGTGTACGCGGCGGCATTGATGATCACGCTGTAGTCGCGCCAGTGGCGGGCCTCGGCAATGGCGGGAGACGTGAGGTCGAGATCGTCGCGCGTCGCGTACTCGATGCGCGGCTGATCGCCGAACTGCGCGCGCAGCGCCCGGCCGACCTGGCCGTCGGCGCCCAGCACGAGGATCTTGCGGGGAGCGATCGGGGCGACCTCTGCCAGCCGTGGGTGCCTCGTGTCCTTCTCGGACAGCTCGGCCTCATCGAGGGGGATCGGCCAGGCGATTCCCGCAGTCTCGTCTGCGAGGTTGAGGAAGGCGTATTCGGCATCCGGTGACCAGTGGTCGTTCACCAGGTAGGTGTACGCGGTGCCGGGTTCGAGCGTCTGGTACGCGTTGCCGACGCCACGCGGCACGAAGATCGCCGTGCCCGGGGCGATCTCGGTCGTGAAGACGGCGCCGAAGCTCGGCCCTTCACGCAGGTCGACCCAGGCGCCGAAGATGCGGCCCGTCGCGACCGAGACGTACTTGTCCCACGGTTCGGCGTGGATGCCGCGAGTGGTGCCGACCGCGTCGTTGAACGAGATGTTGTTCTGCACCGGTCCGAAATCGGGTAGTCCGGCGGCGACCATCTTCTCGCGCTGCCAGTTCTCCTTGAACCAGCCACGGTTGTCGCCGTGCACGGTGAGGTCGACCAGCAGCAGGCCGGGAATGGTGGTCGGCCGCACCGGGCCGTCAGCCATCACTGACCCTTCCCGGCGTAGAAGGCCTCGGTGGCATCCTTCGACGGAGCCCACCAGTCCTCATGCGCGCGGTACCAGTCGATCGTCGCGGCGAGACCCCGGGTGAAGTCGCCGTACTGCGGCATCCATCCGAGTTCGGTGCGGAGCTTCGTCGAGTCGATGGCATAACGCAGATCGTGCCCGGCGCGGTCGGTGACGTGTTCGTATGCGTCCTGGGGCTGATCCATCAGTTCGAGGATCTGCTCGACGACCTGCCTGTTGTTCTTCTCGCCGTCGGCGCCGATGAGATAGGTCTCGCCGATCGTGCCACGATCGAGGATGGCCATCACTGCGGACGAATGGTCGTCGGCATGGATCCAGTCGCGCACGTTCTCGCCCGCACCGTAGAGCTTCGGCCGGATGCCGCGGATCACGTTCGTGATCTGACGAGGGATGAACTTCTCGACGTGCTGGTACGGGCCGTAGTTGTTCGAGCAGTTGGAGATGGTCGCCCGCACGCCGAATGAGCGTACCCAGGCACGCACCAGCAGGTCGCTCCCGGCCTTGGTCGACGAGTACGGCGACGACGGGCTGTACGGCGTGGTCTCGGTGAACCGCTGGGGATCGTCGAGTTCCAGGTCGCCGTAGACCTCGTCCGTGGAGATGTGGTGGAAGCGCACATCGTGACGCCGGGCCGCTTCCAGCAGCGTGTACGTGCCGACGATGTTCGTGTCGAGGAACGGACGCGGGTCGTGCAGCGAGTTGTCGTTGTGCGACTCGGCGGCGTAGTGCACCACGGCATCCGCGCGGGAGGTGAGCTCGTCGACGAGCGCCGCGTCGGCGATGTCGCCCTGCACGAACGTGACGCGGTCATCGGGGAGGCCGGCAAGAGACGCCCGGTTGCCGGCATAGGTGAGCTTGTCGAGCACGGTCACCTGGTGCTCGGTGTGCGCGATCACATGGTGCACGAAGTTCGATCCGATGAACCCGGCGCCGCCGGTCACGAGCAGACGAGTCATCGCAGACCCCGCTCCAGCAGGGCGTGCAGATAGTGGCCGTAGCCCGACTTCTCGAGGGCTGCGGCGCGCTGACGCAGCTCGTCGTCAGAGAGCCAGCCCTGTCGCCAGGAGATCTCTTCGGGGGCGCCGATCTTCATTCCGGTGCGTCGCTCCATGGTGCGCACGTAGTCGGCGGCGTCAGTCATCTGATCGAACGTGCCGGTGTCGAGCCATGCGGTGCCGCGGGGGAGCACCTCGACCTGCAGGTTGCCGCGCTCGAGATATGCGCGGTTGACGTCGGTGATCTCATACTCGCCGCGCGCCGACGGCCGCAGATTGCGAGCGATCTCGATCACGTCGTTGTCGTAGAAGTAGAGACCGGGCACGGCGTAGTTGCTCTTGGGCGAGGCCGGCTTCTCTTCGAGCGAGATCGCACGCCCCTCGTCGTCGAACTCGACGACGCCGTAGGCCTCGGGCTCGCCCACCCAATAGGCGAAGATCGCGCCGCCGTCGATCGACGAGAAGCGGGTGAGCTGACGGCCCAGACCCGGGCCATAGAGCAGGTTGTCGCCGAGTACGAGCGCGACGGCATCGTTGCCGATGAAGTCGGCACCGATCGTGAAGGCCTGCGCGAGGCCGTCGGGCGAGGGCTGCTGCGCGTAGGTGAGCGAGATCCCGAACTGCGACCCGTCGCCGAGCAGGCGCTCGAACGCGGCCGCGTCGTGCGGCGTGGTGATGATGAGGACGTCGCGGATGCCGGCGAGCATCAGCGTCGACAGCGGGTAGTAGATCATCGGCTTGTCGAACACCGGTACCAGCTGCTTCGAGACGCCGAGCGTGATCGGATGCAGACGGGTTCCCGAACCGCCGGCGAGAATGATTCCCCTCATGTGCCTATCGTGGCACGTGGCGGCAATGGTGGAGATGTGTCGCGCCTGGAATCATCGGCCGACGAACCCCCTGATCTTCGACGCGAACACGTCTTCGCTGAACGCCGCGGTCGTCGCCGCGCCGTTGAAGGGCGCCAGGGAGATCGCGCGTTCGATCGCCCTGGCCAGCGCCGCGGCATCCGTCGACTCCGCGGTGACGCCGCTCACACCGTCGACGTAGGACTCGACCTGGCCTCCCACCGGCCCGGTCACGACCGGCGTGCCTGCGGCTTGCGCCTCGACCGGCACGATGCCGAAGTCCTCGACAGGGGGGAACACGAACACGGATGCCTGCTGCATGAGGGCGTAAAGGAGCGCATCCGACGGGGAGATCACGAACGTGACGGGGGTGCCGAGCTCGGCGGCCACCGCGCGCAGCTGCGCTTCTTCAGGCCCGCTGCCGGCGATCACCGCGGGGATGCCCGCCACGGCCGCCGCCTCGATCACCCGATCGAGGTGCTTGTAGGGCACGAAGCGTGAGGTGCCGAGCACATAGGTCTCTGGCAATCCCTCGAGCACCCGCTGCTCGTCACCCGACACCTGCGAACGCCAGTCCGCCTGCGCGCGGATGCGCTCGACTGCGACAGGCGGATGGATCACCTCGGCATCCCGATCCCACGCGCGACGGATACGCTCCCGCACGAACGCGCTGTTCGCGGCGATCGCCGTCGCCTCCTGCGCCCGCTGCCGGTCGATCCGTCGGAACAGCGGCGAGACCGCCCGCACCGCTGCCCCTGCCCCTCGTGAGTCGAGCTCGGGGTTCCAGATGTACCGCGCCGGCGTGTGGGCGTAGACGTACTTGGGCACATCGCGGCGCGACAGGCGAGCATGATGCGAGAAGGCGTACGAGCCGATCAGCATCCAGTCGTATTCGACCCCGGGGCGCAGTGAGCGCCAGGTCGGCACCGAGAACGGCAGTGCCAGTGCCTTGTGCCGCCGCAGAGGAGTGCGCGCCATCCAGGTCTCGTGCACCCGATGCGCGGGGAACCGCCCCGGCGCATCGTCCCACAGGCATTGAATGCCGGCATCGGGGAACGCTCGTCCCATCGCCGCGAGCACCTGCTCCGCTCCACCCGAACGCTCGATCCACTCGTGTACGAGTAGCCCCGGCACTATGGCCGCCCCATGCCGAGGTACGTCCAGCCTGCGGCGCGCCAGGTCGCGGCATCGTAGGAGTTGCGGCCGTCGACGATGACGCGGCCACGGGTCAGCGACGCCGCATGCTCGGGTGAGAGCTCGCGTCGGTACTCGTCCCACTCGGTGACCAGCAGCACGGCATCCGCGCCGCGCAGCGTCTCGTCACGCTCCGCGACGTATGTCAGCTGGGGATGCATCCGCCGGGCGTTCTCGATGGCCTGCGGGTCGGTGACAACGACCTCGGCACCGAGACCGTGCAGGCGCACCGCCGCGTCGAGGGCGGGTGAATCGCGCACGTCGTCGCTGTGCGGCTTGAACGCGGCGCCCAGCACGGCGACTCTCTTGCCGAACACGCTCCCGCCCAGTCCGTCGATGACCAACTGCACGGCACGGTCGCGACGGCGCAGGTTGATCGCATCGACCTCGCGCAGGAATGTCACAGACTCTCCGCGCCCGAGCTCCTCTGCCCGGGCGGCGAACGCCCGGATGTCCTTCGGCAGGCATCCGCCGCCGAACCCGATCCCGGCGCCGAGAAAACGCCGACCGATGCGCACGTCGTGTCCGATCGCGTCGGCGAGCTGGGTGACATCCGCGCCGGTCACCTCGGCGATCTCGGCCATCGCATTGATGAACGAGATCTTCGTCGCGAGGAATGCGTTGGCGGCGACCTTCACCAATTCGGCGGTCGCGTAGTCGGTCACGATGAAGGGCGTGCCCTTGGCGACGGCCGGGTGGTAGACCTCGCGCAGCACCTCCGCGGCCTGCACGCCGGCAGGGCCTGTCGGTACCCCGGCCACCAGCCTGTCCGGATCGATGGTGTCCTGCACGGCCCAGCCCTCACGCAGAAACTCGGGGTTCCACACGAGGGTCGCTCCGGTCGCGGCAACGGCGTCTGTCAAGGTGGCGGCCGTGCCGACGGGCACCGTCGACTTGCCGGCGACGACGTCGCCGGCGTGCAAGTGCGGCAGCAACGAGTCGAAGGCCGCGTGCACATGCGTGAGGTCGGCGGCGTGGCCACTCTGCTGCTGCGGGGTGCCCACGCCCACGAAGTGCACGCGTGCACCGGCGGCCGCCGCGATATCGGTGGTGAAGCTCAGCCGCCCGGAAGCGACGCCTTCCGCGAGCAGCTCCGAGAGCCCTGGTTCGAAGAACGGTGCCTCCCCGCGAGACAAGGCCGCGATCTTCTCGGCATCCGTGTCGATCCCGACCACGTCGTGACCGATCGACGCCATCGCCGCGGCGTGCACAGCTCCGAGGTATCCGCACCCGATCACCGAGAGTCTCACGACACGCTTCCTTCCCCCGCCGACGACGACATGCTCATCCTTGCGCATCCGCACGGTGTTCGAGGCGCGTGCGCGGTCGCCGACGTGGCGAGGAGTCGACGCCGGGGTGAACGGATGGTACGGGTCAGTACGCGCCGTGGCGCTGCAGCACTGCGCGGAACGTGCGCCACATGATGACGGTGTCGCTCGCGAGCGACCAGTTCTCGACGTAGTAGAGGTCGAGGCGGATGCTGTCCTCCCACGACAGGTCGGAGCGCCCGCTCACCTGCCACAGGCCCGTGATGCCGGGCTTGACCAGCATCCGCCGGTGTGCCCAGTGCTCGTACATCTCGACTTCGCTGCGCAGGGGTGGGCGCGGTCCGACGAGGGACATGTCCCCGCGCAGCACGTTGATCAGCTGGGGCAGCTCATCGAGGCTGAGGCGGCGGAGCACCGCACCGATGCGGGTGACCCGGGGGTCCTGCCGCATCTTGAACAGCATGCCGTTGCCGTCCGAACCGGTCAGCAGCTCGGGCAGCCGGGCCTCGGCGTCGGTGACCATGGAGCGGAACTTGAACATCGTGAACGCGCGTCCGTCGAGCCCCACCCGGGACTGGTGGAACATCGCCGGCCCGCCGTCCGCACGCACCATCAGGCCGATGACGGCCAAGACGGGGCTCAGCACGAGAAGGGCGAGTGCCGAGACGACGATGTCGAAGGCGCGTTTGGTGACGTAGCGTGCGCCCGTGAACTCGGGCGGGTCGACGTGGATGAGCGACAGTCCGGCGACCGGCTGCGCGTGGATGCGGGGGCCGGCGACGTCCGTCAGCGCGGCGGCCACGACGAGGTCGATGTTCCGGGACTGGAGGTCCCAGCCGAACTGGCGCAGCTTGGCGGGGGAGATCAGGTCGGATCCGCTGTACACGACCGAGTCGGCCTCGACGCGGGCCACGCCGCCGAGGATGTCGTCGAGCGAGCCGATGAGCGGTACGCCCGGCATGAGCACGCCACCGGTGCGCTCGGTGATCGCTCCGGTGACGACGATGCCGGCGGAGCGGTCGCGCTGCAGTTCCTGAGCGACGTGCAGCGTCTTCGCGTGCTCGCCGACCAGCACCGCTCGCGCGAGGAACCGGCCCTGCGCGCGCTGGTGTCCGAGCCACTGACGCCAGCTCCAGCGGCTCGCCACGAGCAGCAGCACGCCGAGAGGCATCGCCAGCAGCAGGTAGCCGCGCGCCACCTCGACGCTGAGCAGGAAGGCGAGGATCGCGACCGCGCCGAACACGCGCAGGCTGGCGTCGAGCACCCGCCGGTACTCTTCCCAGCCGCTGCCGACCCGCTTCTCGTGACGGGTGCCGTGCAGACGCAGCGCGGCCAGCCACCCGATGGCGACGAGGGTCGAGACGACCGTGTACGCGAGGTCGAAGCCGGCGCCGGAGACGCCGGGGATGTGGAGGTCGGCGCTCGACTGGCCGAAGCGCAGGAGCTGTGCCCCGAAGACCGTGGCGACCACGATCAGCGTGTCGGTCACCGCGAGGCGACGCGCGTATCCGCGCTGCCAGCGACCGGTGTGCGTCGGTGCGGCGGCGGCCGCCGTTCGGGTAGCCCGAACCGTCCTGCCCTGCAACCCATGCAGGACAAGGTCCCCAGAAATAGCCACATTCCCTCCCCAGAGGATGAGCATTTGTTACCCCTGCACCTCTACCCCAGCAGAGATGCCCTACACCGTCCCCAGACGATGCGTGTCTTCACCTCCGTCCCCAGACGAAGGCCCGGGCTGAGTCTATCCCCATGTCCCCCATGTGGACTACACCTCGTTACGAAGTCGCGCTGTAGTAGGTTGATCGAGATCGGGATGGTCCGGCAGGCCGGGAAGAGGTGGAGGGGCATGAGCTCGTCGCGTCTGACCCTCTCTGCGTTGCGCGCCACGGTTGCCGTCGATTTCGGCCCCGGCATCCCACCCGCCCTCGTCGATCGCGTCCGCGAGGCGTGGTCCGGTGCGCTCGCCGCGTCGGATGCCGTGCCCGACCGGGTGCTGGTCTATGACCAGGCGCCGGACGCCGACCGTTTTCTGGAGGCGCTGTCCGGCGCGGTGACGCTCGAAGCCCTCGAGCACGAACGCGGTCGCGCGTTGCTGCTGCATGCGTGCGGCATCGCCCGAGAAGACGGTCGCGTTCTCACCTTCGTCGGCCCCTCTGGACGGGGGAAGACGACGCTCAGCCGTGCCCTCGCCCGAGGTCACGGCTACGTGTCCGACGAATCAATCGGGATCGATGACGATCTCACCGTTTACCCCTACCGCAAGCCCTTGTCGGTGGTGCGTCCGGGGATGCCCAAGGAGCAGATCTCCCCGGCGGCGGCCGGGCTCAGGGATCTCCCCGACCACGAACTCACCCTCGCCGCGATCGTGCTGATCGAGCGGGATGAGACGCTCGACGCGCCGATCATCGAGCACCTGCATTTCGTCGACGGGGTGACCGCGCTGGTGGGCCAGGCGAGCTTCCTCGCCGAGCTGCCGGGCACCGTCACCGCCCTGGCCCGACTCTGCGATCGCATCGGCGGGCTGCGCCGTGTGCGATACGCCGAGGCGAGCGACGTCGTCGGCGTCGTCGAGGAGTTGCTGCGGCCGGGACCGGAGCCGGAGTCGTGGACGGCGAGGGTCGTCGACATCATCGACGCCAACGGCGCGACCGCGATGGCGGACGTCGTCGACTACGACGACGTCATGGTCGCTCTCTCCGGGCGCACCCTGCGCATCCTCGAGGGCATCGCGCCCGCCGTGCTGCGCGCGGTCTCCGATGGCGCCTACGACCTCGACGAGGTCGTCGAGAGCGTCATCGCGCAGGTAGGGCCGCCGCCCGACGGGGATGCCGCCCAACAGATCTCCACGGTGCTCACCGATCTCGCTGACGCCGGCTTCGTCGTGCCGCGTCCGCGCGATCATTGACCGGGGGCATCCTCCACCGGAGCGCCGAGCGTCTCGATGTAGCGCAGCAGCACGCCCTCGCGGAGCGCCCACGGCGACACCTCGAGCTCGGGCAGATCCAGGACCGTCATCGCCGTGTGCAGGCTGACCGCCGCAGCCACGATCTGAAAGGTGCGATCAGCCGTGATGCCGGGCAGTTCCTGACGGGCGGAGGCCGGGATGCGTGCCAGTCGGGGGATCCACGAGCCGAGCGCGTCGCGGGGGAGCAGCATCCGATCGATCCCCGACCATCCGGGCACCGGGTAACCGACCAGCCGAGCCAGCGACCGGATCGCCTTGGACGAACCGACCACGTGATCGGGGCGGGGGAGGGATGCCAGTTGCGCGGCGACCGGGGCGATGACCGCTTCGGCGTGTGCGCGCAACCGGGCGACGGCCGGCTCTCCGGGCGGGTCGTCGGGAAGGAACTGCACCGTCATACGCCCGGCGCCGAGCGGCACGGAGGCGGCGATGTCGGGCAGTTCGTCGGCGCCGGCGGCGAACTCGAACGAGCCGCCGCCGATGTCGAGCAGCAGCAGCCGCCCGGCCGACCACCCGAACCACCGGCGCACCGCGAGGAACGTCAACCGCGCTTCGGTGTCGCCGTCGAGCACGCGCAGTTCCTGACCGAGTGCCGCCTCGATACGGGCGATCACGTCGGCGCCGTTCGCGGCCTCGCGCACGGCGCTCGTCGCCGTGGCGAGCAAGGCGTCGACCTGTTCGACCGCCGCGATCTCCCGCGCCCGCGTCACGGCATCCACCAGCGCTCGCACGCCGTCTTCGGAGATCGCGCCATCGGCATCCAGGAACCGCATCAGGCGCACGACCGTCCTGTCGCTCGTCGACGCGAGCGGCCGACCGCCCGGGCGCACGTCGGCTGCCAACAGATGGACCGTGTTCGAACCGATGTCGAGGACTCCCAGACGCACGGGACGACACTACTCCGCTCGGGGTTCCGGCACGTCGCTAGCATGGTCACGTGACCGCCGCCGCCCCGAACCTGCCGCTGTCCCCGTACCGGGAGATCGACCGAGCCGACTGGGCACGGTTGGCGGCCGACCTCGACCAGCCCCTCAGCGAGACAGAGGTCGTCGAGATCCGCGGCATCGGTGACAGGCTCGACCTCACCGAGGTGCGCGAGGTGTACCTGCCGCTGAGTCGGCTGCTCTCGCTCTACGCAACCGCGACCAAACGTCTCGGCGCGGCGACCAGCGACTTCCTGCGCGAAGACGACACGACGACCCCGTTCGTCGTCGGCGTCGCAGGCTCGGTCGCCGTGGGGAAATCGACGATCGCCCGCCTGCTGCGCGAGCTGATGAGCCGCTGGCCCGGCACGCCGCGCGTCGAGCTGGTCACCACCGACGGCTTCCTCTACCCGAACGCCGAGCTCGAGCGCCGCGGGCTCATGGATCGCAAGGGCTTCCCCGAGTCGTACGATCGGCGTGCCCTGCTGTCCTTCCTCACCGAGGTCAAGAGCGGCGCCCCCGAGGTGCGGGCACCCTTCTACTCGCACATGCGCTACGACATCGTGCCCGACGCGCACGTCGTCGTGCGGCGGCCGGACGTCGTCATCGTCGAGGGCCTGAACGTGCTGCAGCCTCCGCCCGCACCGAACGACGTCGCGGTGAGCGATCTCTTCGACTTCTCGATCTATGTCGACGCCGAGGCCGAGCACATCACCAGCTGGTACATCGACCGGTTCCTGGCCTTGCGCAAGAGCGCGTTCAGCAACCCCTCGTCGTACTTCAACGTGTTCGCGCACCTGACCGACGACGAGGCGGTGACGACCGCGCTGGGGTACTGGAACGAGATCAACATGCCCAACCTGCTCGAGAACGTGCTGCCCACTCGGCACCGTGCCACCCTGGTGCTGCGCAAGGGCGCCGATCATGCCGTCGAGAGCGTGCTGCTGCGCAAGCTCTGAGTAGGGCTCGCGTACGCGGCCGGAAGTTCGTTCGGGTCCCTCTCAAATTCTGCCGTTTACCCTTGACGCTATGTGTGGAATCGTCGGATACGTGGGCCCGCGGCCCAGCCAGGACATCCTGCTCGCAGGTCTCGCGCGCCTGGAATACCGCGGATACGACTCGGCAGGCATCGCCGTCATCGACGAGTCCGGTGACCTCGGCATGCGAAAGAAGGCCGGCAAGCTCAGCGTGCTGCGCGACTCGCTCGGCGACGCGACCCTCGCTGCCGGCAGCACCGGTATCGGCCACACCCGGTGGGCGACCCACGGTGGCCCGACGGACGAGAACGCCCACCCGCACCTGGCTGACGACGACAAGCTGGCCGTCATCCACAACGGCATCATCGAGAACTTCGCGGTTCTGCGTGACGAACTGCTCGCCGACGGCGTTGCGTTCCTCAGCGAGACCGACACCGAGGTGGCCGCAGCGCTGCTCGGTCGCGAGTACCGCGAGACGGGCGATCTCGAGAAGGCGTTCCGCAATGTCGTGAACCGCCTCGAGGGCGCCTTCACGCTTCTCGCCCTGCACCAGGACCAGCCCGGCCTCGTCGTCGGCGCGCGCCGCAACTCGCCCCTGGTCATCGGCCTGGGCGAGGGAGAGAACTTCCTCGGATCCGACGTCGCCGCCTTCGTCGAGCACACCCGCAACGCGCTCGCGATCGGTCAGGACCAGATCGTCTCGATCACCCCGGATGCCGTCACCGTCACCGACTTCGCCGGCACCCCCGTCGAGCCCGAGCCGTTCGAGGTCTCGTGGGACGCCGCCGCCGCCGACAAGGGCGGTTGGTCGAGCTTCATGGCCAAGGAGGTTTCCGAGCAGCCTGAAGCGATCGCCAACACGATCCGCGGACGCCTGCAGGACGGCCAGGTCGTCATCCCCGAGCTCGACGGCCTCGACGACCTGTTCGTCGGCATCAACCGCGTCATCATCACCGCCTGCGGCACCGCATCGTACGCGGCCCTGGTCGGCAAGTACGCCATCGAGCAGTGGGCACGCGTGCCCGTCGATGTCGAGCTGGCCCACGAGTTCCGCTACCGCGACCCGGTGATCGGCGACGACACGCTCGTCGTCTCGATCAGCCAGTCGGGCGAGACCATGGACACCCTCATGGCCGTCAAGTACGCCCGTGAGCGCGGCGCGCGCACCCTGTCGATCTGCAACACCCAGGGCGCGACGATTCCGCGCGAATCGGATGCCGTCGTCTACACGCACGCCGGCCCCGAGGTCGCCGTCGCCTCGACCAAGGCATTCTCGGCGCAGATCACCGCGCTGCTGCTGCTCGGCCTGCACATGGGTCGCGTGCGGGGCACGGTGGCGGATGCCAGCACCGACGTCGCCGAACTGCAGGCGCTGCCCGACAAGATCGCACGCGTGCTGAACGAGGAGCAGGAGCACGTCGCCCAGCTTGCGCGCTGGATGGCCGACACCCGTTCGGTGCTCTTCCTCGGCCGTCACGTGGGCTACCCGATCGCGCTCGAGGGTGCGCTCAAGCTCAAGGAGATCTCGTACATCCACGCGGAGGGCTTCGCCGCCGGCGAGCTCAAGCACGGTCCGATCGCGCTGATCGAGCCTGGCCAGCCGGTCTTCGTGCTCGTGCCGTCGCCGCGTCACTCGGCGCTCGTGCACTCGAAGGTCGTCTCCAACATCCAGGAGATCCGCGCCCGCGGTGCCCGCGTGATCGTCGTCGCTGAAGAGGGCGACGCCGCTGTGCTGCCCTACGCCGACGAGGTCATCCACATCCCGCTCGCCGGCGCGATGTTCGAGCCGGTGCTCGCCGTCGTGCCGCTGCAGATCTTCGCCATGGCTCTCGCGACCGCGAAGGGCCTCGACGTCGACCAGCCGCGCAACCTCGCGAAGTCCGTCACCGTCGAGTGATCTGACGCACGCACCCACCACCGCCGAGACCCCGTCCTGCCGTCCACACCTCGTCGGGTGGACGCCCGCAGGGCGGGGTCTCGGCGATAAGGCGGGGTCTCGGCGATGGGCAGGATCAGGGGCGGGGAACAGGGCGCGGGGATCAGGGAGTGGGGATGCCGGCGAGTAGGCTGATCCGGTGATCATCGGAACCGGCATCGACCTCGTCGACATCGCGCGGTTCGAGCGCAGCATGACGCGCACCCCCCGGCTGATGGAGCGGTTGTTCACGGCATCCGAGCAGACCCGGCGTCTGCGTTCGCTCGCCGCCCGCTACGCCGCGAAAGAAGCGCTGATCAAGGCGCTCGGCGGCAGCGACGGCGTGTACTGGACCGACATCGAGATCGCCTCCGAACCCTCCGGGCGCCCGCACTTCGTGCTGAGCGGGTCGACCGCGCAGGTCGTCGCCGACCGTGGCATCACTGCCCTGCACCTCTCCCTCACGCACGACGCCGGCCTCGCCGCCGCCTACGTCGTCGCGGAAGGAGGTACCGCGTGACGGCTCCGTTCCGCGAAGCGACCATCGACCTCGACGCGATCGCCGACAACACCCGCCATCTGCGCCGGCTCACCGGCGTCGACGTCATCGGCGTCGTCAAGGCCAACGCCTACGGACACGGTGCGGCGGATGCCGCCGTCGCCACCCTCGGCGGAGGCGCGAGCCGCCTGGGCGTCGCCACCGTGCCCGAAGCGCTCGATCTGCGGCGTCTCGGCATCCACGCGCCGCTCCTGGCCTGGCTGCACGAACCCGGCCAGCGTTTCCACGACGCAGCGGAGGCCGGCATCGAGCTCGGCATCTCGTCGCTCGATCAGTTGCTCGCGGCGGCGGACGCGGCATCCGGCACCACCCCCGTCGGCGTGCACCTCAAATTCGAGACGGGTCTCTCGCGCAACGGCATCGCTCCCGGCGACTGGCCGCACGTGCTGGCCGAGGCCGCACGTCTGGAACGCATCGGCCGCATCCGCGTGATCGGGCTGTTCAGCCACCTCTCCAACACGAGCCCCGACGACGACCGCGCCGCGCTCGCCCTGTTCCTCGACGGCGTGGCCGCCGCGGAATCCTTCGGCATCCACCCCGAGATCCGCCACCTGGCCGCCACCGCCGCCGCGATCGACCTGCCCGAGACTCGCCTCGACGCCGTGCGCGTCGGCGTCGGCCTGTACGGGCTGTCGCCGTTCGACGACCGCACCTCGGCCGACCTCGGGCTGCGCCCGGCGATGACGCTGCGGGGCGCCGTCGCCGCCGTGCGTCGGGTGCCGGAAGGCACCGGAGTCTCGTACGGGTACGCGCACCGCACCGACGGCGAGCGCACGCTCGCGCTGGTTCCCCTCGGCTATGCCGATGGTGTGCCGCGCCAGGCATCCGGTCGCGGTCCCGTGCTCATCGGCGGGCGGCGCCACACCGTCGCCGGTCGCATCGCGATGGACCAGTTCGTCGTCGACGTGGGCGATCAGGATGTCGCCGTCGGTGACGAGGTGATCCTGTTCGGCGACCCGACGCTGGGGATGCCGTCGGCGACCGACTGGGCGGATGCCGCAGACACCATCAACTACGAGATCGTCACCCGCATCGGAAACCGGGTGCCCCGCCGGAGCGTGTCATGAGCCTGGACGCCGACCTGCTCGGTCGCCGCGAGATCGCGACCGCCGACGAGATGGAAGCGCTCGGGCACCGTATCGGCGCGAGCCTGGTGGCGGGGGAGCTGGTCGTGTTGACCGGCCCGCTCGGCGCCGGCAAGACAACGTTCACACGGGGGCTCGCCGAAGGGCTGGGCGTGCGAGGCCCGGTGCAGAGTCCGACGTTCGTCATCGCGCGCACGCATCCCTCGCTCGTGGGCCGTGCCCCGCTCGTGCATGTGGACGCGTACCGGCTTGGCTCTGCCGCCGAGCTCGACGACCTCGACCTCGACCTCGACCACTCGGTCGTCGTCGTGGAGTGGGGGCGGCCGATGGCGGATGCCCTCGCCGACGCGTGGTGGGACATCGAGCTCGAGCGTCCCATCGGTGCGGGCGACACGGATCTCGCGGATGAGGATCTCGATGCGGATGCTCCGCGCGTGGTGACCATCACGCGCGTTCAGCGCTGACGCGCGCCCTTCGTCTCGCTGCGCTCGCTCAGGGACCTACCCACGCCGGGCCCTTCGACAGGCTCAGGGACCCAACTTGTGGCGCCCTTCGTCTCGCTGCGCTCGCTCAGGGACCTATCCCGTTTCGGTCCCTGAGCGAGGAGCGCAGCGACGAGACGAAGGGTGCGGCCCCGCTCAGGGAGCGTGGGGGCGGGCGCGACTACCCTGGTAGGGTGATCCTCGCTGTCGACACCTCGCTCGGAACCGCCGTCGCCGTCATCGACGCTGACGGGCGCCTCGTCGCCGAGGCAGCCAGCCCCGACGCACTCGGTCACGCCGAGGTGATCGGCGATCTGCTCGCCCGCGTCGTCACGCCCGGCATCACACATGTCGTCGCCGGCATGGGCCCCGGCCCGTTCACGGGGCTGCGCATCGGCATCGCCGCCGCCCAGGCGTTCGCGCTCGGTCGCGGCATCCCCGTCATCCCCGTGCCCAGCCACTTCGCCGTCGCGCACGCCGCGCTCGAAGCTGGCCAGACGCGCTTCGCGGTCGTCACCGACGCCCGACGCCGCGAGATCGCGGTCAGCGAGTTCGACGGGACGGATGCCGACGGCATCCCCAACCTCACCGCACCCACTCGCCTCGAACGACAGGGCACCGCACTCGAGCTTCCTGTCGTCGAGGCCACCGCGCTCTCTGCCGCCGACCTCGCCCGCGTGGGCCTTGCCGCCCTCACCGCCGGACGCGCGCTCACCGACGCCGAACCGCTCTACCTGCGCCACCCGGACGTCGTGCAGCCCGGCGCACCCAAGCGGGTGAGCGGATGACGCTCCGCGTGGCGAGCATCGCCGACCTCGACGCGATCATGGCGCTCGAGCACAGCTCGTTCCCCACCGACGCGTGGAGCAGCGACACCATGGCCGCCGAACTGCGCAGCACGCACAACGTGTACCTCGTCGACGAGGTCGACGGCGCCGTCATCGGCTACGGCGGGGTGCGCGCCCTGCAGGGCGGATCGGATGCCGACATCCAGACCATCGCACTCGACCCGGCCTACCGCGGCGCCGGCCGCGGCCGGTCGCTGTTGCGCGCCCTGCTGCAGACGGCCGTCGACCGCGGCGCCCGCGAGATGTTCCTCGAAGTGCGCGCGGATAACCCCGGTGCCGAGGGGCTCTACCTCTCCGAGGGCTTCGCGGAACTCGGCCGCCGCCCCCGCTACTACCAGCCCGACGACGTCGACGCGATCGTGATGCGACTCGATCTGCGCGCGTGGCAGCAGCCCGCCGTCCCACAGAAAGAACAGGCATGAGCGAACCCCTGGTGCTCGGCATCGAGACGAGCTGCGACGAGACCGGCATCGGCATCGTCCGCGGCCGCACGCTGCTGTCGAACACGATCGCGTCGAGCATGGACGAGCACGCCCGCTACGGCGGCGTCGTGCCCGAGGTCGCCGCCCGCGCCCACCTCGAGGCGTTGCAGCCGTCGATCGACCGGGCCCTCGCCGAGGCGCAGGTTCGGCTCGAAGACCTCGACGCCGTCGCGGTCACCAGCGGCCCGGGGCTGGCCGGCGCGCTCATGGTCGGTGTCGGTGCGGCCAAGGGTCTCGCGGTCGCGCTCGACAAGCCGCTGTACGCGGTGAACCATCTGGTCGGACACATCGCCGCCGACATCCTCGACCCCGACGCCGACCCGCTCGAATACCCCACCATCGCCCTGCTCGTCTCGGGCGGACACACCGCGCTGCTGCACGTGCGCGACCTCACCGGCGACGTCGAACTGCTGGGTGAGACCGTCGACGATGCCGCCGGCGAAGCCTTCGACAAGGTCGCCCGCCTGTTGGGCCTGCCCTACCCCGGCGGTCCGCAGATCGACAAGGCCGCCCTCGACGGCGACCCGAAGGCGATCCGCTTCCCCCGGGGGCTGTCGAAGGCATCCGACATGGCCAAGCACCGCTACGACTTCTCGTTTTCGGGGCTGAAGACCGCGGTCGCCCGCTGGGTCGAACGCGCCGAGGCCGAGGGCACTCCGGTGCCGACGGCCGATGTCGCGGCGAGCTTCCGCGAGGCCGTCGTCGACGTGCTCGTGACCAAGGCGCTCGCCGCCTGTGCCGACCTGGGTGTGCCGCGCCTGCTGCTCGGCGGCGGCGTGATCGCCAACCGGCGGCTGCGCGACGTCGCCCTCGAGCGGGCCGCCGCAGCCGGGGTGACCGTCCGTATCCCGCCGCTGTCGCTGTGCACCGACAATGGCGCGATGATCGCCGCCCTCGCGGCCGAGCTGATCGCGCAGGGGCGCGGCCCCTCGACTCTCGCCTTCGGCGCCGACTCGACGCTGCCGGTGACCGAGATCCAGGTGGATCCCGCATGAGCGAGAACGAACCGCGCCTGGACCGCGTCTCTCCCGAGATGGAGACGCCGGCGGCGGGCGCGTCCGTTCCAGGCGCGGACAGGGACTACGCACACCTGCCCACCGGTCCGCTCAACGTCGAGCCGGTGATCAGTGGCCCGGATGCCGACGCGCAGGCGTTCGTCCCGGAGCAGTGGGAACCAGAACCCGAGCCCGACCCCATCGACGATGCCCGCCTGGCCCCGTGGGCGCTGTTCGCCGCGATCGTGGCGCTCGCCGGGTCGATGTTCGTCGGCTGGGGCATCCCGGTCGCGATCGTCGCCGTGATCGCCGCCGTCATGTGCCTGCGGCGGCCGATCGAGAACCGCGAGATGGCGCTGTGGGCGCTGGTGCTGGGCATCGCGGCGACCGTGTTCAGCGCGGTCTGGCTGATCTGGGCGGCCATGCAGCTGGAGCGACTGGGGTAGCGATGCTGGATGCTGCCGAGTCAGCGCGGCTCGACGAGTTGCGGCGCGTGGCCTACGGGCGCACAAGGCAGCTGACAACCGCCCAGGCAGCAGAACTGCAGGAGCTCGAGCAGCGACGCCGCGTTCCTGCGGGCGAGCAGATAGAAGGCACGCAGGCAGAGCCGGAACCCCGCCGCGAGCCTCGGACAGACGCGGCCTCCCCGCGGCACCAGTCACCGCCCCACGAGGGAGAACCCGCTGAGATCGCCCGCCCGCGCGGCGCGAAGCGATACGCGACGCTTGTCCTCGCGCTCGCCGTGGTCGCTCTCATCGGGGTCGGGATCGGGTGGGTGATCGCCCCCGGCGCCGATGCGCGGCCGCCCCTGACGGATTCCGCAGCCGAGGCACTCGCGACCTTTGAGGCGGAGGGCGGATTCGACCCCGGATCGGTGACCTATCTCGGTGCGCAAGACGGTGTCTCGTTGTGGCTCGCCACGACAAGCGCCGGCGAGCAGCGCTGCATCATGCTCGCCGCCGGCACGCAGCAGACCACGCAGTGCCAGCCCGCAGAGCAGCTGCCAGGTCTCGGCCCGCTCGCCGCCTCGCTCGAGCTGGTGACGGCGGAAGGGACCCGCTCGGTCTGGGGAGTGGTGGCCACGGATCTGCAGGGGCGCGACGTCGGCCTGATTCAGTCACAGGATTCATCGTCGATCGACAGGGATTGGCAGGCGCAGTTCACCGAAGACGAGCTCGCCGCCGCGAACCTGCTGGTCGACGAAGGGTTCGAAGGTTCGGCGCTGTCGGTGGTCGGGTATGACGACGACCTGCCGGTGTGGCTCGCCTACGGCGCCGAGACATGTCTGGCGGTGGTGATCAACGGCGAGGTGCTCACGCAGTGCGGGTCGATCGGTGACGGGGCGGACACCGCGCTCGAACTCGCCGTCGGCGGCAGTCTCTATTCCGTCCGTATGTCAGAGTCGCATGGCCCCGCCCTCACGGTGACGAAGCAGGGCGGCACGGGTGAGTGCGCGCCGCAGGATGGCAGCACGACGCGGTGCACGTCGATTGACGACAAGACCGGGCAAACTGGGGACTGAACCGCGCACGATGGGCGGTTGAAGGGGGCAGCAAAGATGCTGGACACGGAAGACGCGGCGCGACTCGCGCAGCTGCGCCGTCTGGCGTATGGTCGCGGCGGCGCGCTCACGCAGGAGCAGGCTGACGAACTGCGCGAGCTCGAGAGCCGCGGTCGTTCTGCGGCTGTCGAACAGGTGGTGCCCGATTCCCCCGCGCCCGCCGACGCGGATGCCCAGCCCGACCCCGACGTCGCCGAGACCGCAGCAGCAGCGGCGCTGCCGAGTGAGGAGGCAGAGCCCGAGAGCCACGGCCCGACGTCCGAACAGCGGCCGCGGAGCATCCGTCGCCATCTCATTCCGGCTCTCGTCGCCGTTGCCGTCCTGGTGCTCGGTGGCGGCATCGGCTGGCTGCTAGCTGCTCGCGCGGCGGAGGCGGGGCCGGCGATGACCGCTGCCCAGTCCGAGACCTGGGCCGACCTCGAAGCCGAGGGTGACTACGACCCCGGTTCTGTGCGTCTGGTCGGGAGCAAATACGACGCGAGCCTGTGGCAGGCCACCCAAGATGACGGCAAATACTCCTGCGTGATCCTTACCCAAGCCGAACGTTCATCGTTTCAGTGCCTGGACCCTGCGGTCGATCACTTCGGTTCCGGACTGACCACGCAACTGGACTTCGTCGAGGACGACACGTACACCTACCTCTGGGGCTCACTGGGCACCGATCTGAACGGCCGGCCATTCGGTGCGATCGACCGTCAACAATCCGACGGTGACGGCCTGATGTACGACTGGCGGCAGGGCTTCAGCGAAGCCGAGCTCGCCGAGGCAGACCAGCTCGTCGAGGCGGGGCATAACGGCGAGATGCTCAGCGTCGTCGGCTACGACGACGACCGACCCGTATGGGTCACCCAAGATGAGAAGTACTGCGTCATCGTGTTCGTGGACGGCGAGAAGCACGAGAACTGCGCGGACGGATACCCGGCCGGGGGTGATGTGCTCGAGCTGATGATCGACGAGACGGTCTACCAGGTGCGGATGACCGACAATCGCGGCCCCGTGCTGACGATCGTGCAGATTCCGGAACCGGTGGTGTGCGCGGAGGGCGACCCCGACGACTCCACGACGCAGACGTGCGCGCTCACCTTCGACAAGGAGAAGTGGGACTGATCAGACCCGATCGGCGAGGATCGCGACACGGCCGCTCGGCGTCCGGGTGAGGATCAGCGTCGTCGCCTGCGAGCCCTTCAGCGTGAGCTTGCGGCGGAAGGATGCCGGGTCGATGTCCATGCCACGTTTCTTGATCTCGAGCCGTCCGATGTCGTTCGCGCGTAGCGCCTGATTGATCGCCTTGGGATGTGCGGAGAGCACCTCGCGCACGCGGAAGGACTGCACGAACGGACTCGTGAGCGCGGCGTCGCCGGTGAGATACGCGATCTGCGGGTCGAGCATGCCGGCATCCAGCATCCGCGCCGCCTCACCGATCAGTCGCGCCCGGATGACCGCGCCGTCGGGTTCATGCACGAAGGCGCCCAGCTCACGCACCTCGACATCGTCGGCGTCGGCCGGAGCTGTGAGCTCATGCACCTCGCCGTCACGAACCACCAGCGCCGCACGCCGAACGCCCTCGCGGGAGAGGGCACCGCTCCACAGCACGAGTTCGACCACGCTGCCGGCATCGCTCACCCACTGCGCCTCGACGTCAGCGGGGATGAGATCACGATCGAGGCCGGGCCCGAGCTTGATGCCGGTGGGGCGAGAGGCGGCGACGTCGAAGGCCCAATCGAGCGAGGGGGAGTAGTCGGATGCCGCGACGCGGCGGGTCTCACTGTGCCCCGCCGTCCGGCGAGCCGGATCCAGCCACACCGCGACGGCCGGGTCATCGGGGAGGGCCTCTTCGGCGAACGCCTGCCGCACCCGCGCCTCATCACCGAACACCGACAGGTTGTAGGCGGCGATCGCCGCGGTGACCTCGTCGGCATCCACCGCGTCGACACGGATGCCGGCACCGGCGAACGCCAGACTGTCGCCGCCGATCCCGCAACCGAGGTCGGCGACCGCCGTGATGCCGGCTTGGCGCAGGCGCACGGCGTGCAGCGTGGCGATCGGCAGGCGGGTCGCCTGTTCGAGACCGGCGCGGGTGAACAACATCCGCTCGGCGAACTCGCCGAATTTCGGTTGCGCCTTCACGCGCAACCGGGCCTGCCCGACCACGGCGGAGACAAGGTCGGGGGAGTGTCCCGCCGCGCGCAGGCGAGAGACCGCGCGGGCGACCTCGGCGGCCGAGGTGACCGGGCCGAGTTCATCGAGCAGGGTCAGTCCCTCGCGGGTCAGCAGGGCAGTCAGCTCGGACATCTCCACGCCTCTAGCCTAGGGTGGCTGGCACTCGCATTGCATGAGTGCCAGCCCTGCGCCTAGACTGATCATTAGCAACCTCGGTACGAGAGTGCTAATTGAGTCTTCTGATCTCCGTCAAGAAAGAGGTACACCGTGTCGGTTTCCATCAAGCCGCTCGAGGACCGCATCGTCATCAAGCAGGTCGAGGCCGAGCAGACCACCGCCAGCGGTCTGGTCATCCCCGACACCGCCAAGGAGAAGCCCCAGGAGGGCGAGGTCGTGGCCGTGGGCCCCGGCCGCATCGATGACAACGGCAACCGCGTTCCGCTCGATGTCGCCGTGGGCGACCGCGTGCTCTACAGCAAGTACGGCGGCACCGAGGTCAAGTTCGGTGCGGACGAGTTCCTCGTCCTTTCCGCCCGCGACGTGCTGGCGGTCGTCGTTCGCTGATCGCGACGAACTTCATGAAGGGGGCTCGGATGCTGCGGCATCCGGGCCCCCTTCGTCGTTCCGCGGCATCCCCTATTCGTCCCCGTGCAGCCCCCGGTGACCCCCGGTAGCGCCCCCACAAGCCTCGGGGTCGCCCCCGATGTCGCTGCGCCCCCGCCGGCGCAGACTCTCATCAAGGCCGAATGGCACTCTGACGAACAAGGGGAATCGATCATGGCTGCAGAAGACAACGTCAATCTCCTCGGAGCCCAGTGGAATCTGGACGTCGAGGACTCGTTGAACGACAACTCGGACAACTCCTGGACGGACAACTCCGACAACTCGGACAACTCCGACAACAGCGACAACTCGGACAACAGTGACAACAGCGTCGACACCGATGTCGACCTCGACGTCAAGCTCGAAGACTCGTTCAACGACAACTCCGATAACTCCGACAACTCGGACAACTCCGACAACTCGGATCACTCCGTCAACGACTCGTACAACGACAACTCGGTGCACGACTCGGGTAACACCACGCTGAACGACCACTCCATCAACGCCGGTGTGCGCCAGTACAACAGCGGCGGATTCGAGGACTTCAACCTCGGCATCGGCGGTGGCGGCGCGGCCAGCCTCATGGGCGGCGGCGGTCATGGCCACGGCGGGGGCACCGACATCGACATCGACATCGATGCGCGCTCGACGGTCAACGACCAGTCGGTGAACCAGAACATCTCCACCTCCTCGGGCAGCGGCGGCGCGGCCTTCGCGGTCGGCGGCAGCGCCGGCGGCGGCCTGGGCGGACCGGCCCTGTCCGGTGCCGGTGGCGGCTCCGGCGGCACCAGCGGTGCGGGGGGCTCGGGAACCGGCGGTGACGGTGGCGACGGTGGGACGGGCGTTCTCGGATCCGGCGGCGACGGTGGCAACGGCGGCAGTGGGACCGGCGCAGCCAGCGGCGACGGTGGTTCCGGCGGCAACGCGATGTCGGGAGCCGGCGGCGGATCGGCCAACGGCGGAACCGGTGGTGGTGCAGGTGCCACGGGTGGTGACGCCTCGGGCGGCAACGTGGGCCAGTACTTCGGCCAGAGCAGCGTCATCTCTTCGGGCGACGGCTCCAACGCCGCAGGCGGCGACCTGACGATCAACAACATCGACACCGACATCTCGGTGGGCGACGTCGCGATCGGCAACCACACCGCGACGGACTCCTTCAACGACGACTTCTCCGACAACTGGTCGGTCAACGACTCGTTCCAGGACAACTCGATGACCGACGACTCGTGGACCGACAACTCGATCAACACGGAGGTCGAGATCGAGGAGTCCAACGTACTGAGCCCCGACGCCTCCGTCAACGACGACTTCGACTGGTGATCGATCTCGTCTGACATACCGGCCCGGCCACCCCTTTCGGGTGGCCGGGCACACCACTACACTCCGGAAGCACGGCGAGATGAGGTGAGTCATGTACACCGATCCAGAGGCCCATCAGCCGGGCAGCGAGGGCTCGGATGACTCGTTCGACGCCGCCGACGCATGGGACGCCTTCGACGCCGACGTGTTCACACAGGAGATCGAGAACGTCAGCGCCTCCGACTGGGACGTCGACACCGACCTGCTCTGGGGCGACCTCGATGCGCCCGATGATCCGGGGGCAGATGCGATGAGCCCGGACTTCCCAGGATGATCACCGCTCAGACCTGATCGCAGCACAGGGGGGACTCGTGCCTGAAGATCGCACCGCGCCGATATCCGGAATCGTCGATGTCGTCCATGACGTCGGCGATCTCGCCCTGTCTGCAGGGCGCACCGACCTCGCCGCCCGCCTCGCCCAGACGCGCAACCGGCTCGAAGATCCCGCGGTGCGGGTCATCGTGGTGGGCGAGTTCAAGCAGGGCAAGAGCAAGCTCATCAACGCGCTCGTGAACGCGCCGGCCTGCCCGGTCGACGACGACGTCGCCACCAGTGTGCCGACGATCGTGTCGTACGCGGCCGAGCCCTCAGCCTGGGTGATCGATCGGCCCGAGAGCGAGGATGCCGAACCCCGACGTCGCGAGATCCCGGTGGCGGAGCTCGCCGATTACGTGTCCGAACGCGGAAACCCCGGCAATGAACGCGGCATCCTCTCCGCCGAGGTCATGCTGCCGCGCGAGATCCTGCGCGGCGGGCTGAAACTCGTCGACTCTCCCGGTGTCGGCGGCCTCGAGTCGTCGAACTCTCTGGCCACCCTCGCCGCGCTCTCTTCGGCACACGCGGTGCTGCTCGTCTCGGACGCCTCGCAGGAGTACACCGAGCCCGAAGTGCAGTTCCTTCGCCATGCGATGCGCATATCGCCCAACGTCGCCGCCGTGCTGGCCAAGACCGACCTCTACCCCGAATGGCGGCGCATCGAAGAGATCGACCGGGGGCACCTCGCCGGAACCGGCGACGTGCCCATCTTCGCCGTCTCCAGCGACCTCAGACTGCTCGCTGCCGAGACGCAGGACCGTGACCTCAACAGCGAGTCCGGGTTTCCCGCGCTGGTCGCGCATCTGCGCCGCGAGGTGCTCGGCCGCGCCGAGGTGATCCACGAACGCAGCGCGGTGCACGATCTGCTCTCGGTCGTCGACCAGCTGGGTATGTCGCTGCGGACCGAGCTGAACGCGCTGCTGAACCCCGAGGACACTCCGCGCATGATCGCCGAGCTCGAAGACGCCAAGGCCAAGGCCGACGAATTCCGGGGGCGGTCGGCCCGCTGGCAGGTGACCCTGACCGACGGCATCGCCGACCTCGTCGCCGACATGGAGCACGACGTGCGCGACCGGCTGCGCAAGGTGCAGCGCGAGGCCGAGCGCAGCATCGAGGAGGGCGATCCCGGCCCGATCTGGGATCAGATCCGCGAGTGGCTCGATCAGCGCATTACCGCGGCCATCACCGAGACCTTCGTGTGGACGGATGAGCGCTCGCGGTGGCTCTCCGAGGAAGTCGCCGAACTGTTCAGCCAGGAAGAGGCGGAGTTCCCCGCCGTCGACGTCGGCGACGCCCGTGCCGTGCTGGACCCGGTCGACGAGATCGCGCACCTGGATGCCGGTCAGCTCAGCGCCGGCGAGAAGATCTACATCGGCGTGCGCGGTTCCTACGGCGGGGTGCTGATGGTGGGGCTTGCAACCGGTCTCATCGGGATGTCGCTGATCAATCCGCTCTCGCTGCTCGCCGGCGTGCTCGTCGGCCGCCGCGCGTACCGCGAAGACCTCAGCAATCGGCTCACGCGTCGCCAGCAAGAGGCCAAGATCATCGTGCGCCGGCACATCGACGAGGTCACCTTCCAAGTGGGCAAGCAGCTGAAAGACCGGCTGCGGATGGTGCAGCGCACCGCCCGCGACCACTTCGGAGCCATGGCCGAAGAGCTGCACCGGTCGCTGTCCGAGGCGCTCACCAGCGCCAAGCTCGCCGCGACCACCTACACCGCGAACCGCGACGAGCGGGTCGGGTCGCTCCAGACGCGCATCGCCCAACTCGAGCAGCTGCGCGCCGCGATCCCTGCGCTTCCGGATGCCCCCGCCGCCGGCATCCTCGAGGTGTCCGCCGCCGAGCACTCGCACCCGAAAGCGGTGACGCCATGACCGGGGTGATCACAGCGCACACCGAGGAGCTGCTGCGAACGTCCCGCGCGGTATACGAGGGCGACCGTGAGGCACTCGCGCTGATCGACCAGCTCGAGGTGCGTCTGCACGAGCCGCTGCGCCTGGCCGTGGCCGGCATGGTCAAGGCCGGCAAGTCGACACTGTTGAATGCGCTGCTCGGCGAGCGCATCGCCGCCACCGACACGGGGGAGTGCACCCGCATCGTCACCTGGTACCGGTACTCGCAGACACCGAGCATCACGATGCATCTGCGCTCGGGCAAGACCGAACGGATGCCGATCCGCCGCGACCGTGGCCTGCTCGTGTTCGACCTGGCGGGGCGCACCGCAGACGAGATCGAATGGATCGACGTGGGCTGGCCACTGGCCGCGCTGCGCGCGCAGATCCTCATCGACACCCCCGGCATCGCCTCGCTCTCGGCCGACACCTCAGCGACCACGGCCCGCTTTCTCACGCCGAAGGAGGAACCCTCCTCGGCGGATGCGGTCATCTACCTGCTGCGGCATCTGCACGGCTCCGACATGAAGTTCCTCGAGGCGTTTCGCGACACCGCGGCAGGCGCCGCGCAGAGCGTGTGCGCTCTCGCTGTGCTCTCCCGCTCCGATGAAGTGGGCTCGGGGCGCATCGACTCGCTGCTCTCCGCGCGCCGGGTCGCCCTGCGATACGAGCATGACGGCGACCTCGCCACACTGGCGCTCGGAGTGATCCCCGTGGCAGGTCTGCTCGCCGAGGGTGCCCGCACCCTGCGCGAGAGCGAATACATCGCGTTCCGTGAACTCGCGGGGCTGGACCGCGCCGACCGGGAACGGCTGCTCGTCTCGGCCGACCGGTTCACCCGCGAATCGGATGCCACCGGGCTCAGCGTGGCGGTGCGGCAGGAGCTCATCGCGCGGTTCGGCATCTTCGGGGTGCGGCTGGCGACCGCGATCATCCGCGGTGGCGTGGAGAGCTCGTCTGAGCTGTCCACGCTGATGGTGCAGCAGAGCGGGCTGATCGAGGTGCAGGAGTTCGTGCAGACGCAGTTCCAGCCTCGGGCCGAGACGCTCAAGGCGCGCGGCGTGGTGCTGCAGCTCGAGGCGCTCGTGCGGCGCAGCCCCCGCCCAGGAGATGAGCGGGTCCGGGCGGGGATCGAACGCTTCACGGCATCCGCACACACCCTGCGCGAACTGTCGCTGTTGGCGATCTCTCGCGCCCATGGGCTGCCGCTGCCGCCCGACGACTCCGCCGATGCAGCCCGCATCCTCGGCGCCGATGGCACCACATCGGCGACCCGTCTCGGGCTCTCGCCCGACGTCGACGACGAGACGATCGGACGGCACGCCCTCGCCGAGATCGACCGCTGGCGCGCACGGGCCGAATCGCCGATCGCGACGCGAGCCGAGGCCACCGTGTGTCTCGCCGTGGTGCGCAGCCTCTCGGCGATCGCCTCAGAAGTCGCCGCCGTTCGGCCCCTCCGGCCCGCGCCGGATGTCATGCCGGCGAGCCGACCAGCGCATGGCGGCGGGCAGGATGCTGAACAGCAGGGCGAGCAGGACAAGCGCAGCCTGCGCCGCGAGAAGCGTCGGCAACGGCGCGCCCTGCGAGCCGAGCGCCACCCACTCGGGTGAGAGCACGAGCACCATCACCTGCACCGCAAGGGTCACCAGCTGCCACCAGCGGATCTGCGGGCGCCGCCCCATGAACGACACCAGCAGGGTGATCTGGGTGAACAGGGTGGCCACCATGAAGGCGAACACCGTCCAGTAGATGATGTCGGCAGCCGCGTCGTAGGTCTCGTCGCTGCGGCCCTCGGTGACCGTCCTTGCGACGTCGGCGATGAGGGGCAGCAGATCGGTGCGGATCACGAAGAAATACACGATCGTGAACGCCCCGACCGCGAAGCTCAGCACCCACAGGAACTGGCTCACCCGCACCGAGAACGGTGGGGTGAGCTTGACCAGGACGGGGGCCTCGTTCGGACTGACCAAGGTCGGTCGTTCCGGGGCCTCCCGCCTGTTCGTCGGTCCGGCGGTGTCAGTCATCCTCGATCGGATCCTCCACGACCGTGTCGGACTGCGCGGCGGTGCTTGCCGCATCCGCGTCGTACGTGTCGTCGGTGGAGGTCATGTCGCTCTCGAGCACGTCGGCGGGCTCCGGCACGTCGGCCGGCAGCGGCGCCGGCTCCGGCGCGGGGGCGGGTGCGGGGTCGGTCGCCTCGGTCACCGCATCCACCGTGGTGTCGACAGCCTCGTCGACCACCCCGTCCGTCCCGACGGCCGTGTCGACGTCTGCCGGGTCGGCCTCGCCGTCTGCCGGCGGTTCGCTGCCGGTGTTGTTGAAGCTGCCGTCGTAGGTCTCGTTCCCCACCGAGACGTCGCCCATCGTGACATCCACATCGGAGTCGACGATCGTGGCGTCGTCACCAGCGGCCACCGAGTTGTCGCCGGAGGCCACAACCGCCTCCTGATCGAACAGCTGGGTGACGTCGCCGCCCTCGGTCCAGATGTTCTGGTTCACCGACTGGTCGACGATCGTCGAGCGGGCGTCGATCGTGGTGAACTGCTGAATCATCCGCACGATTTCCTGCACGGCGCCGTTGTTGTCGCCGGGGCCGCTGGGGCCGCCGGGCGGCGGTGGCGGCGATGACGGATGCTCGTGCCGGATCACCGTCGGGTGATCCACGATCACCGGCTTGACGGCCGCGACATCCGCGGCGCACACGCCAGCGAGCCCGCTTCCGGCGAGCATCGCCTGCGGGGAGGCCGAGAAGCCGTCAGCGGCATCCGGATCACGCAACAGGCTGAGGATGAAAGCGATCAACGCGTCGGCGATCGTCTCTACCGGTGAAGTCATCAGTGGCCCCCTTAGACACTTCGTGACTGGTCACGTTCGTTTGCCCGATCCCGGTTCCTCGTCCCACGCGACCCGGGATCGTGCTCACGATGCTAGGCCGGTCTACGCGGGTGGACATCGGGGATTTCCCCGATAGTCCCCCACGGTTCTATGGGGGTGAGTCCTGATCCCCCCTGGCGTTGGCGTCACCGTCGAGCAGCACGCGCAGGCGGGCCAGCAGCTCAGAACGGGACGTCGCACCCAGGCGCCGTCGGATGTGGGCGATGTGATGTTCGGCGGTGCGCGGCGAGATGAAGATCGTCTCGCCGATCTCTGCGTAGGTCTTGCCCTGGATCACCAGCCGCGCCACCTCGAGTTCGCGCTCGCTGAGCGCTTCTTCGGTCGACGCTGCGCTCGGGGTGGAGGCGGTGTCATTAGCGCTGGCCAGGTGACGCCGGGCGCCGTCGGCCGGATGCAACTCCCGTGCGCAGGAGAGCAGGCGCGCGCTGACCTTGCGGTCCTCGGTGCGTGCGGCGCCGTGTCCGGCGAGGCGCGCCGCGTCCCAGCGCATGCCGATGGAGGCCAGTCCCTCTGCGGCGGCCTCGACGGCATCCGCATCGACGACGCCGGCGAGCACCGACGTCCACACCCGGCCCGCCTTCGCCATCACCCCGGCGACGCGGCTGCGCCCGGCGGCGGAGACGAGCGCCTTCGCGTGCGGGGCCAAGGTCGCGGGGCTGCTCAGCAGAATGCCCTCCTGGATCCCTGCCCAGTGCAGGTGCGCCGTCCACAGCGGCGGGTCACCGAGCGTGGAGGTCAGACGCAGCGCATGCGTGAACTGTGCTTGCACCCGCGCGGTGTCACCGACGCGTGCGGCCGCGCAGATCAGCTCGGTGAGCGGATGCAGCAGGTACAGGTCGACATCCGCGCGCAGGATGCTCGATCGGGCCTGCCGCCACGCCTCCTCAAGCCCCGACACGTCGTCGTACCTGCGTGCGGTGGCCACCCGCACCGCCTGGGCGAGCAGCGCATCACGCGGCGAGGGCGATCCACCCAGCGTGTGCGCGCGCTGCAGAGATTCTGCGGCTTCGGTCGGATGCCCGCGTTGCACGGCGATCCAGGCACGCCACAGCAGCAGGCGCGGGCGGGCCCACGGTCCGCCGTGATCGTGGCGCAGAGCGTCGTCGATGATGCCCCAGGCGGTGGAGAGTGCGCCGAGGTTCAGCGCCACGACCGTCGCGATCACGGCAGGCAGCTCACAGATCGGCCCGGTCGACTTCGACGTCGTGTACATCTCGGCCGCCCGCACGAGATCCGCGAGGGCTGTCTCGTCGGCCGTGCTCTGCGCCGAGGTGCGCAGTCCGTGCCGCAGTAGCTCCATCGCGACGCCGACGGCAGAGGGGACATCCGCCGTCGGCGCGATCTCGAGCGCGTCGCGCGATCCGACGGCGAAGCCCGCGATCATGGCGTGCGTCGCGCTGATGGGGTCGCTCGGTGCGGCGGCCCGGTAGACCGCATCCGCCTGCGCCATCATGCCGCGCGCAGCCCACACCGCCGCGGTGACGTCGGCGAGCGCCGAGGAGTCATCCGCGGGTGAGGTGTTCGGGTCGTCGACGATCTGCGCCGCGGCATCCACATCGCCACTCGCCCAGGCGGCCTGCGCTCGCCGCACTGCGACGCGACCGGCGTCTGCTCCGCACGCGACGGCACCCCGATAGAGTTCGGCCGCGCGTGCCGGAGCCGCCGGGAGCAGGCGATCCGCATGCTGCACCATGGCGGCGCCGATGCGGGGATCGGCGACGAGGTCTGACAGCTCACCGTCGGCGGAGGCACCGGCGGTGAGCTCACGCGCCAGCTCTTCGGGGTGCCGGGCGTACAGATCGATCAGCCGATGCGGGGGAATGGTGGCGCGCACGGCCGTGCGCACCAGCGGCACCGGCTGGCCGTTGCGCTGCAGCAGACCCTCGGCATAGCCGTGCAATGCCCAGGTCTCGGCGTCGTCGTGCGGCGTCGTGGCGGGAGAGATGCACAGGTCTTCGATCGTCGCGCGCAGCTCCGGATCGATCGTGTCGAGCCGGTGGGCGATCTGCTCGTGCAACGCCCGCCCCAGTTCGCGGTGGGACGCGTCGTCGGCGCAGTCGCGCACGTCGTGGGCGCGGAGGGCTTCCCACACGAGCCAGGCCACCCCACGAGTGATGTCGAGAATGTGGGCGGCACAGGCCGGTGACAGCAGGATGCCCTGCTCCTCGGCCGAGTCGATGAGATCCGACCGACTGACATGCCCCAGGACGACGGCGGGCAGGCGCACCTCGAGCAGTCGGGTGATGCGTCGGGCGGTATCAGGGCTGGGCCACGGACGGCTCGTCACGATGAGCGACGTGGTCGGGTCGTCGGCCCGTTCGTGCAGGTCGGTCAGCGCCCGATCATCGAGCAGGTGCAGGTCATCGACCAGCAGCACATGATCGGCCGGCACCTGCGTGATCTGCGGGGAGGTGCCCTGCAGCAGCACACTCTGCCGCGGTGCCTGATCGAGCAGGCCCCGCAGATGGCGTAGCGCGGTGGATTTGCCCGAACGCGCGTTGCCGACGAGCAGGGCGCGGGGCGAGGGATCGCGGATCGCGTCGACAGCAGGACGGATGCGGCGTTCCCAGGCGGAACCGGCACCGCCCGAGTGGGGCGGTGCGATCGGATCGGCGATGGCAGACATGTTGGGGAGGAGGTCTGCGGGTCACGGAGCCGATGGAGAGGAGGGATCCGCCGACGGCGAGGTGGGGTCCTGCGCCGCCGGCGGCGACGGATCCGGCTCAGGTGGTTGGGGGTCCACCGGAGGTGAACTCGGATCCGTCGGCGCGGGGTCGGCAGGGCCAGGATCCGTCGGAGACGGATCGGACGGTGCCGGATCTGACGGCGCCGGCTCAGAGGGCGCGGGGTCAGAGGGGGAGGGGTCGGACGGTGCCGGATCCGAGGGGGCAGGGTCAGACGGGGAAGGGTCAGTGGGGCCCGGCTCCGACGGAGCAGGGTCGGTCGGCGCAGGGTCGGTCGGTGCGTAATCGGTGCCGCCGGTGCCGCCCGATGACGAGGGCGAACCGCCCGTACCCGCGCTGGAGGATCCGCTATCGGTTGATGTTGCCGGTTTCGGGCTCGCCTTCGGCGGTGAGCTGGGGTCGCCGGGTGCTTGCGGGGTACGACTGCGAGGTTCGCTCACCGCGACGTCTGAGGTGTCCAGGCCGAGCGCGTCACCGAGTCCGTCGGTGAGTGCATCAGAGACGGGTTCGTCGACGGTTCCGCCCACCACGCTGAAGTCACCGTGGTGCCGGGCCCCGGCGAAGAGGTCACCGCCGACACCGGCCTCCATGAGGTTCTCCGCGTCGGCGGCGTCCGAACGGTCTCCGGCCGGGGCGGTCGTGCCCAGGATGATCCCGCCCCCGACGAGCACCGCGGTCACGGTGAGGGCTGCCGCGGATGCCGCGGGCGTGGCGATCTTCGTGGCTCGGCCGCGGAGCGCGCCGAAGAGCCCGGCGCGGGGTTGCCGCTCATCCTCGACGCTCTGCTCGGCATCCGGTGCTGGCGGCGGCACTGGTCTGCGCGCTTCCCACGCGGCCCACGTCTGCCTGGCCGCGCCGCACGCGATTGCCGAGGCAGGATCGGGCGTCGCTGCGAGCGACACGTCGAAGCGACCGGACAGGCGCTGCACCGCCAGCGGGATGCGGGAGGAGCCGCCGACGAGTACCACCTCGGTGAGGTCCTGCGCGGAGAGCTCTGCCGCGTCGAGGGCGGCGTCGAGTGCCTCGACGGCGGTGTCGAGGTCGTCGCCGATCATGTTCTCGAACTCAGATCGGGTGATCCGCACCCGAGCCGGACGCTCAGCCAGGGGCACGATCATCTCGGCATCGCCGTCGAAGGACAGCGACTCTTTGGCCGCGACCGCCGACGCTCGTGCGGCGATGAGCATGTCGCGACCGTCGGGGGTGGATGCCGCGGCGATCCCGTCGATCCCCGTCATGGCCAGCGCGTGCGCGAGGAGCGCGTCGTCGTAGGCGCCGCCGCCGGTGCCCTCGATGACCACGGCCGGAGCGATCTGCCGCACGCCAGCGGAGCCCGTGCGCACGATGGTCGCCGTGCACGTGCTGCCGCCCAGGTCGAACACCGCGCGCAGGCCGCGCGCGGGGGCGGCGTCAGCATCCAGCTGCCCGTGCGCCGCGGCCACGGGGCTGGGCACCAGTGTGACCTCGAGGTCGACGTCTCGCAGCGCGCGCGTGACCAGTTCGACGCGGTACGCCTGCCAGTCGGCGGGATGTGCCAGGGCAATCGCCGCGGGGCGGGCACCATGGTGCGCGGCAGCGGCCGCGGCCACCCACAGCACCAGGCGAGCGAGCACCTGCTCGGGCAGAACGGCGTAGCCGCCGGCGATGAGTGGCACGTCGTCACCGATGCGGCTCACGACCTCGCGCACGGCGCGCTCGGGGTGCAGGGCGGCGGTCTGTACCGCCTCGTCGCCGAACAGCAGATCGCCGTCTGCGGTCACGACCGCAAGCACAGCGGTGCTGTCGCGCCCGCCTCCCACAGCGAACGACGCGACTTCGATTCTTCTACTCGGCGCAGCACAGGCTGTCACCGCCGTGAGGCGATGCGTCCCTGCGTCTATCGCGAGTACGAACTCCGACTCGCTCATCGGCTTCCGCCAATATCCCCAGTTCCCAGCAATGGACACTCACACTGTAGGACGTCGGCGACGCCCGCGGTACCCCATCTGGCGCCCAGCCCAAATAGTCGGCATCCGGTCTCGTGCAGCGGGAAATCAGGTGTCAGGCCGGGTCGTCGCCGGGGGGCATAGTGTGGTGCGGTGAGCCTTGATGACCGTACCCTTCCGCGCCCGGAACGCAGCGTGGCAGCGAGCGGCATCGCCTACACGGTCGCGGCCTATCTGCTCTGGGGCGTGCTGCCGCTGTACTTTCTGCTGCTGTGGCCGACCGGCCCCTGGGAGGTCGTGGCCTGGCGTGTGCTGCTCTCGTTTGTCTTCTGTCTGCTGCTGCTGACGGTCGTGCGTGGCTGGCGGGGCTTCGTCGCCATCATCCGGCAGCCGCGGCTACTCGGCTGGACCGCGCTGGCCGGCGTCCTCATCTACGTCAACTGGCAGGTCTTCGTGCTCGCCACCCTCGACGGGCACATCGTCGAGACCAGCCTCGGCTACTTCATCAACCCGATCATGACGGTGCTGCTCGGCGTCTTCGTGCTGGGCGAGCGGATCCGGCCGCTGCAGTGGGCGGCCATCGGCATCGCCGCGCTCGCCGTGGTCGTCATCATCGTCGCCTACGGCTCGGTGCCGTGGATCGCGCTGTCGCTGACCGCCTCGTTCGGCGTGTACGGACTCGTGAAGAAGAAGATCGGGCCCGCGGTGGATGCCGTCAGCGGTCTCACCCTGGAGTCGTTCTGGCTCATTCCCTTGGCTGTCGTGCAGCTGGTGCTCGTGGCGCAGACCACCGGGATCACCTTCGGCACCGAGGGTGTCTGGCACGCGGTGCTGCTGTCGTTCGCCGGGGTCGCGACCGCCGTGCCGCTGCTCTGCTTCGCCGCCGGAACGCGGCGCATCAGCCTGGCCGCGGTGGGCATCTTGCAATTCATCACGCCGGTGATGCAGTTCATCATCGGGGCCGGCGTGCGCGGCGAACCGATGCCGCCCGAGCGGTGGATCGGTTTCGGGATCGTCTGGGTCGCGATCGCCGTGTTCATCATCGACCTCGTCGTTGCCGGTCGCCGCGGGCGCAGGCCCCGCCTGGCGGAGCTCGTCTGACGCCGAAAAGCCTGCCGCACCGGGATCGTTAGGGTACCGAGACAGAATCTCGGGTGCCATGGCACAGCGTCGCCTTTAGGGTGGAGACACCCGACTGTGGTACGACCACGTTCATCAACGCAAGGGAGCAACATGAACGCTTTGAAGGGCTCGCGCAAGACGCGGATCTTCGCCGCGGCCGCGCTTGTCAGCGCATCCGCACTGGTGATCGCCGGCTGCAGCAGCACGCCGAGCGGCGACACCTCCGACGGTGGCGAAAAGCCCGCCGCCGACCTCACCCTGAAGCTCGGATCGCTGCTGCCCCAGACCGGCAGCCTGGCGTTCCTCGGCCCGCCCATGGAGTCCGGCGTCGGCCTCGCCGTCGAAGAGATCAATGCGGCAGACGCCGGCATCCAGATCGAGCTCACCGCCGAAGACGAGGGTGACACCGACACCAAGGCCTACGAGACCTCGATCACCAAGCTGCAGGGCGCTGGCGTCACCGCGATCGTCGGCGCTGCCGCATCCGGTGTCTCCAAGCTGATCCTCGACGGAAACGTCAGCGCAGGCATCCTGCAGATCTCCGCCTCGAACACCTCGCCGGACTTCACGGCGTGGGAGGACGAGGGCCTGTACTTCCGCACCGCCCCCAGCGACCTGCTGCAGGGTGAGGTGCTCGGCAACCTCATCGCCGAGGACGGCGCGAAGACGCTCGGCATCATCTACCAGAACGACGCGTACGGCACCGGCCTCGACGCGGCGATCAAGGAGACCTTCGAGGGCACCGGTGGTGAGGTCGTCGCAGAGGCGTCCTTCAACGTCGGTGACGCGCAGTTCGACGCCCAGGTGGAGACCATCAAGGCCGCCAACCCGGACGCCGTCGCGATCGTCTCGTTCGAGCAGTTCAAGACCATCGCCCCGTTGCTGGTGAACGCCGGCATCTCGGCCGACAAGTTCTACATGGTCGACGGAAACCTCTCGGACTACGGCACGGACATCCCCGTTTCGCTCGAGGGTGCTCAGGGCACGAAGGCCGGCCCCGCGCTGGCCGACGACTTCACCGAGCGCCTGCAGGCGTCCTGGACCGCGGCGGGCAACGACGAGGTGAAGGACTTCACCTACGCCGGTGAGGCGTACGACGCTGTCGTGCTCGTCGCCCTTGCTGCCCTCGAGGCCGGCTCGACCGAGGGTGCGGACATCGCCGCGAAGATGCAGGAAGTCTCCGGTGGCACCGACGGTGGCACCGCGTGCACCAGCTTCGAAGAGTGCGCGAAGATCATCAACGATGGTGGCCAGGCCGACTACAACGGCTACTCCGGCGACGTCACGTTCGACGAGAACGGTGACCCGCAGGGTGCCACGATCGGCATCTACAAGTACGGCGCCGACAACACCATCGAGCGTCAGAACTGATCTGATCTGAATCACGGAAGGGCCCCGGATGCTTCGGCATCCGGGGCCCTTCTCTTGTGTCTCCTGAGGGCCGTGAAGCTTGCTGTGGGTCGCTGAGCCTGTCGAAGCGTCAGGGCCCTTCGACAAGCTCAGGGACCCAGCATGGCGGCCCTTCGTCTCGCTGCGCTCGCTCAGGGACCGGGTGGGGCCCTTCGACAAGCTCAGGGAGCCAGCGTGCGGTTCCTGAGCGAGGAGCGTAGCGACGAGACGAAGGACAGGGACCCAGAGTGTGGTTCCTGAGCGAGGAGCGTAGCGACGAGACGAAGGACAGGGGCCCAGCGGCGGGCACGCAGAAGCCCCCTGGGCCGGTAGGGCGCCAGGGGGCTTCTGCAGACGCGTCAGGCGGCGTCGGTGCCGAGCGTGCCGAGGTACAGCCCGATCACCTTCGGGTCGTTCAGCAGGTCGCGGCCCGGGCCCTCGTAGGCATCGCGGCCCTGATCGAGCACGTAGCCGCGGTCGGCGATCTGCAGGCACCGGCGGGCGTTCTGCTCGACCATGATGGTCGTGACCCCGGCCCGGTTGATGTCGGAGACGCGGATGAACGCGTCATCCTGGCGCACCGGGCTCAGACCAGCCGACGGCTCGTCGAGCAGCAGCACCGACGGATCCATCATCAGTGCGCGCGACATCGCGACCATCTGTCGTTCACCACCCGACAGCGACCCGGCGCGCTGCGGGAGCCGCTTGCCGAGCTCGGCGAAGATGCTCGTGACGAACTCGAGCCGCTCGTTGTACACCTTGGGGTTCTGGTACAGCCCCATCTGCAGGTTCTCGGCGATCGTCAGCGAGGGGAAGACGTTGTTCGTCTGCGGCACGAAGCCGACACCGCGCGCCACGAGCTTGTCGGCCTTGAGGCCGACGATGCTCGCACCGTTGAGCGTGATGTCTCCCTCGCGCACGTTCACCATGCCGAAGATCGACTTGAGCAGCGTCGACTTGCCGGCGCCGTTGGGGCCGATGATGCCGATCAGCTCGCCCTTGCGGGCGATGAGGTTCGCGCCGTTGAGGATGTTCACACCCGGCAGATACCCGGCGTGCACGTCCTTCAGCTCGACGACGATCTCGCCGTCGTTCCCGGCGGCGGGGGTGGATGCCGCATCCGTCATCGCTTGTCCTCCTCGTCCTGCACTTCTTCGGTCGCGACCTCGGCGTCGGCCTCGGCCTCGATCTGCTCGCGCTCCGCTCGCGCGACCTTCACCGCTCCGGTGTCGGGCAGCGAGATGCGTCCGGTGACCGCACCCAGGTCGACGTCCTGGTGGGCGCCCAGGTAGGCATCCACCACGGCGGGGTCTTCCATCACGGTCTCGGGCGGTCCCTCGGCGACGACCTTGCCCTCGGCCATCACCACCACCCAGTCGGCGATGTGACGCACCATGTGCATGTCGTGCTCGACGAACAGCACCGTCATGCCCAGTTCCTTCAGATCCAGGATGTGGTCGAGCAGCGACTGCGTCAGCGCCGGGTTCACACCGGCCATCGGCTCGTCGAGCATCACCAGCGTCGGGTCGCTCATCAGCGCCCGCGCCATCTCGAGCAGCTTGCGCTGACCGCCGGACAGCGCCGCGGCGAAGTCCTGCTCCTTGGCGTCGAGCTTGAACCGCTTCAGCAGCTCCTTCGCCTTCGCCTCGATCTCCTGATCCTGGCTGCGCCAGAGGAACGGGAACAGGCTCGACCAGAAGCTCTCGCCGCGCTGATCCGGGGCGCCGAGCTTCATGTTCTCGAGCACCGTCAGCAGCGACAGCGACTTGGTCAGCTGGAAGGTGCGCACCTGACCCATGCGGGCGACCTTGAACGACGGGATGCCGCTGAGGTTGGTGCCGTCGAACGACCACTGTCCGCTGTTGGGCCTGTCGAAGCCGCAGAGCAGGTTGAACAGCGTCGTCTTGCCGGCACCGTTGGGGCCGATCAGGGCCGTGATCGCACCGCGCGGGATCTCGAGGTGGTCGACGTTCACGGCGGTCAGACCGCCGAAGTGTCGCTCCACGCCGTCGACGACGAGGATCGGGTCGACCTTGGCCACGCCGGGAGCGTCGGGCCCCTTGGCGAGCCCGGTGGTCTTCGGGCGGCGGATGCTGCCGGTGGTCGGCTGCTCGACGTTCTCGGCAGCCGGCTCGGAGGAGTTCAGTTCACTTGACAAAGGTCATCTCCCTCTTGTTTCCGAGGATGCCCTGCGGGCGGAAGATCACGAGGAGCATCAGCGCGATGCCGACGAAGATGAACACCATCGTGGAGGCCTGGCTGTCGCTGATCGGCAGGATGCCGGCGCGCGCCATGCTCGGCAGCAGGTTCGACAGGAACGCGAACACCACCCAGAACAGCACCGCGCCGAGCGTGGGACCGAACACGGTCGCCGCGCCGCCGAGCAGCAGGATCGTCCAGAGGAAGAACGTCAGCGACGTCGTGTAGCTGCCGGGGACCACCGCGGAGGGGAGCACGAAGACGATGCCGCCCGCCGCGCCCATCACGCCGCCGATGATCAGCGCCTGCATCTTGTAGGCGAAGACGTTCTTGCCGAGCGAGCGGACCGCGTCCTCATCCTCACGGATGCCCTTGAGCACGCGACCCCACGGGCTGCGCATGAGCGCCCAGACCAGCACGATCGCGATGGCGAGCAGGATCACGCCGAACACGCGGTTCCACAGGTCGTTCGCCGTGTACGTCCACGGGCCGAAGCCGTAGGTTCCGGGCGGGAACGGGTTGGCGTCACGGAACCCGCCGTTGTACTGCGCGAGTCCGTCGGCCGAGTTGGTCCACTTGTCGAACACCTGCGTGGTGAACAGCAGGCGGACGATCTCACCGGCCGCGATGGTCGCGATGGCGAGATAGTCGGCGCGCAGGCGGAGCGTGGGGATGCCGAGCAGCACCGCGAACAGCGCACCGCCGAGCAGACCGATCAGCATGCCCACCCACCAGGGGAGACCGAACGAGAGGACGGAGATGGCGTAGCCGTAGCCGCCGATCGCCATGAACGCCGCCATGCCGAAGTTCAGCAGGCCCGCGAATCCGAAGTGCACCGCAAGGCCGGTCGCCGCGAGCGCGTAGGCGATCGTGACGGGGCTGAACAGGTAGACAGCCGTGTTGGAGAAGATGCTTCCGAAATCCATGATCAACCCAACCTTTCCTTGCGGCCCAGCAGACCCTGCGGCCTGACCAGGAGGATGACGATGAGCACGACCAGGGCGCTCGCGTACTTGAGGTCCGACGGGATCCACAGGGTCGAGACCTCGACCGCGATGCCGACGATGAGCGAGCCGAGGAGGGCTCCGAACGCGGTGCCGAGTCCGCCGAGCGTGATCGCGGCGAAGATGAGCAGCAGCATCTGCATGCCCATGTCCCACTTCACGCCGGGGCGGAAGTAGCCCCAGAGGATGCCGGAGATCGCCGCCAGCGTGCCGGCGAGGATCCACACGTAGCGGATGACCTTGTCGACATCGATGCCGGAGGCCGCCGCCAGCTGCGGGTTGTCGGAGATGGCTCGGGTCGCCTTGCCGATCCGGGTGCGGGTGAGGAACCACGCCACCCCGAGTATGACGATGATGCTCACGACCATGCCGATCAGGTCGATGTAGGACAGCGAGATGGGACCGAACTGGATGGGCGTGGGGCTGGCACCCGGAAGCTGCTGCGTGCCGCCGCCGATCCAGAACTGGAACAGGTAGCGCAGTGCCAGCGACAGGCCGATGCTGACGATCATGAGCTGCACGACGCCCAGGCCTCGCTTGCGCAGCGGACGCCAGATTCCGGCATCCATCGCCCAACCGAACAGTCCGCCACCGACCACGGCGGCGATGATGCCGGCCCACAGGGGCAGGTGCCACATCGTGGTCGTGACCAGCGCGACGAGGCCGCCCCAGGTCACCATCTCGGCGTGCGCGAAGTTCGACAGGCGCGTGGTGCCGTAGATCAGCGCCGCTCCCATCGAGGCCAGCGCCAGCAGCAGACCGAAGTTGAGCCCGCCTACCAGTCGTGAGAGCAACTGGTCGATGAACGACACGGTGACGCGCTCGCCCTCGCCGAGGAACAGGTTCATGATCTTGGTGCCGGTCAGACCGAACTCCACCTCGAACGAGGCCGTGGTTCCGGCGATCGGCTGCGTGCCAGGGGGCAGCTGCGCTGCGTCGACGATCACGCCGTCGGGCAGGGTCGTCTCATCGACCGTGAGGGTGTAGACCTCCTTCTCGGGCACATACAGACGCCACTTGCCCTCGGCGTCTGTCGTTGTCTTGCCCTCGAAGCCGTTGCCACTGATAGTCATCACCACATCGGCGACGGGTTCGTCGTCGAAGGTGATGACGCCACCGAAGTAGTAGTCGGTGACCTCTTGGCCGTCATCGGTTGTGTCGGCGAACGCCGGTGCTGCGGGCTGGCCGAACAGCAGGAATGCTGCCACCAACGCCGCGAACAAGGCGATCAGTCCGCTTCGGGGACGCCGAAGCGTCATTGATCTCGGTCCCACGCATCCTCCCCATCGAGTTGCTATAGACGCGGCTTCGGGTGGCCGGTCCGGACGTGGACGTCGGACTGAGCGTACCCCCCGCCGGGGGCATTCGCACCCTCCGTCCAGGAATCGGGAATATCGGGTGTGTCACGACGCTTACAATCGATACATGACGGAGTCGCCGCCGTCCTCGGCTGGCTCCGTGTTTTGACGCTCACACCCCACACATCGCGCCCCCGCGCAGAGGAGCCCTTTATGGAGCAGCACGACCCGTTCGGTTTCGTCGGACTCACCTACGATGACGTGCTGCTGTTGCCCGGCCACACCGATGTCATCCCCAGCGAGGCCGACACGTCCTCGCGCGTGACTCGCCGCATCTCGGTGGCCACCCCGCTGCTCTCCAGCGCCATGGACACCGTCACCGAGGCGCGCATGGCGATCGCCATGGCACGTGAGGGCGGCATCGGCATCCTGCATCGCAACCTCTCGATCGCCGACCAGGCCGCGCAGGTCGACCGCGTCAAGCGCAGCGAGTCGGGCATGATCACCGACCCGATCACCACCTCGCCCGACGCGACGGTCGAAGAGGTCGACCAGCTCTGCGCCAAGTACCGCATCTCGGGCCTTCCCGTCGTCGACGCCGAAGGGCGTCTGGTGGGCATCATCACCAACCGTGACATGCGCTTCGTCTCCGGCTTCGAACGGCAGACCACCCTCGTCAAGGACGTCATGACCGGCGACGGTCTCGTCACCGCGCCGGTGGGGGTGGCCGCAGGTGAGGTCATCGCGCTGTTCGCCAAGCACCGGGTCGAGAAGCTCCCCCTGATCGATGCCGACGGAAAGCTCGCCGGCCTGATCACCATCAAGGACTTCGACAAGAGCGAGAAGTACCCGCTGGCCACCAAGGACGACCAGGGCCGCCTGCGCGTCGGCGCGGCGATCGGCTTCTTCGGCGACGCGTGGGAGCGCGCCGAGGCGCTGCGCGACGCCGGTGTGGACGTGCTCGTCGTCGACACCGCCAACGGCCAGTCGCAGGGCGTGATCGACCTCGTCCGTCGCCTCAAGGCCGACCCGTCGTTCGCGCACATCGACGTGATCGGCGGCAACGTCGCCACGCGTGAGGGCGCCCAGGCGCTGGTGGATGCCGGTGTGGATGCCGTCAAGGTGGGCGTCGGTCCCGGTTCGATCTGCACCACCCGCGTGGTCGCCGGTGTCGGCGTGCCGCAGGTGACCGCCGTCTATGAGGCCTCGCTCGCCGCCCGCCCCGCGGGTGTGCCGGTGATCGCCGACGGTGGCTTGCAGTACTCGGGCGACATCGCCAAGGCGCTCGTCGCCGGTGCGGATGCCGTCATGCTCGGCTCGCTGCTCGCCGGCACCGACGAGTCGCCGGGCGAGATCGTCTTCCAGTCGGGCAAGCAGTTCAAGCAGTACCGCGGCATGGGCTCGCTCGGTGCGATGCAGACCCGCGGCAAGCAGACCTCGTACTCGAAGGACCGCTACTTCCAGGCCGACGTGCCCAGCGACGACAAGCTCATCCCCGAGGGCATCGAGGGCCAGGTGCCCTACCGTGGCCCGCTCGCCGCCGTCGCCTACCAGCTGGTCGGCGGCCTGCGTCAGTCGATGTTCTATGTCGGCGCGCGCACCATCGAGGAGCTCAAGACGCGCGGCAAGTTCGTGCGCATCACGGCGGCCGGGCTCAAGGAGTCGCACCCGCACGACGTGCAGATCGTCGTCGAGGCGCCGAACTACAAGAAGTGACCTCATAGCGAAGGGCCGGATGCGCGCAGCATCCGGCCCTTCGTCATGTGTGCGGGATCAGCTGCAGGTGTAGGTGACGCCGTTGACCTGCCAGACGCCGGGACCGTACTCGGCGCACACGCTGAAGATGCTGGCGAAGAAGGCGCCGGCGATGGCCAGCGCGGCGATCCCCAGCACGGTGAGGATCGCTCCGGCAATGATGCCTGCGATCGCAAGGCCCCTCGGGGCGCCTTGCTTCTTGAGCTTGACGGCCGCGACGATGCTGAGGATGAGGCCGACTGGTGCCGCGACGAAGGCGAGCACGAGGCCGGCGATGGCCAGTCCCTGGCTGGGCGCGGGCGCGGGGGCGCCGTAGGCGGGGGAGCCGTAGGCGGGGTACGTCGCCGATGGCGGCTGGTAGGCGGGGGCGCTGGGCGGTCCCGAGGGGATGCCCGGATTCGGGGGCGGTGGCTGATCGGTCATCGACGGACTCCTTCTCGTGCGCGCAGACGACCCAGGTGGCCGTGTCCTGAGCGTAGCGCCGGGGTGGGTGGCGCACGACCTCTTTCCTGTGTCGGCGCCGCGGCGTAGCGTGCCCGGTATGTGCCGCAACATCCACACTCTCCACAACTTCGAACCCGCCGCGACGAACGATGAGGTGCACGCTGCCGCCCTGCAGTACGTGCGCAAGATCGCCGGCACCACCAAGCCCTCCAAGGCCAACCAGGAGGCCTTCGACCGGGCCGTCGCCGAGATCGCCCATGCCACGCAGCATCTGCTCGATGATCTCGTCGCGACCAGGCCGCCGAAGAACCGTGAGGAAGAGGCTGAGAAGGCCAGGGCCCGCGCGATCGCCTCCGGGCGCTACTCGGCGGCGTGAGGCGGCGGCCGCTCACTAAAGTGGGCGGCATGGCTTCAGCGTCGAACCCGACGACCGCTGACCGACTTTCGCGCGGTCAGGTCACCCGATATGCGATCGGCTCCCTCGGTACTGGCGGCTTCGCCACGCTGCCGGGACTGGTGCTGGTGTACTACCTCACCGACTCGCTCGGCGTCGCGGCGCTCGCCGCGGGCGTGATCGTCACCGCCGCGAAGGTATGGGATGTGCTCATCGACCCCGTGATCGGCGAGCTCAGCGACCGGGCGCACCTGCGGCACGGCACGCGGCGCGGGTTGATGGTGATCGGTGGCATCGGGCTGCCGATCGCGTTCGTGCTCACCTTCGCCGTGCCAGGAGGGCTCGGTGCGATGCCGTCCGCGGTGTGGGTGCTGGTGGCGTTCATCCTGGCCGCGACATGCTTCAGCCTGTTCCAGGTGCCCTACATCGCGCTCCCGGCCGAGCTCACCGACAGCTATCGCGAGCGCACCCGGCTGCTCAGCTGGCGGGTCGTCGTGCTGACGTTCGCGATCCTGCTGTTCGGTGCCGGTGGTCCCGAACTGCGCGGGCTGTTCCCTGACGCCCCGCTGACCGGATATCTCGTGATGGCCATCGTGGCCGCGGTCGTGCTTGCCGTGGGCATGCTCATCGCCGCGACCGTGGCGCCCCGCACGGCACTCGCCCCACCCGCCGGCTCGACGGCCCCCGCGGCATCCGGCTCGCCCTATCGCGCCGCGCTGCGGGTCCTGCGCGAGAGCCAGCCGTTCCGCGCGCTGCTGCTGACCTACATGCTGCAGGGGCTGGCGACCGGCCTCATGCTGGCAGCGGCGCAGTTCGTCGCGCGTTGGCTGCTCGACGATGAGGGCGCGGTGACTCCGCTGTTCCTCGCGCTGATCGCTCCCGCGCTGTTCGCGGCACCACTGTGGAAGCTCGTCGCCGACCGGGTCGGCAAGGAGCGCGCGTTCCGCCTCTCCAGCTTGCTCTTCCTCCTCGCCGTGCTCGTGCTGGTGGGTATGGTGTGGGCGCCGGGGTGGTGGATCCTCGCGCCGGTCGCGCTCGCCGGCGCGGCGTATGCTGGCATGCAGACCCTGCCGATGGCGATGCTGCCCGACATCATCGCGCACGACCGTAGGCGGGGCGGCGACCGCGGCCGGGCGGGCATGTTCAGCGGGGTGTGGACAGCGGGGGAGACCACCGGCATGGCGCTCGGCGCCACCGTGCTGTCGATCGTGCTCGCCGTCACCGGGTACATCGAATCGACCGCCGGCGCGCAGGCCGCGGCGCAGCCGGATGCCGCCCGGGTCGGCATCGCGCTGGCCTTCAGCGCCCTGCCCGCAGCCCTCATGGTGCTCAGCCTGGTGAGCCTCGCCCGATACCGGCTGCGCGAGAGCGATATCGCGGGCACAGCCCCCACCGCAGGAGACGCCGCATGACCGCCCCCGACGAGATCCTGACCCGACTGCAGCGTCTGCGCGCCGGTGACGCGCCCACCCACGGCGGACGGGTGCTGTCGTACGTGTACGACTCGGGCCGGCCGGAGCTCGACGAGCTTGCCGAACGCGCCGCGGCGCTCGCCCGGCCGCTGAACGGGCTCGACCCCACGGTGTTCCCCTCGATC
Source organism: Microbacterium istanbulense (assembly GCF_037204145.1). Classification (NCBI taxonomy): domain Bacteria; kingdom Bacillati; phylum Actinomycetota; class Actinomycetes; order Micrococcales; family Microbacteriaceae; genus Microbacterium; species Microbacterium istanbulense. Next base: position 142,314 of record NZ_JBBDGN010000002.1, read on the forward strand.
GCCGCCATGGAGCGTGACCTCATCGCCTTCGCCCGACGCAGCTTCCACGGCGGTGGCTCGGTCGTCGGTTCGGTCACCAGCGGCGGCACCGAGAGTTGCCTGCTGGCGGTGAAGACGGCGCGCGATCTGTGGCGGCGTGCGCACCCGAACCGTGCCCACGAGCGCCCACGCCTGGTCGCCCCGCAGACTGCGCATGCCGCGTTCCAGAAGGCGGCAGGACTGTTCGACCTGCAGTTCGACCCCGTGCCGTGCCGCGCTGACGGCGGCGTGGACGCGGCGGCGATGATCGACCGGATGGGCGACGACGTCGCGCTCGTCGTGGTCTCCGCGCCCGCGTATCCCACGGGCGAGCTCGACCCCATCGCGCCGGTCGCCGCGGCTGCCGCCGATCGGGGGATCTCGTGTCACGTCGACGCCTGCTTCGGTGGTTTCGTGCTGCCCTGGTGGCCGGAGCTGCCCGCCTGGGACTTCCGGGTGCGCGGGGTGACCAGCCTGTCGGCCGACCTGCACAAGTTCGGCTACGCACCCAAGGGGGTCTCGGTGCTGCTGCACCGCGGACGCCGCCGCCACCGCGCCCAGTTCTTCGCCACCACGCGCTGGGCGGGCTATCCGGTCGTCAACCCGACTCTCTTGGGCTCACGGTCGGCGTCGCCCACCGCTGCGGCGTGGGCGATCGTGCAGCACCTGGGCTCACGGGGGTACGCCGAGCTCACCGGGTCGATCGTGCGCGCGGCATCCGGCATCCGTTCCACCGTGCAGGCGATCGACGGCCTGCGCGTGTGGGGCGACCCGGTGGGACCCGCCCTCGCTCTCGTCGCCGACACGGCTGTGCCCGCAGACAGACGCGTCGACCCGCACCACCTCGCCGACGCGCTCACCGCGCATGGCTGGAAGATCCAGCATCAGCCGGGCTTCGTGCAGGCCGACGGCACGCGCCTGCCCCGCAGCGCGCACCTCACCCTCACTCCGGTGCTCGAGGCCGGGCTGGACGACTTCCTCGCCTCGCTCAGCGCCGCCGCGGATGCCGTGCGCGGGCGCCCCGCTGCCGATCCGCGCGTGCTGCGCGGCGCGCTGCGCGCCCTCGGGTACGGGCCGGGCGGACGCATCCCCTCGCCGAGCGCCGCGTGGCGACTGCTGCGTCTCGCCGGCGCCGGCCGGGTCTCGGCCGATCAGCCGCTCGCCACCCTCATGGCGTTGATCGAAGCGCTGCCCGCCGAGGTCGCGGAAACCTTGCTCATCGAACTCCTCGCCCGGCACTCCGAACCCTGATAGCCTGATCGGCTCGCTGCTCTGCGGGCGGAAGGATTCCACCCGTGGGCTATATCGATGTCAGCGCCATCTCGCTGACCCTCCCTGACGGTCGGCCGCTGCTGGACGAGGCGACGTTCCGCGTCGGCAACGGCTCGACCAGCGCCCTCATCGGCCCCAACGGCGCCGGCAAGTCGACGCTGCTGCGCATCATTCGTGGCGCTCAGTCCGCTGACGCCGGCGCCGTCACGATCGACGGGGCGCTGGGCGTGATGGACCAGTTCGTCGGGCATGCCGATGCCGGCACCGTGCACGACCTGCTCGTGCGGGTGGCGCCGGCACGCATCCGTGCCGCCGCCCAGGCGCTCGAAGCTGCCGAGAACGCGCTCATCGAAGACGACACCGAGCGCACGCAGATGGCCTACGCGACCGCGCTGGCCGAGTACGCCGACGCCGGCGGCTACGAGCACGAGACCGTGTGGGACAGGTGCACGGTCGCCGCCCTCGGCATCCCGTTCGAGCGAGCGCGGTTCCGCGACCTGGCCACGCTCTCCGGCGGCGAGCAGAAGCGGCTGGCGCTGGAAGCCCTGCTCCGTGGCCCCGACGATGTGCTCCTGCTCGACGAACCCGACAACTACCTCGACGTGCCGGGCAAGCGGTGGCTCGAAGGGCAACTGCGCGAGACGCCGAAGACCGTCCTGCTCGTCTCGCATGACCGCGAATTGCTCGCCCGCGCCGCCGACCGCATCGTCACGCTCGAACCCGGCGGCGCCGGGGCGGTCGCCTGGGTGCACGGCGGCGGCTTCGCCACCTACCACCAGGCACGAATCGATCGGATGGACCGGCTCGACGAACTGCGTCGGCGCTGGGACGAGCAGCACCTCAAGCTGCGCACCCTGGTGGCGACCCTCAAGGTGAAGGCCTCGGCCAACGACGGCTTCGCCTCGCGGTATCAGGCCGCGCAGACCCGGTTGCGCAAGTTCGAAGAGGCCGGTCCGCCCGAGGAGCGCCCGCCCGCGCAGGAGTTCGACATGCGCCTGCGCGGCGCGCGCACGGGCAAACGGGCCATCGTCGCCGCCGACCTCGAGTTAAGCGGGCTGATGCGTCCGTTCGACGCCGAGATCTGGTTCGGTGATCGCGTCGCCGTGCTCGGCTCGAACGGGTCGGGGAAGTCGCACTTCCTGCGGCTGCTCGCCCGGGGCGGCACCGAGCCGGACGGCACGCTCGGCCATCTCACATCGGCCGGGGCTCGTCTCGAACTGGTCGCGCACACCGGCACGGTGGTGCTCGGCGCGCGCGTGGTGCCGGGTCTGTTCGCGCAGACGCACGAGCATCCGGAGTTCACCGGCCGTTCGCTGCTCGACATCCTGCACCGCGGTGACGACCGCCGTCACGGGATGCCGCGTGAAGGGGCGACCTCGGCACTGGACCGCTACGGCCTCGCCCGCCAGGCGCAGCAGGTGTTCGACCAGCTCTCCGGCGGGCAGCAGGCCCGGTTCCAGGTGCTGCTGCTGGAGCTCTCGGGTGCGACCCTGCTGCTCCTTGACGAGCCCACCGACAACCTCGACCTGGAGTCGGCCGAGGCGCTCGAGCAGGCGCTCGCGCGCTTCGAGGGCACCGTGCTCGCCGTCACGCATGACCGGTGGTTCGCGCGCTCCTTCGATCGGTTCCTCGTGTTCGGGCAGGACGGTGACGTCTACGAATCCGACGTGCCCGTGTGGGACGAGGCGAGGGTGGCGCGCGCCCGCTGAGCGGCGGGAGCGCGAACGGTAGGGTGGAGGGGTGACCATGGACATCGAGATCGGCCGAGGCAAGCGCGCACGCCGCGCGTACACGTTCGACGACATCGCGGTGGTGCCGTCGCGACGCACGCGCAACCCCGAAGACGTCTCCACGTCGTGGACGATCGACGCCTTCACCTTCGACATCCCCGTGCTCGGCGCGCCGATGGACTCGGTGGTGAGCCCGCAGACGGCCATCATGCTGGGTCAGCTCGGCGGCCTCGGCGTGCTCGACCTCGAGGGCCTGTGGACCCGCTACGAGTCGCCGGAGCCGCTGCTGGACGAGATCGCCGCGCTGCCCGACGAGCAGGCCACCGTGCGGATGCAGCAGCTGTACGCCGAGCCGATCAAGCCCGAGCTGATCAAGCAGCGCCTTGCCGAGATTCGCGAAGCGGGTGTCACCGTGGCCGGATCGCTCACTCCGCAGCGCACGCAGGAGCTGTATGAGACGGTCATCGCCGCAGGCGTCGACCTCTTCGTCATCCGCGGCACGACGGTCTCGGCCGAGCACGTCTCCAGCGTCGCCGAGCCCCTGAACCTGAAGAAGTTCATCTACGACCTCGACGTGCCGGTGATCGTCGGCGGGGCCGCCACCTACACGGCCGCCCTGCACCTCATGCGCACGGGGGCCGCTGGCGTGCTCGTCGGCTTCGGCGGGGGAGCGGCATCGACGACGCGCGCGACCCTCGGCATCCACGCGCCCATGGCGACCGCGGTCTCCGACGTCGCTGCTGCGCGCCGCGACTACCTCGACGAGTCGGGCGGGCGCTACGTGCACGTCATCGCCGATGGTGGCGTCGGTACATCGGGAGACGTCGTGAAGGCGCTCGCGATGGGGGCGGATGCTGTCATGCTCGGCGTCGCCCTCGCTCGCGCCACGGATGCCCCCGGCCGGGGTTACCACTGGGGCCCTGAGGCGCACCACCCGCAGCTGCCGCGCGGCCGCCGCGTCGGTGTGGAAGGCATCGGCACGCTCGAAGAGGTGCTCTACGGCCCCGCACCCGTCGCCGACGGCACCGCCAACCTCATCGGCGCCCTGCGCAAGTCGATGGCGACCACCGGCTACTCCGACCTCAAGGAGTTCCAGCGGGTGGAGGTCGTCCTCGCCCCCTACGAGCAGGGATGACCCCAGCATCCGACGACCGCGGCGACAGGCCCGCGGCGAGCGACATCCCTGAGTTCCCGCCGACCCTGCGCGAGGTGCTGCAGCGTCCGCGGTGGCTCGGGATGCTGCTGCTGTGCCTCGTGGTGGCCGGTGTCTTCGCGTGGCTCGGCCAATGGCAGCTCGCGCGCGCGGTCGACACGGACCCGCCGGCTCCCGGCGTGACCGAGGAGGTCGTGCCGCTGGCCCAGGTGGTCGAGCCCGGGCACTACCTGGCCGAGTCGTCGGGCGGTCAGCGGGTAGAGACGAGCGGCACCTGGGTGCCGGAAGACTTCATCGTCGTCTCCGGCCGCTTCAATGGCGGCGTGGAGGGCTACTGGGTCACCGGGCAGCTGCGCGTCGCCGAACGCACCTCGATCGCTGTCGCGCTGGGCTGGGCCCCGACGCGCGAGCAGGCGGATGCTGCCGCGGCCGAGCTGACTGATGCCGGGGCGGCAGACGCGGCGATCACCGGCCGCCTGATCGACGACGAGGGCGTGACGGTTCCGCCTCGGGCCGCGCCGTACGAGCTCGACCGGATGTCGCCCGCGGCCCTGCTCTCGCGCTGGCACGACACCGAGCAGCTCGACGTGTACCGCCCGTACCTCGCGTCTGCGCAGGCGCCGGCGGGCCTCGAGCACATCGACTCGCCGGCACCGGAAGAGAAATCGACGGTCAACTGGCTGAACATCTTCTACGCCGCGGAGTGGGTGATCTTCGCTGGGTTCGCGTTCTACCTCTGGTACCGCCTTGCGCGCGACGCCTGGGAACGTGAGCTCGAGGAGTTCGACGACGCGGCATCGTCTGAATCCTGACGATCCGGGGCCTTTCGGGTGACCGGTGGGTGACCGTTCGGACAACCCCCTTGAGGATTGTCTGAGAGTCCGCTTAGTGTCTCATCCATGTGTGCACGCCCCCGTGGCGCGCGTGCCGACGGTTTCACGAGAGCCGTCGAGGACCTGAATGAGGAGACAGCGACGATGCCAGCCCCGCAAGACGAGAACCGTGAGGTTCCCGTGACACACCGATCGAGGGGCCGCATCTGCGCCCTCGCCATGACCACAACAGTCGCGCTGGGCTTCGGCTCGCTCGCGGCCGTACCCGCCTTCGCCACTGTCGACGGGACGGGGGTGGTGATCAACGAGGCGTACCTGTCCGGCGGCAGCGCGGGAGCGGCGTTCACGCACAAGTTCGTCGAGTTGTACAACCCGACGTCGGCGCCGATCGACCTGGCCGGCATGTCGCTGCAGTACCGCTCCGCGGGCGGCACCGGCGCGTTCACGGGCGTCACGGCACTGACCGGCACGATCCCCGCCGGCGGGTACTTCCTCGTGCAGGGCGGCACGAATAACGCCGGCTCCACCGCGGCGGCTCTGCCGAAGCCGGATGTCACGGGCAGCATCAACCCGAGCGGCACCACCGGCACCATCGCGCTGGTCGACGGCACCTCGGCTGTCACGCTGGGCACCGGATCGATCGTCGGACAGGACGACGTCGTCGACCTGCTCGGCTATGGCGGATCGAACACGTTCGAGGGCAGCAAGGCGACTGCCCCGTCGAGCAACACCGATGTGCGGTCGCTGAACCGCACCGACGGTGCAGACACCGACGTCAACAGCGCCGACTTCAGCCTGTCGGCCGAGATCACCCCGAAGAACTCCGGGGGAGGGGGCGGCACCGACCCCGAGCCCGAGCCCACCGCGAAGACGATCGCTGAGATCCAGGGCACCACCGGTACCTCGCCGCTCGCCGGCCAGGTCGTCACCACCACCGGCGTCATCACCGCCGACTACCGCACCGGCGGCTATGCCGGCATCGTGATCCAGACGCAGGGCTCCGGTGGCGACACCGACGCGACCCCCGGCGCCTCCGACGGCCTGTTCGTGTACCTCGCGGGCAAGAGCGTGCCGGGAGAGATCGGCGACCTCGTCTCGGTCACCGGCACGGTGAGCGAGTACTTCGGACAGACGCAGATCGAGCCGGCCGCGGCATCGGGCGTGACTGTCACCACCGCAGACGCCGGGGTGCCCGCGGCGACCGCGCTGCCGACCACCGCCGTCGGCAGCGACCGTGAGGCGCTCGAGAGCATGCTCGTCGCGCCGACGGGCGACTACGCCGTCGCATCCAGTCACCAGCTCTACAACTTCGGCACGCTGTGGCTGAACCCGGGCGAGCTGAACGTCAAGAGCACCGAGGCTGCGCGCCCCGGAGCCGACGCCGATGCGATCGCCGCGGCCAACCGCGCCGACCGCATCCTGCTCGATGATGGCTACTCGATCCAGATCAGCAACGCCGCGCACGAGAACGACCAGCCCTACTTCACCAAGGGCGCGGTCGTCCGCAACGGCGACCTGGTGGACTTCGGCGACACCGCACTCGTGCTCGGCTACGGCTTCGACGACTGGCGTCTGCAGCCGGTGACCCCGATCGACTCCACCACCGCGGCGGCAGACAAGGTCGGATTCACCGCCGCCAACCCCCGCTCCGAGGTGCCGTCCGTCGGTGGTGACGTGCAGGTCGGCTCGTTCAACGTGTACAACTACTTCACGACGCTCAAGAGCGAGAACGCGGATGCGCGTGGTGCTGCGGATGCCGCACAGTTCGCCATCCAGAAGTCGAAGATCGTCGCCGCGATCAACGGACTGGATGCCGAGATCGTCTCGCTCATGGAGATCGAGAACTCTGTCAAGCTCGGCAAGCCGGTCGACACCGCGCTCGCCGACCTGGTCGACGGTCTCAACGCCGCCGCGGGCAACGAGGTGTGGGACTACGTGCCCACGCCCGACGCGCTGCGCGATGCGGCGACGACCGACTTCATCACCAACGCGATCATCTACAAGAAGGGCGAGGTCACCCCGCAGGGTGACGCCGCCACGATCACCGATGAGACCGTGTGGGGCAACGCCCGCGAGCCGATCGCCCAGGCGTTCGACATCGACGGCCGCACCGTGACCGTCGTCGCCAACCACTTCAAGTCGAAGTCGGGCAGCGGCACCCAGCCCGCAGACGGGCAGGGCTTCTTCAACGCCGACCGCGTGAAGCAGGCCGAGTCGCTGCTCGCCTTCACCGACACCCTGGCTGAGACCAGCGGTAGCGACGACATGCTGCTGATCGGTGACTTCAACGCGTACAGCAAGGAAGACCCGATCAATGTCTTCAGCGAGGCCGGCTGGTCTGACCTCGTGGCTGACACGACCGACGGGCAGTACACGTACACGTTCGACGGCGAGCTGGGCTCTCTCGATCACGTGATCGCGTCGCCGTCGTTGGCAGCATCCATCACCGGTGCCGGTGTGTGGACGATCAACTCGCCGGAGTGGAGCGACCGTGGTTACGCATTCGGCGCCACCGAATCGGGCACGCCGTTCCGCTCCAGCGACCACGACCCGATCGTCGTGGGTGTCTCGGCCACCGAGCCGCCGGTCGAGATCGACGTCGTCACGATCAACGACTTCCATGGTCGGGTCGAGCCCAACACCTCGGGTGCGGCGGCGGGTATCGCCGAGATCGCCGGCGCGGTGCAGCAGTTCCGCTCCGAGAACCCGAACACGATCTTCGCGGGTGCCGGTGACCTCATCGGAGCCTCGACGTTCACGTCGTTCATCCTCGATGACAATCCCACGATCGACACGCTGAACCTCGCCGGGCTCGATGTGAGCGCGGCCGGAAACCACGAGTTCGATCAGGGCTGGGAAGACCTGCGCGACCGCGTGCAGGACCGCGCCGACTGGGAGTACATCTCGTCGAACGTCTTCCTCACCGAGACCGGTGAACCGGCCCTGACCCCGTCGTGGGTGAAGGAGCTCGACGGTGTGCGCGTGGGCTTCGTCGGCGCTGTCACCGAAGACCTCGGTTCGCTCGTCTCACCCGACGGCATCAAGGATCTCGAGGTGCGCAGCATCGTCGACTCGGTCAACGCCGAGGCCGACAAGCTCACCGACGGTGACGCCGGCAACGGTGAGGCCGATGTCGTGATCCTCCTCGTGCACGAGGGTGCCAGCACCGTCGAGCTCTCCAGCATCACCCCGGAGACGGCGCTCGGCGAGATCGTCTACGGCGTCGACAACAGTGTGGATGCCATCGTCTCGGCGCACACGCACCTGGCGTACAACCACGTCATCGACGGCCGCCCGGTCGTCTCGGCAGGTCAGTACGGCGAGAACCTCGGTCTGATGAACATCACGGTCGACCCGAAGACGAAGGAACTGCTCTCCATCGTCAACGAGATCAAGCCGATGAAGTCGTATGACCCGGACACCAAGAAGTACACCTCGCTCTACAAGCCGGTTCCTGAGGTCGCCGAGATCGTCGCGGCAGCCAAGAAGGAAGCCGACGTGCTGGGCAACGTCAAGGTCGGCGACATCACCGCCAACTTCAACCGCGCGCGCCAGTCCGCCGGCACTGAGAACCGCGGCGGCGAGTCGACGGTCGGCAACTTCGTCGCCGACGTGCAGAAGTGGGCGACGGGTGCTGACATCGCGTTCATGAACCCGGGTGGCCTGCGGGCCAACCTGACGTTCGCCTCCAGCAACGCGGATGACCCCAACGGCAACGTCACCTACCGTGAGGCGGCCGACGTGCAGCCGTTCGCCAACACGCTGGTGACGCAGACGCTCACCGGTGCGCAGATCAAGAGCGTGCTCGAGGAGCAGTGGCAGCCGGCAACCGAGCCCCGTCCGTTCCTCAAGCTCGGCGTCTCGAAGGGGCTGGAGTACACCTACGACCCCGCCGCGGCGAAGGGCTCGCACATCACGTCGATCACCCTCGACGGCAAGCCGATCGACCCGGCGGGCACCTACACGGTGGCGGCCAACTCGTTCCTCGCTTCGGGTGGCGACAAGTTCCTCACCCTGGCCGACGGCACGAACAAGGTCGACACCGGCAAGATCGACCTGCAGTCGATGGTCGATTGGTTCGACGCGAACAAAACCGCTACTCCGGACTACGCCCAGCGCGCCGTGGGTGCGACCTTCAGCGCACCGGACGCCGACGGCTACACCGCCGGTGACCAGGTCACGGTCGCGCTATCCTCGCTGGCGTTCAGCGCGGGCGAGCCCGCTCCTGGCGAGGTGACCCTGTCGCTGGGCGACACGCAGCTCGCCGCCGGTGCACTGGATCTGACGATCGTCGACACGACCGACGAGGTCGGACGCGTGAGCCTGACGTTCACCGTGCCGGAGGGCGTGTACGGCGAGCAGCTGCTCACGGTCGCCGTGGCCGGCACCGGCACGTCGGCACAGCTGCCGTTCACCATCGCCGGGGAGCCGGTCGACGAGGAGTTCGCCGGTACGATCGAGCTCGGATCGTCGAAGGTGGCCGCGGGCAAGAAGCTCACGATCACCGGCGCGGACTACACGCCGGGCGAGACGGTCACGGTGACGCTGCAGCCGAAGAAGGGGACGCCGGTCGAGGTCGGCACCGTCGTCGTCGGACAGGACGGCACGTTCACCACCTCCGTCGTCGTTCCGAAGAACACCAAGCCGGGCAAGTACACCGTGTCGGTGGCGCAGGCAGACGGCGATGCGGCATCCGCCACTGTCGTCGTCAACCGCGCCGGCGGAAACGGCGGCGGCTGGGTGAGCGAGCTCGCCGACTGGTTCGGAGGCCTGTTCTCCGGGTGGTTCTGAACACCCCTGCGTCAGCCGTGACGGGCTGACACACGACGAGGCCGTCGGGAGCGATCCCGGCGGCCTTCGTCGTGCCCGCAGGCAAAAACAGAATTAACCACATTGTCTCTTGTGTTTGTGTTGGAATGCCTTGTATCTTGTGGGAAACATCTCGCACGCGAGGGAGCCAGCACATGTACGCAGTGGAGCGTCAACAACTCATCGAGCGCATCCTGCTCGACGAGGGTCGCGTCGCGGTCGTGGAGCTTGCCCGTCGCTTCGATGTCACCACCGAGACCGTCCGACGTGACCTTGCCTCGCTCGAGCAGGCCGGTGCGCTGGTGCGCGTGCATGGCGGCGCGGTCGCAAAAGACGCCGACAGCACCACCGAGCCCACGGTTCTCGAGCGCACCCAGCAGCACGGAGCCGCGAAGCAGGCCATCGCCGCACGCGCGCTCTCCGCATTGCCGGCAGGATTCCGCGGTTCGGTCTTCATCGACGCCGGCACCACGACGGCCGCCATCGCCGCCGCCCTCACCGCGCGCCTCGCCACCGGGACCGAGCGACACCGCGAGCACGTCGAAGCCGTCACGCATTCGCTCACCATCGCCCCCGCGCTCGCCGGCGCCGACGGCATCTCGCTCACGGTCATCGGCGGCCGCATCCGCGGCGTCACCGCCGCGGCGGTCGGGGCAGATGCTGTTGCCGCCATCTCCCGGCTCCGACCCGACATCGCATTCGTCGGGACAAACGGGGTCTCCGCCGACTTCGGGCTGAGCACGCCCGACCCCGATGAGGCATCCATCAAGTCGGCGATCATCCGCGCTGCGCGCACCGTGGTCGTCGTCGCCGACGCCAGCAAGCTCGGACGCGAACTGCTCGTCACCTTCGGGTCGCTCGACGACATCGACGTGCTCGTGACCGACACCGAACCCCCCGCGGCGCTCGCCGCGGCTCTCGCCGACTCCGGAGTGGAGGTGTGGATCGCATGATCGTCACCCTGACCGCCAATCCCGCACTCGATCGCACGATCACCCTCCCGGCGCCGCTCGCGCCGGGTGAGGTGCAGGCGGCGACGTCCTCACGCGAGGATGCCGGTGGCAAAGGCATCAACGTCGCGCGGGTGATCGCCGCTGCCTCCTCGCCCGTCGTGGCCGTGCTGCCCCTGGCGGACGATGACCCGTATCGGGTGCCGCTGGAGGCCGCGGGCGTGCCGACCCGCGCGGTTCCGGTGGCACGCCCCGTGCGCGCGAACCTCGCCCTCACCGACCAGGACGGTGTCACCACCAAGATCAATCTGCCCGGCGTCGCGCTGAGCGCAGACGATGTCGCCGCGCTGACCGATGCGGTTGTCGCGGCCAGTGAAGGGGCGACGTGGCTGGTGCTCGCCGGTTCGCTGCCCGACGCGCTGGCCGACACCTTCTATGTCGATGTCGCCCGCGCGGTGCGTGCCCGGTGGGGTGCTCAGGCGCCGAAGATCGCGGTCGACACCTCGGGGCCGGCGCTGCGCCAGGTCGTCGCGCACGGTGCCCCTGACCTGATCAAGCCCAACGACGATGAGCTCGCGGAGTTCACCGGGGCGGCGCTCGACCCCGCCGACCCCGCTGGTGTCGCCGAGGCCGTCGCGCGCACGATCGTCCCGGCACAGGTGGCCTCCGCGCTCGTCACACTCGGATCCGCCGGTGCCGTCCTCGTCACCGCCAATGGCGCGTGGTTCTGCCCGGCGCCGCGCATCCGCGTCGCCAGCACGGTCGGGGCGGGCGACAGCTCACTCGCCGGCTACCTGCTGGCCGACGTCGCGGGCGGCGCCCCCGAAGACCGGCTGCTCTCGGCGATCCGCTACGGCGCCGCCGCCGCATCCCTCCCCGGCACCCAGGTGCCGTCGCCCGCCGACCTCGGCGGCGAATCCCTCACCGTTCGATCGCTGTAACCCACCGGCCCACAGGAGGTCAAAGTGTCAGACACCATCACCGCCGCGCTCGTCAGCATTGATGCTGACCTCGGCACAGACAAAGCCGCGGTCATCCGCGCCCTCGCCGATCGCGTGGCCGCCCAGGGGCGTGCCGACAGCGGGCAGGGGCTGTTCGATGACGCGTGGGCGCGCGAGCAGAAGGACGAGACCGGCCTGCCCGGCGGCATCGCTATTCCGCACGCCAAGAGCGCCTCGGTCACCACGCCGAGCCTCGCATTCGCCCGGCTCGCGCCCGGTGTCGACTTCGGCGCCCCGGACGGCCCTGCTGATCTGGTCTTCCTGATCGCCGCCCCCGACACCGCGGCCGAAGCCCACCTGGCGATGCTCTCCAAGCTCGCGCGCAGCCTCATGCAGGACGACTTCACGACCGCGCTGCGGGCGGCGAAGACCGAGGACGAGGTGGTCGCGATCGTGGATGCGGCGATCAGCGACGAACCCGCCGAGGCGGCGGCCCCGGTCGCCGCCGCGCCGGTTGCAGCGCCGGTGGACGGCGAAGCCCGCCCGACGCGCATCGTCGCAGTCACGGCCTGCGCCACCGGCATCGCACACACGTTCATGGCCGCCGACGCGCTCACCGCCGCCGGCCGCGCCGAGGGGGTCGACCTGGTGGTCGAGCCGCAGGGATCCAGCGGCTACAAGGCGCTGCCGCAGAGCGTGATCGACGACGCGGATGCCGTGATCTTCGCGGTCGACGTCGACGTCCGTGAGCAGGAGCGCTTCGCCGGGAAGCCGGTGATCCGCTCCGGCGTGAAGCGCGGCATCGAACAGCCGAAGCAGATGATCGCCGAGGCCGTGGCCGCGGCATCCGACCCCGCAGCGCCGCGCGTGCCGGCCACGGCCGCCGCGTCGTCGTCGAGCACCTCCGCCGCCGCGAACGAGTCGTTCGGCCGGCGCATCCAGCGCATCCTGCTCACCGGTGTGAGCTACATGATCCCGTTCGTCGCCGGTGGTGGTCTGCTGATCGCACTCGGCTTCCTGTTCGGCGGCTATGAGGTCAACGCCGACAACCGGGCGTTCGACATCGTGCTGCAGAACGCGCTGTGGGATCTGCCCGCAGGCGGCCTCGGCCAGTACATCGGCTCGGTGTTCTTCGTCATCGGCGCGACCTCGATGGGCTTCCTCGTCTCGGCGCTCGCCGGGTACATCGCCTTCGCGATCGCCGACCGGCCCGGTATCGCTCCCGGATTCGTGGCGGGCGCGATCGCCGTGCTGATGAACGCCGGCTTCATCGGCGGCATCATCGGCGGTCTGCTCGCCGGTTTCATCGCCTGGGCGATCGGCCGCATCGACGCGCCGCGCTGGCTGCGCGGCCTGATGCCTGTGGTGATCATCCCGCTGCTGGCGTCGATCGTCGCCTCCGGTCTCATGCTGCTGTTCCTCGGCCGCCCCATCGCGAGCCTGATGACCTTCCTGAACGACTGGCTGACCGGTATGGCCGGCAGCTCGGGCATCGTCGCGGTCGGTGTGATCCTCGGTCTGATGATGTGCTTCGACCTGGGTGGCCCGGTGAACAAGGTGGCGTACGCCTTCGCGACCGCCGGCCTCGCCTCTGCCTCGGCCGAGAACCCGACGCCGTACCTGATCATGGCCGCCGTGATGTGCTCGGGCATGGTGCCGCCGCTGGCGATGGCGCTGGCCTCGACAGTGATCGACCGCAAGCTGTTCACCCCTGTCGAGCGCGAGAACGGCGTCGCCGCGTGGCTGCTCGGTGCCTCGTTCATCAGCGAGGGCGCGATCCCGTTCGCCGCGGCCGACCCGCTGCGCGTGATCCCCGCCTCGATGCTCGGTGGTGCGCTGACCGGCGCGCTGTGCATGGTGTTCGGTGTGCAGTCGCTCGCCCCGCACGGTGGCATCTTCGTGTTCTTCGCGATCAACCCGATCTGGGGCTTCCTCGTCGCCCTCGTCGCTGGCACCGTGGTCAGCGCGCTGGCCGTCATCGTGCTCAAGCGCTTCGTCGGTCGCAGCGACCGCGCGCAGGTCGCCGCGGTTCCGGTCGCGGCCTGAGTACCGCATAATCACACCCATACCATCCACCGAAGGAGAAGGACACATGGCAGAACGACAGGCGACCATCGCCAGCAGCTCGGGCCTGCACGCCCGCCCCGCGAAGCTCTTCGTCGCGGCGGTGCAGGAGAAGGGCATCCCGGTCACGATCGCCGCCGAGGGCGGTGCCGACCTCAACGCCGGCAGCATCCTCTCGCTGATGGGGCTCGGGGCCGCCAAGGGCACCGTCGTCACGCTCAAGTCGGACGCCGAGGGTGCCGAGCAGGCGCTGGATGAACTGGTCGCCCTGCTGGAGACCGATCTCGACGCGGAGTGAACCATCCGTCAGAGGCCGCCGGGAGCGATTCCGGCGGCCTCTGGCGTTCAGCCATCCCCGGTAGACTGGGGGCATGCCCGAACCGAAAGCCGCCAGCTTTCCCGCCATCCGCGGAGCGCTGAGGTTCTATCAGATCGCCTCGATCATCACCGGCGTCATGCTGCTGCTGCTCGTCGCCGAGATGGTGCTGAAGTACACGCCCATCCATCTCGAGCTCTTCGTCGGCGGGTCCGGCGGCCTGGTCTGGTTCGCGCCCGTGGTCGAAGGCGCCGAGGGGCTGATGTCGACCGGCGACGGTTTCAACGTCTCGCTCGGCATCCTGGTGGCGCACGGCTGGTTCTACGTCGTGTACCTCTTCGCCTGCTTCCGGATGTGGAGCCTGATGCGCTGGCGTTTCCCGCGGTTCATCATGCTCGCCCTCGGTGGCGTCATCCCGTTCCTGTCGTTCTTCATGGAGGCGCGCGTCGCGCGTGACGTGAAGGCGTATCTTGCCGCCCGGGAGGCCTCCGCCGCCTCCGCCCCCGCCCCGGAAGGTGTCCGTTGACCGAACAGACCGAGACCCAGCAGCGCCCCGCGCTCGTCGTCGACTTCGGCGCGCAGTACGCGCAGCTGATCGCCCGTCGTGTGCGTGAGGCCGGCGTGTACAGCGAGATCGTGCCGCACACCGCGACGGCCGAAGAGATCGCCGCGAAGAACCCGGTGGCGATCATCCTCTCCGGCGGCCCGTCGTCGGTGTACGAGGAGGGCGCGCCGCGCCTGGACCCCGCCGTCTTCGACCTGGGTGTTCCCACCCTCGGCATCTGCTACGGCTTCCAGTACATGGCACAGACCCTCGGCGGCGAAGTCGCCAACACCGGTCTGCGCGAGTACGGTGCGACCGACGCGCACCTCTCGGCCGGTGACAGCACGCTGCTGGGCGGTCAGCCCGCCGAGCAGAACGTGTGGATGAGCCACGGCGACCAGGTCTCCCGCGCGCCCGAGGGCTTCGAGGTGCTCGCCACGACGGATGCCACCAAGGTCGCCGCGTTCGCCGATGAGGAGCGCCGCTTCTACGGTGTGCAGTGGCACCCCGAGGTGAAGCACTCCGACCACGGTCAGCACGTCATCGAGAACTTCCTGCACAAGGGTGCGGGTCTTCCGGCGGACTGGAACAGCGACAACGTGATCGCCGAGCAGATCGAGCGCATCCGCGAGCAGGTCGGTGACGCACGCGTCATCTCCGCCCTCTCGGGCGGTGTCGACTCGGCCGTCTCGACCGCCCTCGTGCACAAGGCGATCGGCGACCAGCTCACCGCGGTGTTCGTCGACCACGGTCTGCTGCGCAAGGGCGAGCGCGAGCAGGTCGAGAAGGACTACGTCGAGTCGACCGGTGTGCGTCTGATCACCGTCGACGCGCGTGAGACGTTCCTGCACCACCTGGCCGGCGTCACCGACCCCGAGACCAAGCGCAAGATCATCGGTCGCGAGTTCATCCGCGCGTTCGAGCAGGTGCAGCGCGACCTCGTCGAAGAGGCGAAGGCGACCGGCGGTGCTCCCGTGAAGTTCCTCGTGCAGGGCACCCTGTACCCCGACGTCGTCGAGTCCGGCGGCGGTGCCGGCACGGCGAACATCAAGTCGCACCACAACGTGGGCGGCCTGCCCGACGACCTCGATTTCGCTCTGGTGGAGCCGCTGCGCGCCCTGTTCAAGGACGAGGTGCGGGCGATCGGTCGCGAGCTCGGCATCCCCGAGGCGATCGTCGGCCGCCAGCCGTTCCCCGGCCCCGGCCTCGGCATCCGCATCATCGGTGAAGTGACCCAGGAGCGCCTGGACGTGCTGCGCGAGGCGGATGCGATCGCCCGCGAAGAGCTGACCAAGGCCGGTCTTGACCAGACGATCTGGCAGTGCCCCGTCGTGCTGCTCGCCGACGTGCGCTCGGTGGGCGTGCAGGGTGATGGCCGCACCTACGGTCACCCGATCGTGCTGCGCCCGGTCTCGAGTGAAGACGCGATGACCGCCGACTGGACGCGCCTGCCGTATGACGTGCTGGCGAAGATCTCGAACCGCATCACCAACGAGGTGCGCGAAGTCAACCGGGTGGTGCTGGACGTGACGTCGAAGCCGCCGGCAACGATCGAGTGGGAGTGACGGCGCGAGAGAGCGCGACTTCCGCATGGAGCTGACAGAGGACGCCGTGTCCGGATTCTTTCCGGATGCGGCGTATCTCGTGCTGTCGAGCCGGCTGGTGCCCGACCTCGACGGCGGGTACACGATCGCGACCGTCGCGCGCGCCCGGCAGATGGCGGCGCGTGGGGCGGATGTCCAGCTGCTGACCGTCGACCCGGCGGATGCTGCCGCGCACGACGCGCACCGCGAGGAGTTCGCTCGCCGAGGGATGCTGCCCGCCGAGGTGCCGCTGCGCAATCTGTTCGACGAGGCGGTAGCGCCCGGCGGGGGAGCGGCGCCGTGGCTGCAGGATGCCGTGGATGCGGCTGGCGCTGATGCTGATGCCGATGCCGATGCCGATGCGCCTGCCGATGCGGACCCCACTGTCGGACGACGGGTGCTGTCCGACCCGCAGGGCCGCCCTTTCCTCGCGCTTCCGGTGATCGCAGGCGACCCGGACTGGCATCTGTCGCGTGCCGCGGTCGACGTGTTCGATGAGCGCGGTGCCGTCGTGGGTTCGCTGCCGGGGTTTGGGGCGCTTTATCGCGCCTGGCTGTCGTGGCTGGCGGCGGAGTCGGCGCGGCCGGTCGTCGTCATCTGTGAGTCGCGGCAGCTCGGTGAACTGTTGGCCGGTTGGTCGCGCCCCGGCGTGCGCATCGTGCACATGATCCACACCATGCACCTCGAGCCGCCGTACACGCCGGATGCGCCCGTGAATGCCCTGTGGACGCGGTGGTTCGTTCTGTCGGACCGCTTCGACGCGGTGGTGTGGCCCACGCGGTCGCAGCGGGATGCGGTCGCGGCGCGTTTCGGTTCCGGGGCGAGGAATCTCGTGGCACCGAACGGTGTCGAGATGCCGCATCGCGGCTCCGATGAAACGGCCGCGGACGTGGTCGCGCCGGAGCGCGAGCCCGGGCTGGTGATCAGCGTCTCGCGTCTGGCGGCCGGAAAGCGGCTGGATCATAGCATCCGTGCCTTCGTCGCCGCCGACGTGCCGGGCGCCGTGTTCGAAATCTGGGGTGATGGACCGGAACGCGAGCGGCTCGCGGCGCTGATCGCAGAGCTGGGCGTCGGTGATCGGGTGCACTTGCGCGGGCGGACGGCGGATCCTGCCGGTGTGCTCGCCCGTGCGTCGGTGTTCGTGACGTCGACCGCATTCGAAGGGCAGGGCCTCTCGATCGTCGAGGCGTTGGCTGCCGGGGTGCCGGTGGTGTCGTATGACGTGCGGTTCGGCCCTGGTGACATTCTGGCCGGGGGTGGCGGCGTGCTCGTCGCTGACGGTGACGAGGCGGCACTTGCCGAGGCATTGCGGATGCTGCTGACCGACGAGCAGGCGCATGCCCGACTGGCTGAGCAGGCGTACGGCTCGGCGAGGGTGTGGAGCGATGCGGCGGCGATGTCAGCCTTGGCCGACGTGATGCGCACCGCGCTGGAATCGCCGGCTCGCCGTTGATCGCCGCCCTCGTGCAGCCTCCGCTCTCCCGCGTTCCGGGAGAGCCCGACGTCCCTCAGGCGGCCGGGCGGAAGCGCGGCGGAGGTGGATCGATGTCACCCCAGGCGTAGCGCAGGGCGAGTCGCGGGTGCAGGTCGATCGTCGTTCCGGACGGGTGATGCAGTCGGTAGTCGGCGCCCGCGGGCTCTTCCCGGTCGCGGCCCTGGCGATGGGGGTGAGCGAGCCGGGTGATCCACCACCCGTGGTGGTGCAGATTCATGTGGTGGTGTCGGCAGAGCAGGATGCCGTCGTCGACGTCTGTGCGCCCGCCGTCTGACCACGCCACAGTGTGGTGCGCCTCGCAGTAGGAGGCGGGCCGGTCGCACTGCGGCCACCGGCATCCGCCGTCGCGCGCGGCCAAAGCAACACGCTGTCTCGGGGTGAATAGCCGCTGCTCGCGTCCGACATCCAGTGGGTTCCCGCGGCCATTGACGGTCAGTGAGACCACTCCGGTCTCGCACACGCGCTGATCCACGGTCGCGCCGGGCAGAAACGTCAGGCCGTCTTCGGCGTGACCGTGCGTGCCTGCTCGGTCGCTGGTCTCGCTATTATCGGACGCCACGACACGCACCACTCGAACGCCCGCCTGGCGGGTACCGAACACCGTCTCGGCGTCGGCCAGCGCTCCCGCCCGCAGTACGTCGAGCATGAGGTCGTAGGCGAGTTGATCGTTGCTCCGCGGCTCGTCGGCGAGGTCGGTTGCCTGCGCGGACTCATCCGGATCGACGAATCGCGGTCCACCGCGTCGTGGCCGTAGCGCGCTGTCGACGATGGTGCGCACCCAGAGGGCGGCCTCGTCGTCGAACACCAGGCTGCCGCGGTGGATGCCGTCGGCATCCGTCCACATGCGAAACGAGCGCGCCTCGTACCGCGCGAGGAAGCGCGCTTCGGCGCCTTCGGGATCGAGCCGGTCGCGAATCGTCCGTGCTGTGCGCGCGAGCTCCTCGACGGTACACCGTCCGGCTTCGGTGACGAGCTCTGCTGCCGCGACTGCCCAAGCCTCGCGCGCGGCGGCTGCCAGCGCCTCAGCTTCTGTGCATTGCGCTGAGCCCGCGCGGCTGTCACCCACGCCCGTTGGCTCAGGGGGCTCACCGAGACCGCGCCGGATCGCGTCATGCTGCGCCGGCGTGAGCACAGAGCACACGACCGCGTCGTCGATGACGGCGTGCCACACCCGCGCCGCTGGCGCTGCGCCTGGCTGCGCCGCGGGGGCGTCGGACTGGTTGGAAGCCGATACCGGAGCATCCGTCGCCGACCCGAGCATCAGTGACTCGCCGACCCGCACCGTCCGTGCCGCCTCTGCGCGGCTGCCGCCGGTGATCGCTTGCACCAGGGTCACTGCCCCACGATGACCCCGCGCCTGCGCGAGCCCACCGTGCCCGGATGCGCGCTCGGACCGGCGGGCCACGACGCCAGAAGCGACCAGTTGCACGCCTTGCGCGACGCGGATGAGCGAGCTCGACGCCTCGAGCGCCCGGAGCACGGCCGCGTCATCGAGCGCCGCGAGATGGGCGGACAGCGGCGTCGCATCGTCGTCACCGAGCACGCTGCGCAGCACCTCGAGCTGCGCTTCAACCTCGGTGAAAAGTTCCATGCTTCATCGTTGCATGAGCCACCGACATTCGAACACGATGCGCTACTCCAGTTGCTTCAACGCCTCCCGTCGCGACAGCGGCGACAGTGGATGCGACGCGACGAACGCCCGCACCCAGTCCGGATCATGACGGGCGTAATCGCGCAGCGCCCATCCGATCGCCTTGCGGATGAAGAATTCCGGATCATCGACGTTCGCGGTGATCGCCGTGCTCAGCAGGTCCAGGTCGGTGTCGCCGCGGCGCCCGAGCTGACAGATGATCGACGCCCGCCGCATCCACATGTCGTCGGCCCGCGACCACGCGCGCATCTCCTCGCCGACGCGTGCATCCGCATCCAACAGCTCACGCAGCCGGTGCGACGCCTCATCGACGAAATCCCACCACGCGCCGGTGCGGATCATCTCCTCGTGCACGGGCAGCGTCGATCGCCGCCCACGCACCGGGCGCAGCGCCATGACCGCCAGGGCCGCATACCGTTCCTCGCGGTGCGTCGCGCCGCGCCAGAGTTCCAGAGCTGCCGCCTGCAGCACCTCGGCATCCTGATCGCCCTTCGCCAACGTCCGCACCGTCTGGCGCACGACGGGCACGCGGACACCGAGAAACGGCATCTTCGACTTCATGTACGCCTGCTGCCCAGGCGCCAGTGCGGGATCGGCGATCTCGCGCAGTCCACGGCGGATCGCGGCGGACAGGTCGGATGCGGCGGTCACGACACGAGCCTAGAGGCGCGTACGCGCCGCGAGACAGCAAAAGGCGCGCCCCGGGAGAGATCCCCGGGGCGCGCCTGCGAGCGGAGCGGTCAGCTCTTGCTGCCGCGACCGGCAACGAGGCCGTAGATCAGCAGCACGACGATCGAACCGCCGATGGCAAGCAGCCACGTGGTCAGGTTGAAGAACGAACCCAGCTCCACGTTGAAGAGCAGGCTGCCCAGCCGGCCGCCGAGAAGTGCACCGACGACACCGAGGATCAGCGTGATGAACCAGCCGCCGCCCTGCTTGCCGGGCAGGATCAGCTTGGCGATCGCGCCTGCGATGAGGCCGAGAAGAAGGAATCCGAGGAAGCTCATGGTGGAGTCTCCGATCTGTGTGTCCATGCGGCGGGTTTGCCGCGTCCATAGCATTCAGGAAACGTTCCGCTCGCGCCAGACCCTTGTGGGCGTGTCGGAAATGTGGCATAGCAAACACAAAGGCCGCTCTTCCCGAAGGAAAAGCGGCCTTTGTCGTGCGGAATCAGTCGCTGCCGCGCAGAATCGCGAGGATGCGCAGGATCTCGACGTAGAGCCAGACGACCGTCACCATGATGCCGAAGGCGCCAAGCCAGCCGTACTTGCGGGGGGCGCCGTTACGCACACCCTGCTGGATCTGGTCGAAGTCCATGACCAGCGAGTAGGCGGCCATGAAGACCACCAGGATGCCAATGATGAGACCGAGCGGGATGCCGGCGATCGAGGCGCTGTAGAGGCCGAAGGCCTGACCCTGGGGCAGGACACCGGTCCACATGAGGATGAGGTTGAGCACCGAGAATGCGAGGTAGCCGAACATCGCGATCATGACGATCTTGGTCATCTTGGCGCTGGCGCGCACCTTGCCACTGGCGAAGAGTGCGAGGGTGACACCGACGACGGCGAAGGTCGCGAGGGTCGCCTGCATGACCACGCCGGGCCAGATGATCTCGAAGTAGGCCGAGATGGCGCCGACGAAGAGACCCTCGAAAGCTGCGTAGGCCCAGATGAGCGCCGGGCGCACCTTCTTGCGAGAGGTGAACGTGACGACCATGGCGAGCACGAAACCGCCGAGAGCGCCCACGATCCACGGCGTCATGTCGGCCTGGCCGCCGGAGTTGACGTAGCTCGTGGCCGTCCAGATCCAGCCGGCGACGGCGGTGACGAGCAGAACCGCGAACAGCCCTACGGTCTTCCAGATCGTGTCCTCGATCGTCATCCGGTCGGTCTCGATGGCGCCTGCGGACGGTGCGGCGTACATGCCCTCCAGCTGCGCGTTGGCGGCGGCATCCATGCCCGCGTGGGCAGCGGAGGCGGCGGCCGCGGGCGGCGGGGCGTACTGACCCTGCGACGTACCCGGGTAGGTGGCGACGTTGCGCGGATCCTGCTGCTGGAACGCCGGATTGTTGAATGCGAAGTTGCTCATGGGTGGCCTCACTCCTGAGGGGTCGGTCATCGCTTTCCTCAACGATACCCGGGAGACCCTATGAGCGGGGTGCTTTACGCTGTGAGCGTGCCCCGCAAAACCCCTCTCGTCATCGGTCATCGCGGCGCCCCCGGATACCGTCCTGAGCACAGCAGGTCGTCGTATGAGCTGGCCCTCGCGATGGGGGTGGATGCCGTCGAGCCCGACATCGTCGCGACCAAGGACGGCGTGCTCGTCATCCGCCACGAGAACGAGATCTCGGGAACGACCGACGTGGCCCAGCATCCGGAATTCGCCGACCGCCGCACGACGAAAAAGGTCGACGGTGTCGCCCTCACCGGCTGGTTCACCGAAGACTTCACCTGGGATGAACTCGCCACCCTGCACAGCCGCGAGCGGTTGCCCAAGCTGCGCCCGTCGAGCGCGAGCTTCGACGACGCCCAGCCGATCATGCGGCTGCCCGAACTGCTCGACCTGGTGCGCGACGGGTCCATCGAGCACGGCCGCGAGATCGGCGTCGTGCTCGAGATCAAGCACGCCACGTACTTCCGTGAGATCGGCCTCGACCTCGCCCCGCTCATCGAGCGCGACCTGCGCGCAGCAGGCTGGGCCGACGGTGCGCAACCGCTGATCATCGAGTCGTTCGAGTCGACCATTCTCGGGCGGTTGCGTGAGCGGGGGATCGCGGCATCCTTCATCTATCTCATCGAGGCCTCGGGCAAACCTTACGATCTCGTCGCCGCTCACGGGCGCTCGGCTCCCAGCTACAAGGACACCGTCACCCCGCGTGGGCTGGATGCGCTCGTCGGGCACGTCGACGGCATCAGTGTCAGCAAGCGGATGCTGCTGGCGAAGGGCTCGACGCTCGTCGCCGATGCCCACGCGCGCGGCCTGCGCGTCTTCACCTGGACCGCGCGACCCGAGAACGCCTTCCTCGACGCGGAGTTCCGCGGCGCAGGTGGCAAGGCCGCCCTCGGCGACTACGAATCCGAGTGGGCGGCGATCGCGCGCAGCGGTGTCGACGGGGTGTTCGTCGATCACCCCGATCTCGGGGTGGCGTTCTTCCGCGGCGACCCGCCCGCCTGACATCCCCGAGCACTGCGCGTGCCGTCGATAGGCTCGCGCCATGAGCGGAATCGTCGCCAGGGGGGTCGGGCGGTCTTTCGGGTCGGTGCACGCGGTGAGTGACGCCACCTTCGAGGCCCCCGCAGGCAAGATCACGGGTCTCGTAGGCCCGAACGGAGCGGGCAAGACCACGCTGCTGCTGATGCTGGCATCGCTGCTGGCGCCAGATCGCGGCGAGATTCGGATCGGAGACGTCGACCCGATCGCCGCGCCGCGCGACGCGCGACGCCTGCTCGGATGGATGCCGGATGCCCTCGGCGCCTGGCCCTCCCTCACCGCCCGCGAGAGCATCGTCACCACCGCGCGGCTGCACGACATGAGCGTCGCCGAGGCCACCACGCGGGCCGACGAGCTGCTCCGCCTGGTTGGCCTTGATGACCTGGCCGGCTCGCCGGCCCGTGTGCTCTCTCGCGGGCAGAAGCAGAAACTCGGCCTGGCGCGGGCCCTCGTGCACAACCCGCAGGTGCTGCTGCTCGACGAACCGGCATCGGGCCTCGACCCTGAAGCGCGCGTGCAGCTGCGGGTACTGCTGCGACGCCTGGCCGATGAGGGCTGCACGGTGCTCATCTCCAGCCATGTGCTTGCAGAACTCGAAGAAGTCATCGACGGGGCCGTGTTCCTCGTGGCCGGATCGGTGGTCGATCCGGGAGCGGCCCCCGCGGGCCGCACGTACCGGGTGCGCCTCGCCGCCGCGCAGGAAGCCGGAGCCGAGGTATCCGCGCCTTCGGCTGCCGCGCTCATCGTGTCGACCGCGCTCGGACTGGATCCCGCGCAGGTGGCATCCGATCGGGGCGACGCGATCGTGCACTTCGTCGATGACCACGCGGCGGTCGACGCGCTGCGCCGCCTCGTCGCCGCCGGCGCACCCGTGCTGGAGTTCGCGCCCGCGCAGAGCGCTTTGGAGAGCACGTTCATGTCGCTGCGGCATCCGTCGCCCTCTGAGGGGAGCGCATCATGAACGCCACGCGCATCGCCACCATCGCCCGGCTCGAACTGACGCAGCGGCTGCGCAGTGTCGGCTGGTACGTCATGCTCGGCGTCTTCGCTCTGTTGCTGCTGATCATCACCGTCCTCTCGTTTCTGGCGTTCTCCTTCGTTCCCCAGGCCGGAGCCGGCGTCTACTCGGTCATCGTCAACTTCGTCCTCCTGCTCGTCGTGCTCGTCTCACCCGCGCTCAGCGGCAACGCGATCAACGGCGACCGCGATGCGGCGACGCTCGCGCCGGTGCAGGTCACGATGGCATCCACCGGCGACATCATGCTCGGCAAACTGCTCGCGGCCATCGCGACAGGCGGCGCCTTCCTGCTCGTCGCCTTGCCGTTCCTGTTCATCGGCATGCTCGGCGGCGGTGTCAGCCTGCCGATGGTGCTCGTATCGATCGGCATCCTGGCGGCCGAGATCGTGATCGTCGCGGCACTCGGGGTGGGGCTGAGCGGCCTGCTCGCACGCCCGCTGTTCTCGGTCGCCGCCACCTATCTCGTCGTCGCCGCTCTCGTGGTGGGCACCCTCATCGCGTTCGGTCTGGGTGGCGCCGTCGTGCGTACCGAGGCGATCAGCTATACCCGGCCCTATGACCAGGTCACCGGAGAGCCGATCTGCGACGAGTGGGAAGAGTACCCCTACGAGGTGCCGCGCTACGACTACGTCTGGGGATTCCTCGCCGCCAATCCGTTCGTCGTCCTCGCGGATGCCACGCCGGTGGAGTTCTCGGACGGATACCCCGTCGACATGTTCGGGACGATCAAGACCGGCGTGCGCATGGCGCAGTATCCGCCGGTGGAGCAGCGGTGGGATGACTGCAACATCGGGGAGCAGGGCGGCCTGACCCCCGAAGAGGCGGTCGCCGACAGCGTGCCGAGTTGGTTCGTCGGTCTGGCCATCCAGGTCGTTCTCGCCGGTGGCCTGTTCGCGGGGGCCTGGGCGCGCACGCGCACGCCAGCGCGTCGCCTGCCGCCTGGAACGCGGATCGCGTAGCGGCGGGGCGGATCAGAGCGCCCGGTCGAACGCGCCGCGACGCGTCGAGACGATCTCTTTGCCGAGCGGCATCAGCGACACGGGGATCAGCTTGAAGTTCGCGATCGCCATCGGGATGCCGATGATCGTGATGCACAGCGCCACACCGGTGAGGATGTGACCGATCGCCAGCCACCAGCCCGCGAGCACGACCCAGATCACGTTGCCGATGAACGAGAACACCCCGGAACGGGGCTTGTCGACGATCTCGCGCCCGAACGGCCAGAACGCGTACCCGGCGATGCGGAATGACGCGATCGCCCACGGGATCGTGATGATCGGGATGCACAGCAGGATGCCGGCGACGACGTAACCGAGGAACAGAGCCCACCCGGCGAAGATGACCCAGATGATGTTGAGGATCGTGCGCATGAGGCGATTCTCCCACCCGTCGCCGGGAAGACGCCGGGGGTTCAGCCGCGGTCGCGATGCACGCGGCGTCCGCTGACGGACTCCGGATGCAGGCGCAGCGCCAGACTGCGGTCGCCCCCGGCCCACGGTCTCGCGCGGCGCGTGCCGGGGATGGCATCCACTTCCTCGGCGGTCATCTCGGTGACCGGGCCATTGAGCAGCACGCTCCACCCGCTGCCGCCGAGGTCGTCATGATGGTCGACCTCGAACGCGACCACCTCGCGGCTGGACGACAGCCCGCTGAGCAGCCCGTCCGGTGCGGTGCGGATGACGACGTCCGACCCGTCGAGCACGTAGTTCACGGGGATGACGAGTACCCGTCCGTCCTGCACGAAGCCGAGCCGACCGACCGTGGTCGAGCTGAGCAGGGCGTGGCAGTCCTTCTCGTTCACTTCGGTGATCATGGGGACCTCCTCCGGTGATCCTTCGAGCGTACCCGGCGTCGGAGGCCCGGCCTAGACTCATAAGGCCATGACCGAAGCACCTCTCATCGTCCCCCCGTCCGCCGGCCCGACAGGCGCTGGCGACCTCCTCGCCGGACTGAACCCGCAGCAGCTGGCGGCCGTCACCTACCGTGGCCCAGCACTGCTCATCGTCGCCGGCGCCGGCTCGGGAAAGACGAGCGTGCTCACCCGGCGCATCGCCCTGCTGCTGCGCCAGCGCGAGGCGTGGCCCAGTCAGATCCTCGCGATCACGTTCACCAATAAGGCCGCGGGTGAGATGCGCGAGCGGGTGGAGGGTCTCGTCGGTGAAGCCGCGCGGGGCATGTGGATCTCGACGTTCCACTCGGCGTGCGTGCGCATCCTGCGGCGTGAGGCCGAACAGTTCGGCTTCACGAAGTCGTTCACGATCTACGACTCCGGCGACTCGCGCGCTCTCATCAAGCGCCTGGTCAAAGAACACGAGGCCGATGCGTTCGGCATGACCCCCTCTTCGGTGCAGTCGCGCATCTCCAAGCTCAAGAACGAGCTGACCGATGCCGAGGGCTACGCCCGCCAGGCGAACATGAGCGACCCCGCCGAGCGCATCTTCGTCGACGTGTTCACCGACTACCAGCGGGCACTGCAGAAGGCCAACGCCTTCGACTTCGATGACCTCATCGCCCAGACGGTCTTCCTGTTCCGCGCGTTCCCGCAGGTCGCCGACACCTACCGGCGCCGCTTCCGCCACATCCTCGTCGACGAGTACCAAGACACCAACCACGCACAGTACGCCTTGATCCACGAGCTCACGCGGCCGGTCTCTGCGGCCGCGCCCGATCCGTATGCCTCGAACGGCATGATGATCTTCGAACCCGAGACTGCGCCGGCGGAGCCGGGGGCGTCGCTCACCGTCGTCGGTGACTCCGACCAGTCGATCTACGCATTCCGCGGCGCGGACATCCGCAACATCAGCGAGTTCGAACGCGATTTCCCCGGCGCGCAGGTGGTGCTGCTCGAGCAGAATTACCGGTCGACGCAGAACATCCTCTCGGCTGCCAACGCCGTCATCGGCAACAACTTCGACCGCAAGGCGAAGAACCTGTGGAGCGATAAGGGCGCCGGTGACAGGATCGTCGGCTTCACCGGCTACTCGCAGCACGATGAGGCCCAGTTCGTCGCCGATGAGGTCGAGGCGCTGCGCCGGGCAGGGATGCCCTACTCCGAGATGGCCGTGTTCTATCGGACGAACTCGCAGTCCCGCGCACTGGAAGAGATCTTCATCCGTGCCGCCGTGCCGTACAAGATCATGGGCGGCACGAAGTTCTACGAGCGCGCCGAGATCAAAGACGCGCTCGCCTACCTCGTCGCGGTGTCGAATCCTGCCGACGACATGTCGGTGCGGCGCATCCTCAACAAGCCGCGCCGTGGCATCGGCGACGTCACCGAGACGTCGATCGCCCGTTTCGCCGAAGAGCACGGCCTGTCGTTCCGCGACGCGCTCGCCCACCCGAGCCAGCTCGGCGTCGGGCCCAAGATCCGGGCGGCCATCGCGCGCCTGGACGCGGTGCTCGCCGAGGCGACCGCGATCATGCAGCCAGCCTCGGGGGAGATCCCCTCGGCGACCTCGGTGGCAGAAGGGCTCACCGTGCTGCTCGAGAAGAGCGGCTACTACGAGTCGCTCCGCGCGAGCCGCGACCCGCAAGACGAGGCGCGGTTGGAAAACCTCGACGAGTTCGTCGCCGTCGCCAGGGACTTCGCGCGCAACAACCCCGAGGGCACGCTGGTCGACTTCCTCACCGAGGTCGCCCTGGTGTCGGATGCCGATGACCTCGATGACGAGTCGGGCTCCGTGTCACTGATGACCATGCACACCGCTAAGGGCCTTGAGTACGACGCCGTGTTCGTCACCGGTGTCGAAGAAGACCTCATCCCGCACCGGATCTCGGCGGGCGAGCCCGGCGGCCCGCAGGAGGAGCGTCGGTTGTTCTACGTCGGCATCACGCGTGCCCGCAAGCGCCTGCACTTGTCGTTGGCGATGACACGCGCGCAGTTCGGCGAGGTGTCGGTGGCGATGCCCAGCCGGTTCCTGCAGGAGATCCCCGCCGACCTCATCGACTGGCGCCAGTCGCCTGGCGACGTGAACTCGCGGGGCGGCATGCAGTCGCGCGCCCTGAACGCGCGCCCCGGCGGCGGATTCGGCGGCGGCCGAGATCGCTTCGGCGTCAAGCCGCTTCCCGGCCGAGACCAGCTCAAGCCGCTGTCCACCTCCATGGACAAGTTCCCCAACAAAGTCACCGCCAAGGTGCGCGACAACGGCGACCTCGAGCTCACTGCCGGTGACCGCATCCGACACGACGACTTCGGTGAGGGGCGCATCGAAGCGGTGACCGGCGAGGGCGCCAAGCGCATCGCGCACGTGCGCTTCGACTCCGCCGGACAGAAGAAGCTGCTCATCAAGATCGCGCCGATCGTCAAGCTCTGAGGCCGCACGGCGTCGGTGGCGTCGAGCGGAGGTTTAGGCTGACACATATGGCCCTGTTCTCTCGCCGCAAGAAGTCCGACGACGCCGTCCCGTCTGATGAGGCGACGGCCGAGGTGGAACCGACGGCCGCTCCAGATGCGGCCGCCGACGAGGCGGTGCCGACCGTCGCAATCTCGGTGCAGGCATTCCGTGGCGTCGGAGCCGATGCGGGCCCCGAGGTCGCGTTGCCCGATGCCGAGCAGAGCGCTCCGCCGGCGGCATCCGCCGCGCCTGGGGCATCCGCGTCTACGGCCTCCGCCGCGCCCGCGCGACCGAACCTGCCCACCGCCGCCGCCGTGCGACCCGACGGGCCCGTCACGCTGCCCTTCGCACCGGCACTGCCCCCCGAGCAGACCCACACCATCAAGGGCCTGAACGACAACGTGCTGCTGCGCGAGGCTCTCGCCCAGCTCGCCGAGGGCGCCACCAACGAGCAGCTCCTCGGCGTCATGCGCCAGTCACTCCAGGGGCACCTGTATCTGCGCGTGCACGGCGACGCCCGCCAGCAGCTCAGCGACGGCACCAACCTCTCCGTCGGTGTCATCCGAGACGGCGACCGTTCGTTCATGCTCGCCTACAGCTCGGGCAAGGCGCTGCGCGCCTCGGTCACCGATCCGCAGGAGGCCGCCGAGACCTCGGCCATCGCACAACCGGCGACCGTGGTGTACCGCCAGGTCGTCTCGGGCGGCTTCACCGGCGTCATCCTCGACAACTCCTCAGCCCCGCACCGCGCCGTGCTGCCGACCGAGCTGCTGCAGAAGGCGCTCGAGCAGGGCGATGAGCAGATGACCATCAAGTCGCTGGTCGCCGCGCCCCGAGACGAGGGCACCGCGACGCGCGTCGCCGAGGCCCTTGCCCGCACGCCGATGTGGGTGGCTGTCAACGACGGCACTGGCGGACAGCCGGTCGGCATCGCCGAGGCCCGCACCACCGACGGGCGCCGGCTGCTCCAGCTGTTCTCCCACCCGCTCGAGATCGTCGCGACCGGGCGCGGCGACCGGCCGATGCCGTTCACGCCGGAGCGTCTCGCGGGGCTGCTCAAGACGCACAGCGAGATCTCCGGTGTGCTCATCGACGTCGCCGGCCCGTCGCTCATCGTCGAGCGCGACGCCCTCGCCCCCGTGATGGTTCTCGCCGTCGACATCGACGCCGAGAACTGAGCGCGACGCGTCAGCAATCTGGAACGCGCTCGCCGCACGCCCTAGGGTCAGAGCATGGCATCTGAACGTGTGGTGTTGACCGTCGCCGACCCTGACGGCGAGCAGCAGGTGGCGCTGTCGAGCCCGAATAAAGTCATCTGGCCGGTCGACGGCGGTGACGGCATCACGAAGGCGGAGTACGCCGACTACGTGCAGCAGGTCTCGGTGCCGTTCCTCGCGGCGAACGGGGAGCGCCCCGTGTCGCTGGAACGTTTCCGTGACGGCATCGGCAGTGCCGGGTTCTTCTCGAAGAACCCGCCCAAGGGCACACCCGACTACGTCGACGCCGTGACGGTCACCTACAACAGCGGTCGCTCGCACCCGCAGATCGTGCTGCGGCGCCCGAGCGCGGTCGTCTGGGCGGTACAGATGAACACCCTCGTGTTCCACCCGTGGGCATCGCTCGCCTCGAACACCGACAACCCGGTTGAGCTGCGCATCGACCTGGATCCGCAGCCGGGCACGGGCATCGTCGAGGCCGTCGCGGCCGCCCACGAGTTGCGCTCTGTGCTGCGCGAGGCCGGGCTCGAGGCCTTCATCAAGACCAGCGGCAACCGCGGCCTGCACGTCTTCGCCCCGATCGTTCCCGAGTGGGAGTTCCTCACGGTGCGCCATGCGGTGATCGCCGCAGGCCGCGAGCTGGAACGGTGGATGCCCGACAGAGTGACCATGAACTGGTGGAAGGAAGAACGCGGGGAGCGCATCTTCGTCGACTTCAACCAGGCCAACCGTGACCGCACCATGGCTGGCGCCTACAGTCCCCGGGCGCTGCCGGGCGCCCCGGTGTCGACGCCGATCGAGTGGGAAGAACTCGACAACCTCGACCCCGCACGGTTCACCGTGCGCAGCATCCCGCGCCGACTCGCCGAGATCGGCGACCCGTGGGCGCAGATGCAGGATGCTCCTGGGCGCATCGACACCCTGCTCCAGTGGTGGGAGCGGGATGTGGCCGACGGTCTCGGAGAGCTGTCGTTCCCACCCGAGTTTCCGAAGATGCCGGGGGAGCCGCCGCGCGTGCAACCGAGCAAGCGCGTCGCCGCGAACTGGAACGACGACGGCACACCGGTTGACGCGTGATCGTCAGCTGAGGACGTCCGCGAGGTCGTAACCGGCGACCGTGTCGAGTTGGTCGTACGTGCACGAGCGCGCGTCGCGGTCGGGGCGCCACCGTGCGAACTGCACCGTGTGACGGAAGCGCGCACCCTCCAACTGGTCGTAGCGCACCTCCAACACCCGTTCGGGGCGCAGCCGCACGAACGACACATCTTTCGCGCCGGTGAACCGGGAGCGCTCACCGGCGCCGGTCACGGCCTGTCCGTCGGCATCCCGTTCGACGAGGGGCGCGAGATCCTCCACCAACTGCTGCCGCATCGCATCGCTCCACGCGGCGACACCGCCCACCTGGCGCAGTTCGCCGTCCGCGTCGTACAGTCCCACCAGCAGCGAGCCGACACCGGATCCGCGCTTGTGCACGCGGTAGCCGAGGGCGACCACGTCGGCGGTGCGCGCATGCTTGATCTTGATCAGCGTCCGCTTGCCCGGGGCGTAGGGGTCACCGAGCGGCTTGGCGACCACGCCGTCGAGTCCGGCCCCCTCGAACTCCGCCAGCCAGCGCTCGGCGGTATCGCGATCTTCGGTCGTGCGGGTCAGGTGCAACGGGGAACGCGCGTCCGACAGCAGCTGCTCCAGGCGCCGGCGTCGTTCGCCGAAGGGGAGCGGCTGCAGGTCTTCGTCGCCCTCGGCGAGGAGATCGAAGGCGATGAACATCGCCGGCGTCTCGGCGGCGAGCTTCGCGACGCGCGACGCCGCCGGGTGGATCCGCTGGCTCAGCGCCTCCCAGTCCAGGCGCTGCGCGCCTGCCGGTCCTGTGGCCACGACGATCTCACCGTCGAGCAGGCAGGGGCCGGGGAGGATCTCGGCGAGCTGCTCCACCAGCTCGGGGAAGTAGCGGGTCAGCGGCTTCGCGCCCCGTGAGCCGATCTCGAGCGTCTCTCCATCCCACGCGACGAGTCCGCGGAAGCCGTCCCACTTCGGTTCGAACAGCATCGGCTTCTTCGCCGGGTCGGGAATGGTGGCGGCGGCCTTCGCCAGCATCGGCGCGGGGATCTCGTACATGTCTCCATCCTGGTGCGCCTCCGCCGCGCGCGCCAGAACGCCGACAGCGAGAACACCGTGCGGAGGTCTCAGAAGACGTCAGGCAGGCGGGCCGGCAGCTCGGCATCCGACAACACCGTGCGCGCCGCGTGCCACCCAGCCATGCCGTTCACGCCGGGGCCGGGGGGAGTGGAAGCGGATGCCAGATACACGCCGGGCATCGGCGTCCGCCAGGGTTCCCTGCTCGCTACCGGGCGCCGTACCGCCTGACGCAGCGTGAAGGCCCCGCCGAAGATGTCGCCGCCGATCGACGCCGGATTGATCGCCTCGCGCGCCGAGGCGGGCACGGCATGAGAGGCGAGGATGCGGTCGCGGAAGCCGGGAGCGAAGCGTTCCACCTGCCGGATCACCGGCTCGGTCGGGTCGAGAGGTGAGCCCGCAGGCACGTGCAGATAGGCCCACAGCGTGTGCTTGCCAGCCGGGGCACGGGTGTCGTCGCACACCGACGGCTGCACGGCGAGCACATAGGGCTCTGCGCTCACCCGGCCTGCCGCCACCGCGTTCTCGCTCGCCCACACCTCGGCCCGTGTGCCGCCCAGATGCACGGTCGGCGCGAGGCGAACGTCCGGGTTCGCCCACGGCACCGGGCCGTCGAGAGCGAAGTCCACCTTCGCCGCGCCGGCGCCGTAGCGAAAGCGGCGCAGGGCGCGCGCGTAGCGGCCGGGAACTCCGGGAAGGGTGAGCGCGAGGCGCGGCGAGGTGTTCAACAGCAACACATCGCCCCGTGCAGCATCGCCCCACTCGAGCGCGCCCAGATCACGCACAGGGGTGTTGGTCTCCATAGATCCGCCGTGCGCCTCCAGATCGGTGCGCAGGGCGTCGGCGATCGCCTGGGCGCCGCCACGGGGGTACACCCACCCGTCTGCGTGCGCATGGGCGGCCAGCAGCAGCCCCGCCGCCGCGGAGGAGAGCGAGGGGAGTGCGGTGTTCGCGTGCGCGACGACGCCGGCCAACAGTGCCGCCGCCGGCTCATGGCGAAAGGTGTGCGCCGCCCGGCGTGTGCCCTGCTGCAGCACGCGCCAGCCGAAGCGTGCTGCCGTCACGGGATGCCGCGGCACACGCAGCAGCGACGACCCGGTGAAGTCCAGCACACCATCGAGGTGAGAGCTCAGCGGCTCGAGCAGCCGACGCCACGCTCGCCCGTCCGCGCCGAGCCCATCGACCGTCCGGTCGAGATCCTGCCAAGCGATCGCTGCCCGTCCACCGTCAAGCGGATGAGCATATGCCGCTTCGGGCATGATCCATTCGACACGCTCCCGCAGACCGAAGGCCGTGAAGAAGGGCGAGGAGTATGCCGCCGGATGCACCGCCGAGCCGACATCATGCACGAATCCGGGGAGCGTTGACGCCTCGCTGCGCACGCCACCCCCGACGCCGGAGGCGGCTTCGAGCACCCGCACCTGATACCCGGCGCGGGCGAGCGTCACGGCCGCTGCGAGACCGTTCGGCCCACTGCCGATGATCGTCGCCCGCGCCATGTCGTCAGTCTTCCACGCCCTGCGCTCGCTGCCGGTGGACGGGGCGGCGGCGGGGTCCGTGGCGTGAGATCCTTGAGGGTGATGACTGAAGTACAGGGGCCCACCCCCACCGGCACCTCCCGTCCCTACCGAACCCTCGCGGAAGCGCTGCGCGCGCACCGCATCGCGGAGCAGAACCACGCGTTCATCACCGCCGTCACCGATGCGATCGGCATCGCCTCCTACATCGATCGTGGTCGCTACATCGAAGCGATCCGCCGTGGCGAGGGAGCAGCCCTGCACATCGGACGCACCTACATCAACGGATTCACCGAGGGCGAAGTCATCGTGTACGGCTCGACGCGCATGCCGATGCGCCCGAGCGAGGGCCGCCCGCCCTACCTGTACGTGCTGCAGCCCAGCGAGTTCGCGCCGGCGCCGGGCGCAAAGCCCAAGCGCGCCGCCGCGCCGCGCACCCCCGCCGCGCCCAAGGCGCCCAAGGCCACCAAGGTCGAAGAGCGCGACTACGGCGTCTGCGACGTCTGCTTCATGACGCGCACTCCCTCCGGCGGGTGCGGCTGCGACTGAGCCATCAGGGCGCCGTGCGGCTGCGGCTCAGGCGAAGGCACTCATTCCGGTGATGTCGCGCCCGAGCAGCAGCGCCTGCACGCTTTCGGTGCCCTCGTAGGTGTGGATCGCCTCGATATCGGCCATGTGCTGGATGACGCCGTTCTCGAGCAGGATGCCGTTGCCGCCGAGCAGATCGCGCGCGGTCTGCGCGACCCGTCGGGCAGCGCGGGTGTTGTGGAACTTCGCCAGTGAGGCCTGCGTCGGCCGCAGCTGACCCGCCTGTTCGAGGTCGGCCAGGCGACGGCAGTACAGCTGCATGGCCGTGAGGTCTTCGAGCATGTGGGTGAGGCGCTCCTGCACCATCTGGAACTTCGCCAGCGGCTTGCCGAACTGCACGCGCTGCAGGGCATACGACAGTGCGGCCTCGTAGCAGGCGGTGGCATGGCCGAGAGCAGACCAGGCCACACCCGACCGGGTCGCGTACAGCACCGTCGAGGCGTCCTTGAAGGTCTTCGTGCCCGGCAGCACGGCTTCGGCGGGCACGCGCACGTCGTCGAGTCGGATGTGCGCCTGATGGATGCCGCGCAGCGAGCCCTTGCCCGTGATCACGGTGCCCTCGTAGCCGGGCGTCGACTGTTCGACGAGGAAGCAGCGCACGGCGCCGTGGTCGTCGGCGCCCTCGTCGTCGACGCGCGCCCAGACGAAGGTGATGCCGCCGGAGGCGCCGTTGCCGATCCACTTCTTCGCGCCCCGGATGACCCACTCGTCTCCGTCTCGGCGGGCAGTGGTCTCGAGCGAGACGGAGTCCGAGCCGTGATCGGGTTCGGTGAGCGCGAAGGATGCCAGCACTGTGGCATCCGCCACCGGCTTCAGCCAGCGCTCCTGCTGAGCGGGACTGCCGAAGAGGGCGAGAGTGCGCAGGGCCAGACCGCCCTGTACGGCGAGGATCGTGCCGAGCGAGCCGTCGCCGCGCGAGATCTCCATGTTGACCAGGCCCGCGGCGAGAGGCGACAGGCGGGTCAGGTCGGCGTGCTCGATGCCGTCGACGACCAGGTCGTATTCACCCATCTTCGCGGCTGCCTCGAGCGGGTACTCGGCGCGATCCCAGGCCTCACGCATCTGCGGGGCGACCTCATCGACATAGGCGCGGGCGCGATCCCAGGCGGCCTGGTCGTCGGCGGGGATGTCGGCGAAGACGGCGTAGTAGTCGCTGTCGCGGCGGGCGGTCACGTCGTACCGCTCGACGCTCTCACCGGGGAAGGGTGCGCTGGTCATGCTGAGACTCTACTCCTCGTGGCATCCGGTTTCACGCAAAGAGGGACTCAGTTTCACGCGTCTCTTCAGTCGAGTTCGGCGGTCAGGCGTCGGGAGATCTCAGCCACCGGCATGGAGCGGGGGAAGACGGCGACGACGACGTCATCCGGGGCGGATGCCGCGGCATCCGCATCCGTCTGCACGCCATACCGACGGCGCACATCCGCCAATGCCTTCTGCAGCACCGCGATGGGCACACCCTTCGTGCTGCGCAGCAGCTGCCGCAAGACATGGTTGTGCACGGCTGTGACGAGCGCGGCGAAGCCCACCGCATCCAACGGGTCGACACCGGGCAGGGCCTCACGCAGGTACTCGTCGAAGAGCCGCTCGTAGCGGAACACCGTGATGATCTCGCGCTCGCGAAGCACGGGCACGCCGCGCACGATCTGGTACCGGCGCCTGGCCATCTCGGGATCGCGGGCGAAGTGCGCGAACACCAGCTCCGACGCCTCGCACACCGCGAGCCAGGGGTTCTCGTGCCGCTCACGCAGGAACCCGCGCACGTCATCGAGCAGCGCCTCGTGATCGGCGAACACGACATCCTCCTTGCCGCCGAACTGGCGGAAGAAGGTCGACCGCGAGACGCCGGCGGCCTTGGCGATCTGCTCGACCGAGGTCTGGTCGAAATCCTGCTCCTGGAACAGCTCCAGGGCAGCCGCGACGACGGCGGAGCGCTGATCGGCGTTGTCATGCATAGCGAAAGCCTAGAACTTCCGCGCCCTCAGCGCCCGTGAAAATCCGCGAGATGACAGGGAGGGCCCTCGGTCATGCACTCAGCGGGGAGTAGTAGGCTGATGGATCGGGTCGATTCATCATCAATCGACAACCGACATTTTCTTGTCGCGTCCCACCCGCCGCAACCAGCGAAGGACTGCACGTGGATCTCTACGAGTACCAGGCACGAGACCTTTTCGAGAAGTACGGGGTGCCGGTGCTCGCCGGTATCGTCGCGGACACTCCTGAGGAGGTGAAAGCGGCAGCCGAGAAGCTCGGCGGCGTGGTCGTCGTCAAGGCGCAGGTCAAGACCGGTGGTCGAGGCAAGGCCGGCGGCGTGAAGGTCGCCAAGAACCCCGACGAGGCGTACGAGGCGGCCAAGGCCATCCTCGGACTCGACATCAAGGGCCACGTCGTCAAGCGCGTCATGGTCGCCGCCGGCGCCCGCATCGCTGAGGAGTTCTACTTCTCGGTGCTGCTGGACCGCGCGAACCGCTCGTACCTGAGCCTGTGCTCGGTCGAGGGTGGCATGGAGATCGAGCAGCTCGCCGTCGAGAAGCCCGAGGCTCTGGCCCGCGTCGAGGTCGACCCGATCAAGGGCATCGACAAGGACAAGGCCGTCGAGATCGCCCGCGCGGCGAACTTCCCCGCCGACCTCGTCGAGAAGGTCGCCGACGTCTTCGTCAAGCTGTTCGAGGTCTACAAGGGCGAGGACGCCACGCTCGTCGAGGTGAACCCGCTCGTCCGCACCGAGGACGGCGAGATCATCGCCCTCGACGGCAAGGTCTCGCTCGACGAGAACGCCGACTTCCGTCACCCCGGGCACGCACTGCTCGAAGACAAGGATGCCGCGGACCCGCTCGAGGCCAAGGCCAAGGAGAACGACCTCAACTACGTCAAGCTCGACGGCGAGGTCGGTGTCATCGGTAACGGCGCCGGTCTGGTCATGTCGACCCTCGACGTCGTCGCCTACGCCGGTGAGAAGCACGGCGGCGTCAAGCCCGCCAACTTCCTCGACATCGGAGGTGGCGCCTCGGCCGAGGTCATGGCCGCCGGCCTCGACGTCATCCTCGGCGACCCGCAGGTCAAGAGCGTGTTCGTCAACGTCTTCGGTGGCATCACCGCGTGCGACGCCGTCGCCAAGGGCATCGTCGGCGCTCTCGCCGAGCTCGGCTCATCGGCATCCAAGCCGCTCGTCGTGCGCCTTGACGGCAACAAGGTCGAGGAGGGTCGCGCCATCCTCCGTGAGGCGAACCACCCGCTCGTCACCCTGGCCCTGACCATGGACGAGGGCGCCGACAAGGCCGCCGAGCTCGCGAACGCCTGATCCGGAATCGCAGAGAGAAGGAATAGAGAATGTCGATCTTCCTGAACAAGGATTCCAAGGTCATCGTGCAGGGCATCACCGGCGGTGAGGGCACCAAGCACACCGCCCTCATGCTGAAGGCCGGCACCCAGGTCGTCGGTGGCGTCAACGCCCGCAAGGCCGGCACCACCGTGCTGCACACCGACGCCGACGGCAACCCCGTCGAGCTGCCCGTCTTCGGCTCCGTCGCCGAGGCGATGGAGCAGACCGGCGCCGACGTGTCGATCGCGTTCGTGCCACCGGCGTTCACCAAGGACGCCATGGTCGAGGCCATCGACGCCGAGATCCCGCTGCTCGTCGTGATCACCGAGGGCGTGCCCGTCGGCGACACCGCCGAGGCATGGGCCTACGCGATCGAGAAGGGTGGCAAGACCCGCATCATCGGTCCGAACTGCCCCGGCATCATCACCCCCGGCGAGAGCCTGGTCGGCATCACCCCGGCCAACATCGCCGGCAAGGGCCCGATCGGCCTCGTCTCGAAGTCGGGCACCCTGACCTACCAGATGATGTTCGAGCTGCGCGAGATCGGCTTCTCGACCGCCATCGGCATCGGCGGCGACCCGGTCATCGGCACCACGCACATCGACGCGCTCGCCGCGTTCGAGGCCGACCCCGAGACCAAGGCGATCGTCATGATCGGTGAGATCGGTGGCGACGCCGAGGAGCGTGCCGCCGACTTCATCAAGGCCAACGTCACCAAGCCGGTCGTCGGCTATGTGGCCGGCTTCACCGCTCCCGAGGGCAAGACCATGGGCCACGCCGGCGCCATCGTCTCCGGCTCGGCCGGTACCGCGCAGGCCAAGAAGGAGGCCCTCGAGGCCGCCGGCGTCAAGGTCGGCAAGACGCCGTCCGAGACGGCTGACCTCATGCGCGAGATCATGGCTTCGCTCTAAGCGCTAAGCTGTTACACGAAGACCCCGGGCTCCACCCCGGGGTCTTCGTTTGTCTCCGGGCGGTGTCGCCCGGCGGTGTCGCCGGTCTGCCTGCCTGCTGCCGCCCTGCCTGCTGCCGCCCTGCCTGCGCCCGCATGCATGTCCCACTTTCTGCGGGGCATGTCCCACTTTTCGCAGGGCATGTCCCAATTTCTGCGGTCAAACAGCCCCTGTAACAGCAGTTTTTGGGACATGGTCGGGGGTGGGGGAGCAGGGGGAGGATGCTGCAGGCACAGGCACAGGCACAGGCACAGGCACAGGTGCAGGCACAGGCACAGGCGGCGGATGCCACGGCATCCGCCATCCGGCATCCGCCATCCGGCATCCGCCCACGGCCCCGAAACGACCATGTCCCACTTTCTGCTGTCAAACCGGCCGGTTCACAGCAGAAAGTGGGACATGGTCTGCAGAAAGTGGGACACGACCTGCAGAAAGTGGGACACGGGGGTCCCGAGAGGTTAGCTGAAGAGCATCTCGATCGGTCCGCGGGCGAAGAAGATCAGGAAGCCGGCGCCGACCACCCACAGAAGCGGGCTGATCTGCTTGGCGCGACCGGAGAAGGCGTGGACCAGCACCCAGCTGACGAAGCCGGCACCAATGCCGTTCGCGATCGAGTACGTCAGCGGCATCACCGTGACGGTCAGGAACACCGGCAGCAGCACCCGGAAGTCGTTGAAGTCGATGAACCGGATCTGCGCCATCATCAGCGCACCGACGATGATCAGAGCCGCGGCGGCGATCTCGGTCGGCACGATCGAGGTCAGCGGCGTGAGGAACATCGCCAGCAGGAACACGACACCGGTCACGACGTTCGCCAGACCCGTCCGCGCGCCCTCGCCGATACCGGCGCCCGACTCGATGAACACGGTGCTCGACGACGATGAGGTCGCACCACCGGCGATCGCGCCGACACCCTCGACGACCAGCGCCGACTTGATGCGCGGGAAGTCGCCCTTGTCGTCGGCGAGGCCTGCCTCCTTGGCCAGACCCGTCATCGTGCCCATGGCGTCGAAGAAGTTCGTGAACAGCAGGGTGAAGACGATCATCACCAGCGCCACACCGCTGACCTTGGCGAAATCGAAGCTGAAGTCGACCTGACCGATCAGGCTGAGGTTCGGGATGCTGACGGGCGAGCCCTGCAGCGCCGGCACCGTCAGGCCCCAGCCGCCGGGGTTGGTGACGTTGCCCTCAGCGTCGAAGCCGCGTGCCCCGATGTGCCAGATGGCCTCGACGATCACCGCGAGCACGGTGCCGCTGACCAGGCCGATGAGCATGCCGCCCTTGACCTTGAGGGCCACGAGGATGCCGGTGAGCAGCAGCGTGATGACGAACAGCAGGGTCGGCACGGTGGCGACCGAACCGTTCACACCCAGACCGACCGGGGGAGAAGAGGCGCCGGTCGCGGTGACGAAGCCGGAGTTCACGAAGCCGATGAAGGCGATGAACAAGCCGATGCCGACCGTGATCGCGATCTTCAGCTGGAACGGCACGGCGTCGAAGATCGCCTTCCGCAGACCCGTGGCTGCCAGCAGCACGATGATCACACCGTTGATCATCACCAGCGCCATCGCCTCGGCCCAGGTCACCTGACCGACGACGCTGAAGGCGACGAAGGCGTTGATGCCCAGACCCGCTGCGAAGGCGAACGGCAGGCGCGTGATCACGCCGAACAGGATCGTCATCACGCCCGCGGTGAGCGCGGTGGCCGCGCCGACCGCGCCGAAGTCGAGGATCGTGCCGTCGACGTCGGGCTTACCCGACAGGATGATCGGGTTGAGGATCACGATGTACGCCATGGTCACGAACGTGACCAGACCCCCTCGCACCTCGGTGCCGATTGTCGAGCCACGCTTGCTGATCTCGAAGAAGCGGTCGAGGCCGTTCTTGGGCTCGTGCACGTCGGCAGGGGCGGATGCTGGGGCAGTTGTCATCGGGGAACCTCCGCAGAGAAATCTATCGTGTCGGCACCGGCCTCTGTCGCGGTGTTTTCGCGCGTGGCCGAGCGGGCGGATGCCGGTGTCGTCGTAGGCTCGAAGGGCAATGCATCGCCTCACCATCGCCCTCCTCGCCGCCCTCGACGCCGCCATTGCGGCGGCCGTCGGTCTGGCCGTCCTGCTGGCCCCCCTGACCCTGTTGTGGGTGCTGGCATTCGGGCTGTCTGCGGAGTGGGGGTCGCTTTGGCCGATCAGTGCGTCGCTCTGGCAGTTCGGCCACGCGGTGCCGGTGCAGGTCGTCATTCCCGACGACGTCCTCCTCGCTGTCGGCATCCCGGAGGAGGGCGCACGATTCGCCCTCTCGCTCCCCCCGCTGGCGATCGGACTGTTCACGGTGCTGTTCGCCGCACGTTCGGGCAAGCGGGCCGCCGTGGCCAACGACGGGATCGCCGGCGTGGCGGGCGGCGCCCTCGTCTTCACCGCCATCAGCGTCGCCGTCGCCCTCACCGGCCGATCCGGCGAGCTGCGCACCACGCTGTGGCTGGCCATCGTGCTGCCGGCCGCGGCATACCTGGCTGGTCTGCTGATCGGTGCGGTTCGGTACGCCTGGGTCGAGGGGGATGGTGGCGTCGTCGATCGCGTGCACGACATCGTCGACGGCTGGGGCGACTGGTCGCCGGTTCCTGCAGAAGCCCTGCGCGGCTCCGCCGTCGTCGTGGTCGCCCTGATGGGCGCGGGCGCCGTGGCGGTCGTCGTCAGTGTCTTCGCCCGGGCGGGTGACGTCATCGCCCTGTTCCAGGCGGCGCGGGTGGATGCCCTCGGCGCGTTCATGCTCACGCTCGTGCATCTGGCCTACCTGCCCACCATGATCGTCTGGGCCGTCAGCTGGCTGGCCGGTCCCGGCTTCGCCGTCGGCACCGGCACCGCCGTCTCGCCAGCCGGCACCGAACTGGGTGTGGTGCCCGGCCTGCCGGCGCTCGGGCTGCTCCCCGAGAACGCCGCGCCGTGGATGCTGGTCTCGATCCTCGTGCCCGTGGGCGCCGGGGCGCTGGCCGGGTGGATGATCCGCTCCCGTCTGGTCTGGGAGGGCCTGGGCGAGCCGCTCTGGCCGCGCGCGGCCATCGCCGGTGGCATCGGCCTCCTCAGCGCCGGCCTCGCCGCGCTCGCCGCCGTGCTCACCTCCGGCTCCATCGGTCCGGGACGGCTGGCCGAGGTGGGCCCACACGCCGGAGGCCTCGCCCTGGCGATCGGTCTGGAGGTGCTCATCGGCGCCGCCATCCTGCTGCTCACCCCTCGGCACCGTGACGAGCTCGCCGAAGAGCGCACCGACCGCTGGTTGGCGGAGATGCGCGCATCCGAGACCCCGGTAGACTGACCGGGTGCTGACGGTCGCCGTACTCATCTCGGGCACCGGCTCGAACCTCCGTGCCCTGCTCGACGCCGCGAGCCACCCCGACTTCCCCGCCCGGGTGGTCGTCGTGGGTGCTGATCGCGATGCCGACGGTCTCGCACACGCCGAAGAGTTCGGCATCCCCAGCTTCACCGTGCCGTTCCGGGCGCACGACAGCCGAGAGGCCTGGGGCGAGGAGCTCGGCGATCAGCTCGACGTGTGGACTCCCGACCTCATCGTGCTCAGCGGCCTCATGCGACTGCTGCCCCCCTCGCTCGTCGCGCGTTTCAGCCCGCGCATCATCAACACCCACCCCGCCTTCCTGCCGGAGTTCCCCGGCGCGCACGGGGTGCGCGATGCGCTGGCCGCCGGCGTCACAGAGACCGGCGCCAGCGTGATCGTCGTCGATGATGGTGTCGACACCGGACCGATCCTCGCGCAGGAACGCATCCCCGTCCTGCCGGGCGATGACGAGCACAGCCTGCACGAACGCATCAAGCCCGTCGAACGTCGACTGCTGATCGATGTCGTCCGTCGTATCGCCACCGGCGAGCTCACCCTCACCGACTGACTACCGCCTCTACCGAAGGAGCATCCCCATGGCCGGCCCCCGCCTGGACCCCTCGCTGTACCGCCACCGCGACACGGTGCCGATCAGGCGGGCGCTCGTCTCGGTGAGCGACAAGACCGACCTGCTCACCCTCGCCTCCGCACTGGCGGATGCCGGTATCGAGATCGTCTCCACGGGGTCGACCGCCGCAACCATCCGCGAGGCCGGGCACGCCGTCACCGACGTCGCCGCTGTCACGGGCATGGCCGAGATGCTCGACGGTCGCGTGAAGACGCTGCACCCGGCCGTGCACGGTGGCCTGCTCGCTGACCTGCGCCTGGAAGACCACGAGCGCCAGCTCGCCGAGCTCGGCATCTCGCCGTTCGAGCTCGTCGTGGTGAACCTGTACCCGTTCGTCGAGACCGTCGCCAGCGGCGCCGAGCCGGATGCCGTCGTCGAGCAGATCGACATCGGCGGCCCCGCGATGGTGCGCGCCTCGGCGAAGAACTTCGCCAACGTCGCGATCGTCGTCTCGCCCGAGTCGTACCCGTCGATCATCGAGGCCGTCGCCGCAGGCGGCACTGACCTCACGCAGCGTCGTGAGCTCGCCGCACGCGCGTTCTCGCACACCGCGACCTACGACTCCGCGGTCGCCCAGTGGTTCGCCGAGGGCACGCTCAGCGACGGCGGCGACCTGCCGGCGCACCTGACGATCAAGGCCGAGCGCCTCGCGACCCTGCGCTACGGCGAGAACTCCCACCAGCGCGGCGCCATCTACACCCGGGCCGGCGGCCACGGCATCGCCCAGGCCACGCAGCTGCAGGGCAAGGAGATGTCGTTCAACAACTACGTCGATGCGGATGCCGCGCTGCGCGCCGCCTACGACATGGTGTTGCCGGCTGTCGCCATCGTCAAGCACGCCAACCCGTGTGGCATCGCGACCACCGCCCCGAACGCGCTCGACCCGATCGCCAGCGCGCACCTGCGCGCCCACGAGTGCGACCCGGTGTCGGCCTACGGCGGCGTGATCGCCGCCAACGGCACGGTCACGCTGAAGATGGCCGAGAACCTGAAGGACATCTTCACCGAGGTCATCGTCGCCCCGGACTTCGAGCCCGCCGCGCTCGAGGTGTTCAAGAGCAAGAAGAACCTGCGCCTGCTCAAGCTGCCCGCCGACTGGCAGCAGGAGCGCATGGACGTGCGCCTGGTCTCGGGTGGACTGCTGCTGCAGGATGCCGACCGCTTCCCCGACGACATCGTCTCGGTGGCCAAGGACTGGGAGCTCGTCTCGGGCGAGCGCCCCAGCGACGCCGAGATGGAGAACCTCATCTTCGCGTGGAAGGCCTGCCGCGCCGTGAAGTCGAACGCGATCGTGCTCGCCAAGGGCAACGCGACGGTCGGTGTCGGCATGGGGCAGGTCAACCGGGTCGACTCCTGCCGCCTCGCCGTGGAGCGGGCGGGCGACCGGGCCGCGGGCTCGGTGGCGGCATCCGATGCGTTCTTCCCGTTCGCTGACGGGCCGCAGGTGCTCATCGACGCTGGCATCAGCGCGATCGTGCAGCCGGGTGGGTCGGTGCGTGACGACGAGGTCGTGGATGCCGCGCGCAAGGCCGGCGTGACGATGTTCTTCACCGGAGAGCGCCACTTCTTCCACTGATCCTCGGCACCGGGGCCCGGTGCGGACAAGGAGGCCACGTGCACCGCTGGATCGCGAATCTGCGGCGGGCGACCAGGCTGGTCGGGTTCCGTGCTGCCGTCTTCTCCCTCGCCGGCATCGGTATCGCCGTCGCCGCCTGGCTGATCAGCTTCATCGCGCCGAGCGGGCTCGGGCCGGAGATCGGTCAGGACTCGGTCAGCACGATCCTGCAGATCCTCGCCTCGTCGATGCTGGCGGTGACGACGTTCTCGCTGACGACGATGGTGTCGGCGTACTCCGGGGCATCCACCTCGGGCACCCCGCGCTCGACACAGCTGCTGATCCTGGACCGCACGTCGCAGAACGCGCTGTCGACGTTCATCGGGGCGTTCGCCTACTCGATCGTCGGGATCATCGTGCTCTCGTCGAAGGTGCTCTCACCGGCCGGTGTCGCCCTGCTGTTCCTGGGGACCCTGTGCGTGATCGTGGCGGTGCTCGTCGCGCTGCTGCGGTGGATCTCGTTCCTCACCACGTTCGGGCGCGTGCCCGACATCATGGACCGGCTGGAAAACGCCGCGACGAAGGCGATGCGCGACTATGCCGCGGCACCTCGCGCCGGCGCGGCCGCGTGGACATCCCCGCCGGAGGATGCGCGCCGGGTGCTGGCGACCAGCGACGGGTACGTGACCGATTTGCACGTCGACGACTTGCAGGCGCTCGCCGAGTGGAAGGACCTCGACATCTGGGTGCACCTGCGCCCGGGCATGACGGTCTCGGAGGGCGAGGCGCTGGCGCACGTGCGCGGCGAGTACGACGAGGCGATTGAGACCCAGCTGCGCGAGTCGTTCACGGTCGAACCGCACCGGACCTTCGACAAGGACCCGCGCCTGGGGCTGATCGGGCTGTCGGAGGTGGCGAGCAAGGCGCTCAGCCCGGGCATCAACGACCCGGGCACGGCGATCGGGGTGCTGCGTGCCCTCGAGCGGGTGCTCAGCGTTGCCCAGGGCACGGATCACCATGCGGAGGTGACGCGCCCTCGCGTGCGGATGCAGATCATCTCGCCGGAGGACTTCGTCGTCGACGCCTTGCGGCCGACCGCGCGCGATGGTGCCTCGATGGTCGAGGTGTCGGTGCGGCTGCAGCGCGAGATCGCCCGTCTGGTCGCCGGCGCGAAGGATGCCGAGTGGGAGATCGCTCTGCTGCGTGAGTCGGCCGAGGCGCTGGCCCGTTGTGAGTCCGCGATGACTCTCGACGCCGACATCGAACACGTCCGCGCCGCTCACCTGCAGGCCGTCCGCGGCGGAGCATCCGCCTAACCCACCTCGCCCCCCCCACCCCCGCCCCGTCTTCTGCCGGGTTTGGGGCGCATCCCTGCGTTTGGGGCGGCCATGGTGCGCCCCAAACGCGAGAATCCGCCCCAAACCCGGCAAGGAGGTGGGGAGGGAGAGGGCGGGGGAGTGCGATGTCCGATTTCCGCCAGCTGGCGGGTTACGGACATGTCAGAGTGGATGCATGAGCTTCCTCGCCCAGACCTTCGATGAGCGGTACCGCGCGATCAGCGCGCGGGACACCCGCTTCGACGGGCAGTTCGTCA
Source organism: Microbacterium istanbulense (assembly GCF_037204145.1). Lineage (NCBI taxonomy): Bacteria > Bacillati > Actinomycetota > Actinomycetes > Micrococcales > Microbacteriaceae > Microbacterium > Microbacterium istanbulense. The sequence goes on from NZ_JBBDGN010000002.1 coordinate 187,063, forward strand.
CGGCGGTTCGCTCCACCCGCATCTACTGCCGCCCGAGCTGCCCCGCCCGCACCCCGAAGCCCGAGAACGTGACGTTCTACCCGACCAGCGCCGCCGCGCACGAGGCCGGGTATCGGGCCTGCAAGCGCTGCCTGCCCGAGGCTGCGCCCGGCTCCCCGCAGTGGGACCTGCGCAACGACGTCGCCGCCCGGGCGATGCGCCTCATCGCCGCTGGCACCGTCGAGCGCGAGGGAGTGTCCGGCCTCGCCGGGCGGCTGGGCTACTCGTCCCGCCACCTGACGCGCCTGCTCACCACGGAACTCGGCGCCGGGCCGTTGGCTCTTGCCCGCGCGCACAGGGCCCACACCGCGCGGATGCTGCTCGTCGGCACCGACCTGCCGGTGTCGGAAGTGGCCTTCTCGGCGGGGTTCTCCAGCATCCGCCAGTGCAACGACACCATCCGCGAGGTGTTCGGCATGACACCGGGGGAGCTGCGTGCACGGCGCCGGTCGGCTGCCACGTCCACGCCGCCGGGCACGATCGATCTGCTGCTTCCGCACCGTGCCCCGATGGATGCCGGTGGCGTGTTCTCCTGGATGCAGGCGCGCGCGCTGCCCGGCGTGGAGCAGGCCACCGCGCGTTCCTTCGCCCGTCACCTGCGGATGCCGGGAGGCCCCGCCCATCTTGAGGTGACGCAGGATGCCGATGAACGGCTGCACCTGCGGGCCCGTGTGAGCGCGCTCGGTGACCTCGCCCCGCTCGTCGCGACCGCGCGTCGCCTGTTCGACCTGGATGCCGACCCGCTCGCCGTCGACGAGGCGCTCGCCGCACACCCGGAGCTGGCGCCCCTGGTGGCAGCGACACCCGGCATCCGCGTCGCCGGTGCCGCCGACCCGCACGAGATGCTCATCCGCGCGATGGTCGGCCAGCAGATCACGGTGGCCGCGGCGCGGACCGCACTCACCACGCTTGCCGCCGAGCTGGGGGAGCGGGTCGGCGACGACGGCATCCTGTTCCCGACCATGTCTGCCATCGCTGACCACGGGGCCGACGTGCTGCGCGGTCCCGCCGCCCGCATCCGGGCCATCACCGGGGCCGCCGCAGCGCTTGCCGACGGTACCCTCACCCTCACCGTCGGCGACGACCCCGCCGCCCAGCGTGCGGCCCTGCTCGCGATGCCCGGCATCGGGCCGTGGACGGCCGACTACGTGCGGATGCGGGTCATCGGCGACCCCGACGTGTTCCTCCCCGGCGACGTGGCCGTCCGTGCCGGAGCCGCCGCAGCCGGGCTGCCATCCGATCCGGCCGGGCTCACCACCTGGGCCGAACGCCTCGCGCCCTGGCGCAGCTACCTCACCGCTCACCTCTGGCGCGCGGCTCCCGTCCGCGCTCCTCGCAAGACCACGACCTCGAAGACGCCCTCGACGAAGGAGATCTCATGACCGCTCTCATCCAGACCATCAGCACCCCAGACGGCGCCCTCACGATCCTCGTCGACGACACCCAGCGCGTGCTTGCCTCCGGCTGGAGCGATGATCACGAGGCGATCATCGCGCGCGTGCATCCGTCGTTGCGCCCGACCGATGTCGCCGAGGGGGAGGCGGATGCCGCCGCAGCCGCCCGCGCGTACTACACCGGCGACCTCGCGGCCATCGACACGGTCACCGTGCACCAGCGCGGCACCGAGATGCAGCTCGCCGGCTGGGCGGCGCTGCGGCGAATCACACCCGGACGCCCGCTCACGTATTCGGAGTTCGCGGTCGAGCTCGGCAGCCCGAGCGCCATACGCGCGGCGGCATCCATCTGCGCCCGCAATGCGCCGGCGCTGTTCGTGCCCTGCCACCGCGTGCTGCGCTCGGACGGCACGCTGGGCGGCTTCGCCTGGGGACTCGAGGTCAAGGAGCGCCTGCTCGCCCGCGAGAGCGGGGCTCTCCCGCTCGGCTGAGGTGACAGGTCGCCGGCATCAGACAAGGCGCGGAGGCGACACGCGGAAAGGGGTTGCCCTCGCGCGACCGGCACGCATAGTCTGTAAGGCTGTCGCGCCGACCGGGCGACGAGGCCGAACCGAGGAGGACACCATGACCACGACGATCGTGACCCCGTTCAACACCCTCGGCTCGCGCGCGGTGCGTCCGCGCGACTGACTGTCGCCCCACCGCCTGATCCTTTCCCGGACCGCCGTGCCTCTCTGCGCGCGGAATCCGCCAGTCTTCGTCTTCCCCTCGATACGCAACTGAGAGTCATGTCTGCTTCGCCTTCTTCGTCGTCCCTATCCACCGTCGCCGCACTGTCGCGACTCGGCCCCTTCGTCAAACCCATCGCCTGGCGCCTCGTCGGCGGCGGGCTGAGCGCCCTCGGCGCGGCCGTCATCGCCCTGATGATCCCGATCGTGCTCGAACAGATCGTGCGCGGTCCGATCGAGTCCGGCGTCACCGGGGCCATCGTCGTGGGCGCCGCCCTCGTCTTCGCCCTCGGTCTCGGTGAGGCCGCGATGGTGTGGCTGCGCCGCTGGTTCGTGCTCACCCCGGCCACCGAGGTCGAGTTCCAGATGCGCACGACCCTCTACTCGCGCCTGCAGAACCTGCCCGTCGCCTTCCACGACCGCTGGCAGTCAGGACAGCTGCTCAGCCGCATGATGCAGGACATCGGCCTCATCCGCCGCTGGATCGCCTTCGGCCTCATCCTGCTCGTGGTCAACATCCTCACGATCGCGATCGGCGCGGTGCTGCTGTTCCAGTGGCACTGGCTGCTCGGCACGATCTTCCTCGTCACCGGCATCCCGATGTGGATTCAGGGCTACCTGTTCGAGAAGCGCTACGGCACGCTCGCCCGTCGCAGCCAGGACCAGGCCGGCGACCTTGCCACCAGCGTCGAAGAGAGTGTGCACGGCATCCGCGTGCTCAAGGCGTTCGGCCGCGGCAAGCACGCGCTGCGCCGCTTCAGCCGCCAGGCAGAGACCCTGCGCGACACCGAGCTGAGCAAGGCGCGTGCGGTCGGTGAGATCTGGTTCTGGCTCGACCTCATGCCGCAGATCGCGTTCGGCCTGAGCCTGCTCGCGGGCATCTGGCTGATCTGGCAAGGACAGATCGAACTGCCGCAGCTGTTCGCCTTCTTCGCCATGGCGACCGTGCTGCGCTGGCCGATCGAGTCGATCGGCTTCCTGTTCTCGTTCCTGCTGGATGCCCGCACGGCGACCGACCGCGTGTTCGAGATCTTCGAGGCCACGAACACCATCACGGATCCTGCGGAGCCGACGACCATCGCCGAGCCGCGCGGCGAGCTCGCCTTCGAGGGCGCGCACTTCCGGTATCAGGATGCCGGCAGCGCCGAGCGCGACCTGCTCGACGGCATCGACCTCGTCCTTCGCCCGGGCGAGACCATGGCGCTCGTGGGGCTGACCGGATCGGGCAAGACGACCCTCACCACGCTGCCCGCGCGCCTGTACGACGTCACCGGCGGTCGCGTCACGCTCGACGGTGTCGACGTGCGGGATGTGCAGCTGTCGGAGCTGCGCCGCCACATCGCGATGGCGTTCGAGGATGCGACCTTGTTCTCGGCGACCGTGCGCGAGAACGTGCTGCTCGGCCGCGCCGACCTCGACCTGCACAGCGAAGAGGCCGATCGCGTGCTGCGTGAGGCGCTCGCGGTGGCGCAGGCCGGGTTCGCCGAATCGCTGCCCGAGGGGCTCGAGACGGTGATCGGCGAAGAGGGTCTGAGTCTGTCCGGTGGCCAGCGTCAGCGTCTCGCGCTGGCGCGTGCCGTCGCGGCGGCGCCCAAGGTGCTCGTGCTCGATGACCCGCTGTCTGCGCTGGATGTCGACACCGAGGCGCTCGTTGAGGATGCCCTCCGGCGCGTGCTCGCCGAGACCACGGCGCTCATCGTGGCGCACCGTCCGTCGACGGTCGCGCTCGCCGACCGCGTCGCGCTGCTCGAGCGGGGCAAGATCACCGCCGTCGGCACGCACAGCGAACTGCTGCGCACGAGCGCGCATTACCGGCATGTCATCTCGAGCCTGGAGGCCGAGGAGGCAGTGCGCACCGGGGCGATCCCGATCATCGCGGACGCTTCGACAGGCTCAGCGACCCAGGAGGGTGGGGGCTCAGCGGTCCCAGAGCGTGGCGGCGCCGCCGCCGCAGACGAGAACGAGGAGGTGCAGGCATGACCCTCACCGGAACCCAGGGCGAGGATCGCTCCAACTACACCGCCGAAGAGAGCCGTGCCATCCGCCAGCGGTCGCTGCGACTGCTCGGCTCGCTCATCGAGCCCCTGCGCCTGCGCATCGTGCTCGCTGCGATCACCCTCGTCGTCTCTACCGCACTGCAGGTGTCCGGCCCGATCCTCATCGGCATCGCGCTCGACCGCGCGCTTCCCGCGCTGCTGTCGGCAGGCGACTGGATGCCGACCTTCGTCGTCGTCGGCGCCTACCTGTTCGCCGGCATCGCCGGTTCGGCGCTGATCGGCATGTACGTCGTGCTCGCCGCGCGGATCACCCAGGCCGTGCTGCTCGACCTGCGCAAGCGCATCTTCCTGCACACGCAGCGCCTGAGCCTCGAGTTCCACGAGTCGTACACGTCGGGCCGCATTATCTCGCGGCAGACGAGCGACCTCGACTCGATCCGCGAACTGCTCGACGGCGGCCTGAACAACCTCGTCTCGGGCGTGCTGTTCGGGGTGTTCACCTTCATCGCCCTCGTGATCGCCGACTGGCAGTCGGGCGTCATCCTGTTGCTCGCCGGCATTCCGCTCGCCCTGCTCATGCGCTGGTTCTACCGCCGCTCGCAGCTGGTGTACCGGGAGTCGCGGGTGATCAGTGCCAAGGTGATCGTGCAGTTCGTCGAGACGATGACCGGCATCCGTGCCGTGAAATCGTTCCGCAAGGAGCCGCGCAACGACGAGAGCTTCCGCAAGGTGGCCGGCGACTACCGCGACGTGAACCGCCGCTCGATGCTGCTGTTCGGCACCTTCGAGCCGGGGCTCATGGCGGTCGCCGCGCTGACTCTCGCGCTGGTGGTGCTGTGGGGTGGCATCCGTGTCTCCACCGGCGCGGTCGGCGTCGGCGTACTGCTCAGCGCCGTCCTGTATGTGCGCAACTTCTTCGCGCCGATGCAGGAGATCGCGATGTTCCTGAACTCCTACCAGTCGGCCACCGCCGCGCTGGAGAAGGTCTCGGGTGTGCTCGACGAGGTGCCCACGGTGCCAGACCCCGACAAGCCCGTCGACCTGTGGGAGTCGCGCGGAGCCGTCCGCTTCGAAGACGTGCGCTTCGGGTACAACGGCGAGAAGACGATCCTTCCCGACTTCACGCTCGACATCCCCGCGGGGCAGACGGTGGCCCTCGTCGGCACGACCGGCGCGGGCAAGTCCACGCTCGCCAAGCTCGTGTCGCGTTTCTACGACCCGAGCGAGGGCCGGGTCACGCTCGACGGCGTCGACCTGCGGATGCTGCACCCCAAGGACCTGCGTCGGGCGATCGTCATGGTCACTCAGGAGGCGTACCTGTTCAGCGGGACCGTCGCCGACAACATCGCTCTGGGCAAGCCGGATGCCACGATGGACGAGATCCGGGCGGCCGCGCGTGCGGTCGGGGCAGACGAGTTCATCTCGGCGCTCCCCGACGGGTACAACTCCGACGTGAACAAGCGCGGAGGGCGGGTCTCTGCGGGGCAGCGTCAGCTGATCTCGTTCGCCCGGGCGTTCCTCGCCGACCCGGCCGTGCTCATCCTCGATGAGGCGACCGCCTCGCTCGACATCCCGTCGGAGCGGCTCATCCAGGAGGCGCTGCAGACGCTGCTCGCCGACCGTACCGCGATCATCATCGCGCACCGCCTTTCGACGGTCGCGATCGCCGATCGGGTACTCGTCATGGAACACGGACGCATCATCGAAGACGACACTCCTGCGGCGCTGATCGGCGGCACGGGCAAGTTCGCGCAGTTGCACGCGGCCTGGCAGGAGACGCTGGTCTGACCGGTTGGATCCCTGCTTCGGTGCGGACGTAGCATCGAAGCATGGATCCGATCTGGGCCGCGACAACCGAGCTGTGGTGGGTCGCGCCCGTCGTCGTCGGCGCAGGAGGGGCCAGCGCCCTGTTCCTGCGCCGGCGCGATGCGCGTACCGGGCGCACGCTCGCGGTGCGCGCCGCCCAGCATGACCTGCGCGCGGCGCACCAGGAGGTCTCCCGTCGGCGGATGGCTGCGAAGGTCGCCCGCGCAGAGCATGCGCACCTGGTGGCATCCGGGGCGGGCGCGGCCGATGTGAACTCCTCGCGCCGTGCCACCCGGCAGTCCGAGCGCGACGTGCGCGAGGCGGTCACGCATGTCCGTGCCATGCGCGCGCACCTCGCCGCCGCCAGGGCCGAACGGGCGCGCGGCGAGCTTCCGCTGCCGCGCCTGATCGCCGCGCACGACGCGGTGCTCGCGCGTTGGATGGAATACGAGACGGATCCGGCGCGGCAGATCGCCTACCCGGCGATGAGCGACGGCAGAGTGCCCACGACGGCGGCGTTCTTCGCCGCGGTGGAGCGCGCGCGTGATCTGCGTCCGCGCGGACGAACCACGCCGGCCGAGTTCACGGCCTACCGTGATGCAGTCAGCGAGCTCACCCGTGCGTTCGACGTGGCCGAGCGTGCGGCCCACGGAGCGAACGGGCGACCGCTCGGATGGCAGGAGGCCGTCTCCCGTTCCGCCGATGCGCTGGGCCGGGCAGCGGATGCCGCGGCATCCGCCCTCGCCGCATGGACACGGCGCCCCGGCGCTGACGACCGCGAGGACCGCGGCGACAGGCGGCGCTGACCGTCCAACCCCGGTCGTCGGTCAGTGCAGCAGACTCGCGGCCTGTCGAGCAGCACCCAGGGCGACGTACTCGGCTGGCTCCGGGACCGCCACCGGCAGGCCGAACACCTCGGGGGCGATGACCCGCACGGCCGGCGACTGCGCTCCGCCGCCGATGAGCAGCACCCGGTCCAGCGGCACTCCCTGCGCACGCAGGGCATCCAAGCCAGCGCTCAACCCGCTCAGCATGCCTTCCACCGCGGCGCGCGCAAGGTTCGGCCGCGTGGTCGACGCGAGCGTCAGACCGCTGAGCGTCGCCGACGCGTCGGGCAGATTCGGCGTGCGCTCACCCTCGAAGTACGGCTGAAGTCGCAGCCCGTCCGCCCCACGGGCAGCCTCCAGGGCCAGGGTGCTCAGTTCGTCGTGCGAGACGGCGAGCAAGCCTGCGATGGCGTCGAGCACCCGCGCGGCATTCAGGGTCGCGACCAGAGGGAGGAACGCACCCGCGGCATCCGCGAACCCAGCTACGGTCCCCGTGGGGTCGATGACCGGGGTGGAACTCACGGCGCTCACCGTGCCGGAGGTACCGATCGACACGATCACGTCGCCGGGGGCAGCATCCAACCCGAGCGCCGCGGCGGCATTGTCACCCGCGCCCGGACCCACCGCCCGGCCCTCCGCGTCGCGCACGGAGGCGTCGGCGTCCAGCACACGGGGGAGCACGGCGTCGTGGCCCAGCGCCGCGATGAGCAGATCACGGTCGTATTCGCCGGTGCGCGGATTCCAGTACCCGGTACCCGAGGCATCCGAGCGATCGGTCACCAGCTCGTCGAGCACCGGGTTCTCCGGGCCGAAGCCGCGCAGGCGCCAGGTCAGCCAGTCGTGCGGCAGGGCGACCGCCGCCACGCGAGCCGCGTTCTCCGGCTCCGCGTCGCGGAGCCAGCGCAGTTTGGTGATCGTGAACGACGCCACCGGGACCAGCCCCGTGCGGGCCGCGAGCTCGTCTGCGCCGAACTCGGCGATGAGGTCGGCCGCAGCCCCGGCGGAGCGCGTGTCGTTCCACAGCAGGGCGTCACGGATGACCCGGCCACCGGCATCCAGGGCGACGAGGCCATGCTGCTGCCCGCCGATCGCCCAGGCGGCGACGTCATGGAGGCCCCCCGCATCGGCGATCGCGTGCTGCAGCGCGCGCCACCAGTGCTCCGGGTCGACCGAGGTGCCGTCGGGGTGTGACGCGCGACCGGTGCGGATGACCGCGCCGGTCTGCGCGTCGACCACGACGACCTTGCAGGACTGCGTCGAAGAGTCGACGCCGAGCGCGAGGGGCATGGCGAGTCAGCGTGCGCCGAGCAGGTGCTCGGTGGCGAGCTGCTGCAGGCGCACAAAACCGAAGCCCTTGCCGCCCAGGTATTCCTCGGGCCGAAAGTCCTCGTAGGCGGTGCGGTCGGCCAGCAGGTCGTCGTACGATTCGCCGTCGCCCAGGGTGGGCACAGCGAGCTCGGGCACGCGGGCGGCTTCGAGAGCCTCCTGCACCTCGGGATCGGCGCGGAACGCCGCGGCCCGCTCCTTCAGCAGCAGGTAGGTGCGCATGTTGGCCGCCGCCGACTCCCACACGCCGGTCTCATCCTCGGTCCGGCTGGGCTTGTAGTCGAAGTGCCGCGGACCGTCGTAGCTGGGCACACCGCCCGGGCCGCCGTTCTCGAGCAGGTCGACGAGCGCGAAGGCGTTGTGCAGATCGCCGTGCCCGAACACGAGATCCTGGTCGTACTTGATGCCGCGCTGACCGTTGAGGTCGATGTGGAAGAGCTTGCCGTGGAACAGGGCCTGGGCGATGCCGGCGGCGAAGTTCAGGCCGGCCATCTGCTCGTGGCCGACTTCGGGATTCACGCCGACCAGTTCGGGGCGTTCGAGGGAATCGATGAAGGCGATCGCGTGGCCGAGCGTGGGCAGCAGGATGTCACCGCGCGGTTCGTTCGGCTTCGGCTCGATGGCGAAGCGGATGTCGTAGCCCTTGTCGGTCACATAGTCGCCGAGCAGGTTGACGGCCTCGCGGTAACGCTCGAGGGCGGCGCGCACGTCCTTGGCCGAGTCGTACTCGGCGCCTTCGCGGCCGCCCCACATGACGAAGGTCTTCGCCCCGAGCTCGGCCGCGAGGTCGAGGTTGCGCAGCACCTTGCGCAGGGCGAACCGGCGCACCTGGCGGTCGTTCGAGGTGAAGCCGCCGTCCTTGAACACCGGGGCGCTGAAGAGGTTCGTGGTGACCATCGGCACGATCAGGCCGGTGTCGGCCAGCGCACCTGTGAGGCGGTCGATCTGGCGCTGCCGTTCGGTGTCGGTCGAACCGAAGGCGAACAGGTCGTCGTCGTGGAAGGTCAGTCCGTAGGCGCCGAGCTCGGAGAGTTTCTCGACGACGTGGACGACGTCGAGGGCGGGGCGCGTCGGGCCGCCGAACGGGTCGGCGCCGTTGTACCCGACCGTCCACAGGCCGAAGGAGAACTTGTCATCGCGGGTGGGGGTGGGCATGCGGGCTCCTGCGCTCGATCCGATAAGTTGGTAGTCACAACATATGTGATGATCGTCGTCGTGTCCAGTGATCAATCGCGGGCGGTTGCTCGAAGATAGGCTGGGCACGCCGCGATGCGGACATCCGGTGAGAAGGTGAGCGACAGTGGCGGACGGCGCGATGAGCGTGGAGGACGTGCGTCGACGCAACCTCGGCGAGATCCTGCGGCGCATCCACGAAGAGGGGCCGCAGTCGCGTGCCCGCCTCACAGCGGCGACCGGACTGAATCGCTCGACCACGGCCGATCTCGTCGCGACTCTCGTCGAGGCGGGTGTCGCCGTCGAGCGCGACCCCGATCCCACGCGTCGCGTCGGCCGGCCTTCGCCGGTGGTCGCCGCCCGTGACGATGTGGTCGCCATCGCCGTCAACCCCGAGGTCGACGCGGTGGAGCTGGCGGCGGTCGGCCTGAACGGCCAGCTCGCGGTGCGGGCGCGGGAGGAACTCGACCACCTCCTCACCCCGGCAGAGCTCGCCCAGCGGGTCGCCGCGACCCTCCGCGGATGGCGCGCCGGCGCGCTCGCGAACGCCCGTGTCGTGGGGGTCGGCATCGCCGTGCCCGGCCTCGTGCGCGCCAGCGACGGTGTCGTGCGGCTCGCCCCTCACCTCGAGTGGACGGATGCCGCGGTCGGCGCGCTCGTGGAGGATGCGACGGGTCTGCCGGTCGCCGTGGGCAACGATGCGAGCCTCGGTGCCAGGGCGGAGCATCTGTTCGGCGCGGCCCGCGGACATGACGACGTCGTCTATCTCAACGGCGGCGCGAGCGGCATCGGCGGCGGGCTCATCGTCGAGGGGCATCTGCTCGGCGGGGCGGGCGGCTACGCCGGCGAGTGGGGGCAGAACCACGCGGTGATCGATCACGAGGCCGATCGGCGCAGCGCCACCGGCATCCTGGAGGATGAGGTCTCTCGTTCGCGTCTGCTCGAGGCGCTGGGGCTCACCGTGGCCGACGACGCGACGCTTGCCGCCGCCGTGGCCGGCGCCACCGACCGCGACGTGCAGGACGAGCTCGCCCGGCAGCGTCGCCTTCTCGTCGGCACCCTCGCCAGCGCCGTGAACGTGCTCAATCCGTCCGCGATCGTGCTCGGGGGGTTCCTCAGCATGATCCTCGCGGCGGACCCGGACGGTCTCACTGACGCCGTCCGGGCGCGAGCCATGTCGGCTCCGGCCGAGGGCGTGCAGATTCTGCCCGCAGCCCTCGGCGATGACCGCCTGCTCATCGGTGCCGCTGAGGCGGCGTTCGCCGCGTTGCTCGCCGACCCGCTTCTCGTCGTGCCGGCCTGAGCGTCAGGCCTCGATCGTCCGTCAGTCGGTGAGGCGGATCTCCGCGATGACCTCGGAGTACTCGGTCTCGCCGACGGGCTCGAACCCGACCCGGCGGAAGAACGCCTCGGGGCCACCCTCGCCGGCCTCGTAGATGACGTTGACGTGGTCGACGCCGCGGTTCCGCGCCTCTTCGAGAAGCGCCTCGACCGCGTAACGGCCCACGCCTCGTCCCTGTGTGTCGGCGTCGACGTTGATGCGCAGCAGCACGCTCTGCAGATAGTCCTCGGGCGCCTCGTCGTCGAAGTTGGCGCTCACGAATCCGACGACGTGGTCGCCGTCGAGCACGACGCGCTGCCAGGAGGTCAGCGGGTTGATCACCGTGGCGGCGATGCCGTAGGAGACCGGCGCGAGGAACTGTTCCTGCCCGGGCTTCAGGGACAGGTTGTTGACGGCGACGATCGTCGCCGCGGAGAGTTCGACCACGCGCAGTTCCGACATTCCCCCAGGCTAACCCCTTCTGCGCGCTCTGCGGGAGCACTGCGTCATTTGTCATCGGGTGTTCACAAGAAGTCCTCCTCCACGGCGTGCCGACCCCTCGGGTATCTTGGTATCGAGATAAAAGACTTTCGAATGGAGCACCGGTGACGGACGACGCCATCATCTACACGTACACAGACGAGGCGCCGGCTTTGGCCACCGCCTCCTTCCTGCCCATCATCTCGGCCTACACGGGCCAGGCGGGCATCGAGGTCGAAACCCGAGACATCTCGCTGGCAGGACGCATCCTCGCGGCCTTCCCCCAGAAGCTCACCCCCGAGCAGCAGGTGGGCGACGCCCTCGCCGAGCTCGGCGGCCTGGCCACCCTGCCCGAGGCGAACATCATCAAGCTGCCGAACATCTCGGCATCGATCCCGCAGCTCAAGGCCGCGATCGACGAGCTGCAGGCGCAGGGCTATGACATCCCCGATTTCCCGGACGAGCCCACCACGCTCGACGAGAAGGACATCCGCGCGCGTTACGACCGCATCAAGGGCTCGGCTGTGAACCCTGTGCTGCGTGAAGGCAACAGCGATCGTCGCGCGCCGCTCGCGGTGAAGAACTACGCCAAGAAGCACCCGCACCGCAACAAGGCGTTCGAGTCGGGCTCGAAGACCCGCGTCGCCACCATGGGCCACGATGACTTCAAGTCGAACGAGCGCTCCTGGGTCGCGGCCCACGACGATGTGCTCAGCATCCGTCACATCGCCGCCGACGGCACGGTCACCGTGCTGAAGGAGGGACTGAAGGTCCTGCCGCGCGAGATCATCGACGCCACCTTCCTCTCGGCCGCCGCGCTGGATGCCTTCCTCGCCGAGACGCTGGAGACCGCCAAGGCCGACGACGTGCTCTACTCGGTGCACCTGAAGGCCACGATGATGAAGGTCAGCGACCCGATCATCTTCGGCCACGTCGTGAAGGCCTTCTTCAAGGACGTCTTCGCTCAGTACGGTGAGCAGCTCGCCGCCGCCGGCCTGAGCGCGAACGACGGCCTCGGCTCGATCCTCGCCGGCCTGGCGAACGTCGCCGGTGGCGATGAGATCGCCGCGGCCTTCGACAAGGCGATCGCCGAAGGTCCGCGACTGTCGTACGTGAACTCCGACAAGGGCATCACCAACCTGCACGTGCCCAGCGACGTGATCGTGGATGCCTCGATGCCGGCGCTGGTCCGCAACGGCGGCAAGCTCTGGGGCGTCGACGGCGGCGAGGCGGACACCCTCGCGGTCATCCCCGACTCCTCGTACGCCGGGGTGTACCAGGCCGTGATCGACGACGTCATCGCCAACGGTCCGCTCGACCCCGCCACGATCGGCACCGTCCCGAACGTCGGCCTCATGGCCCAGGCCGCCGAGGAGTATGGCAGCCACGACAAGACGTTCGAGATCGCTGCACCCGGCACCGTTCAGGTGCTCGACAGCGAGGGCACCGTGCTCATCGAGCACGAGGTCGGCGCCGGTGACATCTGGCGTGCCACGCAGACCAAGCACATCGCCGTCATGGACTGGGTCAAGCTCGCGGTGAACCGTGCGCGTGCGACGGGTGCCCCCGCCGTGTTCTGGCTCGACGCAAACCGCTCGCACGACGCCCAGATCATCGCCAAGGTGCACCAGGGCCTCGCGACGCTCGACACCCAGGGCCTCACGCTGACGATCCTCGCCCCGGAGGAGGCCACGCGGTACACCCTCGCGCGGATGCGCCACGGGCTGGACACCATTTCGGTCACCGGCAATGTGCTGCGCGACTACCTGACCGACCTGTTCCCGATCCTCGAGGTCGGCACGAGCGCCAAGATGCTCTCGATCGTCCCGCTGCTCGCCGGCGGTGGCCTCTTCGAGACCGGCGCGGGTGGTTCTGCGCCCAAGCACGTGCAGCAGCTCACCGGCGAGAACTACCTGCGCTGGGACTCGCTGGGCGAGTTCTTCGCGCTCGCGGCCTCGCTCGAGCACTTCGCCGATCGCACCGGCAACGAGAAGGCTCGCGTGCTCGCCGAGACGCTGGATGCCGCCACCGGCACCTTCCTCGAGCAGGACCGCTCGCCGGGCCGCGCCCTGGGCACGATCGATAACCGGGGTAGCCACTTCTACCTCGGCCTGTACTGGGCACAGGAGCTGGCCGCGCAGAAGAAAGACGCCGAGCTCGCCGCGGCCTTCGCCCCGATCGCAGCCCAGCTCGCCGAGAACGAGGAGAAGATCGTCGCCGAGCTCATCGCCGCACAGGGATCGCCGGTCGACATCGGCGGGTACTACCGCCCCGATGCCGCCAAGGTCGCAGCCGTGATGCGCCCCTCGGCCACGCTGAACGCGATCATCGACGGCGCCGCCTGACCGTCGGAGACAGACAAGGGGCCGGATGCCAATGGCATCCGGCCCCTTCGTCATCCCCCAGCGGGGGAGTGGATCAGGAGTGCACCCAGACCTCGGTGCCCTTGGTCGCCCATTCGTAGACGAACCGTGCGGCATCGACCGGCATGTTCACGCACCCGTGACTGCGCTGGCGACCGAAGTCGTTGTGCCAGTACGCGCCGTGGAAAGCCTCGTCGGCGTTGTAGTACGACACATATGGCACGTTCGGCTGGTAGTAGAACGGCGCGACGGTGGTGTCTTCGCGGCCCATGTTCTGGCTGTACAGCTGCGCGTACACGCGGAAGCGGCCCTGGTCGGTGGGGCTGCCGGGCAGGCCGGAGGAGATCGCCCACGACTTCACGAGCTTCTCGTTCTCGTACAGGTACGTGCGCTGCTCGCTGAGGTCCACCTCGATGCGGCGGAACAGTGCCGTGGTCTCGAACGGCACCGAGTCGACGGTGAGCTTGTAGACCGCGTCGCCTTCGGCGAGCTGGGCGGCGAACTCGGAGGCCACCTCAGAGGTGTCGCCGAGCGTGCGGCCATCCTTGCCCTCGGTGAGTGCCTTGAGCACGTTGCCGCCGGAATCGGTGATGGTGGTGGCGTTGACGACCTCGCGGTTGACCGCCTTCGGCAGCGTGTCAACGACGTTCTGGATCGCAGCCTGGTCGGCGGTGATCTTGAGCTCGCCGTCGACGTCTTCCACCGTCAACCAGCTGGCGGCGACGGCGGGCTTGACCGGTACGGTGCGCTCCTTGTCGACGTAGAAGCCGATCGACGACAGCATGCCGTTGAGCTTCTCGGCCGCGGCGGTGGCTTCTTCTGTCGTGATCGACGCGGGTGCCTCGACGGCGTCGCCGGAATACGTCAGGGTCGTCTCGCCCTTGGCCGTCGCGTCGGCGAACGCAGCGCTCAACGCGGTGACGTCGATGCCGGTGCCTGGCTCGGCCGGGGTCGTGACATAGGTGCCGCTCTTCTTGTCAAAGGTGACGGTCGCCTCGACCGGGTCTTCGAACGACGCGGGGACGGCGGCACGCAGGGCGTGGTCTGCCGCCTCGGGGTCGAGGGTGATGTCGGCGGCGATCGGGTCGCCCATCCAGGCGGTCAGGTTCCAGGCGGGGCGCTCGGCGAAGGCCTGGTCGGCCAGGGCAGTCGCGTCGAGGCTTGCGCCGAGGTCAGCGCCCGTGACGACAGCGTCGTTGCCCGCGCCGGTGAGGGTGACCTCGGTGTCGGCGAGGCGTGCGCTGATCGTCTCTGCGGCCATGCCAGGGGTCATCAGGCCCACCGGGATGCCCGCGACAGTCGTCCCCGGGGCGATGAGAACGGTCGAGGCGAACGCGGCGCCACCGATCACGACGGCTCCCACGCCCAGGCCGATCCACAGGCCGCGGCGTCGCTTCGGGGCAGGCTCGGCCGGAGCCCATTCGACCGGACGATCGCCGTCCTGCGGCGGAGTCGCCTCGGTCACAGCTGTGTCATCGATGACTTTCGTCGCGGTCGTGTCGACGTCAGAGACCACATCGGTCACGAACTCACCCCCCATAATTCAGCGCGTACGCCATCGATTCATGGTACGGGAGAGAGATAACGGAGAGGCAACGTTCGAGTGCTCCGGCCTGGGTGTCTGCCATGAAGTAACGTTTCGATCACCGGCACCGCGTCTGGGCTGTCCGGGCTTGCGTTCCCGCTTTTCGTAAGGTGTACTAACAAACATGTTCGAAACGGACGGTCACCACCAGTCAGCTGCTGTGGCCGCTTCCGCGCTGCACACCTTCGGATCCGGCCGCTCCCTGCGCTCACGCACCAAGGTGCTGCCCGAACAGGCACGCCGGCACAACCGGGCGCTCGTGCTGCAGACGCTCTTCCACGACGGCGCGATGAGCCGCGCCGATCTCTCGCGCGAGACCGGTCTTACCCGGGTGACCATCTCTGACCTTGTCGCCGAGTTCATTCATGACGGCATCGTCGTCGAGCGGGGCGTGCGCGAGAGCAGCGGTCCGGGAAAACCGGCGATCCTGGTCGACATCGACCGTGGTGGGCACCAGATCATCGGCCTCGACCTCTCGGGACCCTCGCATTTCGAGGGCGCGGTGCTGACCATGGGCGGCGACGTGCTGGAGCGGCGCCGGGTCGAACGGCCCGAGGAACCGGACGGGGAGAGCGTGCACGCCCTCGTCATCGAGCTCGCTCGTGAGCTTGTGAGCCTCTCCACCCGCCCCTTGCTCGGTGTCGGCGTCGCCACGCCAGGCGTCGTCGGGCCCGATGGGTCGGTGCACAGCGCACCCAACCTGGGATGGACCGCCCATCCTCTGGAAGCGCGTCTACGCGCCGAACTCGACTTGCCTGTGATGGTGCGAAACGACGCCAACGCCGCCGCGCTCGGCGAGTACACCTTCGGCGCGTCGACCCCCGACCTCATGCTCGTCCGCATCGGCCGCGGCGTCGGCGCCGGGCTGATCACCGGGGGAGAGCCGTTGCTGGGCAGCCGGTACGCCGCCGGCGAGATCGGGCATGTCGTGGTCGGCACTGACGCCGGGCCGCTCTGCGCCTGCGGGCGGCACGGCTGCCTGGAGGCCTGGGTGAACGTGCCCCGGCTCGACGAGCTCGTCCAGGCGGCGCCGGAGACCGCGCCGGAGGTGCTCGGCGACGCGGGAGCGCGACTGGCCATCGGCATCGCCCCCATCGTCGCCGCCCTCGACCTCTCCGAGGTGGTGCTGGTCGGCCCCGCGGAGCTGCTCGACGGTGACTTCGTCCGCTCGGCGACCGAGACGCTGCATGCGCGCACACTCGAGGGCGTGTTCGCCGACGTCGCCATCCGCCGAACCCACCTTGACGACATCGTGCTCCGCGGTGCCGCCGTGATGGTGCTCTCCGGCCAGCTGGGGGTCTCGTGACCGCGATGGCCCCGGTGCGCATTGGCATGGATGTTGGTGGCACCAAGACCGAAGGTGTGGCGGTCGACGTCGACGGCACCATCCTCGCCCGCCTCCGTCGCCCCACCGAGTGGGGAGCGGATGCCGTGATCGCCGGCATCGTCGAGACCACACAGGCTCTCGCGGCCGAGGTCGGATTCACGGCAGCCGACATCCTCTCGGTCGGAGTGGGGGTGCCCGGCCTCGTCGACGCCGCCCAGGGCCGCGTGCTGCACGCCGTCAACCTCGGCGTCGAATCGCTGGACATCGCGCGTCTGGCCGGTGCCGAGATCGGTGCGCCGATCTTCGTCGAGAATGACGTGAAAGCCGCCGCCCTGGGCGCGGCATCCCTCCGCCCCGACACCGCACCCATGGCGTACCTCAACCTCGGCACCGGTGTCGCCGCAGGCGTCGTCACCGGCGGGCGCCTCTGGCGCGGCTCTCGGGGCATCGCCGGTGAAGTCGGGCACATCCCCATCGAGCCGAACGGACGCCTCTGCGGGTGCGGCCAGCGCGGGTGCATCGAGACGCTCTGTGGCGGTGGCGCGGTCGGTCGCGCCTGGGGACGCGGGGGCGACTATCCGGTGCTCGACGTCTACGACGCCGCTGACGCGGGCGACGTCGAGGCGCGCGCCCTGCGTGCCGACATCGCCCGCGGCGCGGCTGCCGCCGTGAGCGTGCTGGTGCTCACCACCGACGTCGAGACGGTCGTCATCGGCGGTGGCCTCACCGCGCTCGCCGACCGGCTCGAACCCGATCTGCGGGCGGCGCTGCGCATGAATGCCGCCGCATCGCCGTTCATCGCATCGCTGCGTCTGGATGAGCGCATCGAACTGCTCGCGCCCGGTTCGCCGGTCGCCGCCCTCGGCGCCGCCCTGCTCGGCGTGGAGCAGCCTCTTTCGTACCCCGTCGGCGCCGCCGACACCTCTGCTGTCACCTTCGATAAGGAGAACCCGGATCATGGCTGAAGTGGTCATCGTCAAGAACACCGCCGCCGCGGGAGCCCTCGTCGCCGACGAGATCCTTGAACTGCTCGACGCGAAGCCGGATGCCGTGCTCGGCGTCGCTACCGGATCGACCCCGCTCCCGGTGTACCAGGCACTCGCCGGTCGCCTGCGTGACCGGGATGTCTCGCAGGTGCAGGCGTTCGCGCTCGACGAGTACGTCGGTCTCGACCCCGCCCACCCCGAGAGCTACCGTTCGGTGATCACACGGGAAGTCGTCGAACCCCTGGGCCTCGACCCCGCCCGCGTGCACGTGCCCGACGGATCGGCCGCCGACGCACAGTTCGCGGGGGAGCGTTACGAAGAGGCCATCCGCGCCGCTGGTGGCGTGGATCTGCAGCTGCTCGGCATCGGTACCGACGGCCACATCGGCTTCAATGAGCCCGGTTCGTCGTTCGCCTCCCGTACCCGGGTCAAGACGCTGACTGAGCAGACCCGGGAGGACAACGCCCGCTTCTTCGACTCGATCGACGATGTGCCTCGACACTGCATCACCCAGGGGCTCGGCACCATCCTCGAGGCACGCCATCTCGTGCTGCTCGCCTTCGGCGAGAGCAAGGCGGAGGCGGTGGCCGGCGCCGTCGAGGGCCCGTTGTCGGCGATCCTGCCGGGTTCGGCGATCCAGCTGCATCCGCACGCTACGGTCGTGGTCGATGAGGCAGCCGCCTCGAAGCTGAAGCTCGCCGACTACTACCGCTACACGTACGCCAACAAGCCGTCCTGGCAGGGCATCTGACTCAGGGCATCCGGCCCGGCCAGGCCAGCGGCAGCAGGTGCTCGGTGCTCAGCGGGGCCAGCGGCAGGCCTGCCACGTCATCGGGGGTGATCCAGCGCAGCTCGGCGAGCTCGGCCTGCACCGTGACATCTTCGGGCTCAGCGTCGACGGCAAACGCCTCGGCGATCACCCGGTGACCGGGTTCGTTCGCCGCGGCTGACACGAACCGGCCGAGCGGCCGCATGTCGCGCTCGGGCACCCGCAGCGCGAGTTCCTCTTCGAGCTCGCGGCTGAGGGTGCGGGCGGGGCTCTCGCCCGGCTCGGGCTTACCGCCCGGCTGCATGAACCGCGTGGTGCCGGCCTTGCGCACTACCAGAACGCGGCCTTCGCGGTCGACGATCACGGCGGCGCTGACGTGAATGTCAGGCACGCGCGAACACCTTGCCGGGGTTCAGGATGCCGAGCGGGTCGAAGGCGCGCACGATCTGACGCTGCAGCTCCCATTGGTCATCGCCCAGCTCGTCGGCCAGCCACCGGCTCTTCAACGTGCCGACGCCGTGCTCGCCGGTCAGCGTGCCGCCCAGGCGCAGTGCGCCGCGGAACAGCTCGCCGGCCGCTTCCCAGATGCGTTCGGGCACCTCGGGGCCGTCGACGATGAAGTTAGGGTGCAGGTTTCCGTCGCCGGCGTGCGCAACCGTGGGGATGCGGATGCCGTACGCCTGTTCGATGCGCGCGATCTCGTCGAACATCGCGGGCAGGGCGCTGCGCGGAACGGACACGTCCTCGATCAGGGTGGTGCCCAGCGACGCCATCGCGGCATGCATCGAGCGGCGGATGCGCAGCAGCCTTTCGCCCTCGTCCAGGTCGTGTGTGACGTCGACGTCGCCGCCGGCGCGGCGGAGCACCTCGGCGATGCGGTCGGCGTCAGCGGCGGCGGAGGCACCGTCGGTCTGAATGGTCAGCTGCGCGGTGCCGGGCGCGGGGGCGGGCAGGTCGAGCAGAGCATGCACGGCGGCGAGGGATTCGCCATCCATCAGCTCCATGATCGCCGGCTGCACGCCGGACGCCGTGACGCATGCCGAGGCCACCGCGGCCTCGCGGACGCTGGGGAACGAGGCAGTGAGGGTGCAGATCTCGCCCTCGACCGTGCGACGCAGCTTCAGAGTCGCGCCCACGATGACACCCAACGTGCCCTCGGATCCGATCACGAGAGAGGTCAGATCGAGGCCGGTGACGCCCTTGACGGTGCGGTGTCCGAGGCGCAGCAGGCGCCCGTCGGCGAGCACGAGGTCGACCCCGAGCACGGCATCCCGCACGACGCCGTACTTCGCACACAGCAGGCCGCCCGCACCCGTGGCGATATTGCCGCCCACGGTCGAGATGGCTCTGCTCGCCGGGTCGGGCGCCCACCACACGCCGTGTGAGGCGAGCGCGGCGTTGAGATCGGCGTTGAGGATGCCAGGTTCGACGACCGCGAGGAGATCGTCCGGCAGGATTTCCAGGATGCGGGTCATGCGGGCCGTGGACAGCACGATCTCGCCGGCGCCGGCGTTGGCGCCGCCGGCAAGTCCGGTGCCGGCGCCGCGGACGACGACGGGCGTCTTCGTCGCCGTCGCGATGCGCATCGTGGCTTGCACGTCGGCGACGGTGCGGGCGTGCACCACCGCCAGGGGTGGCCCGTCGGAGCGGTGGCCGCTGGCATCCGCCCGCGCAGCCTCGAGGGCCTCCGGCGTCGTGTCGACGATGTCGGAGAGGGCATCTCGCAGCTGCGCGACGACGCTCATGTCAGTGCGCGGCGCCCGGCGAGCAGTCCGCTGGTGACCGCGACGACGGCGAAGGCGATGCCGGCCCACGCGGAGCCCATCGACCACCAGGCGAGGGTCACGCCGACGTAGATGAGCAGCTCGACCAGAGCGCGCAGGAACGGATGCACGTGCAGCACGGGGCGCGGGGAGAGGAACAGCGCCCACACGAGCAGCACGACGACAGGTGCCCCGATGCCGATCACGATGTTCCACGGCATCGTCCAGGAGCCGAAGCCCCACAGGCCGAGTGTCGCGAGCGCCACCACCAGGACGAGCGTGCGGACGATGTCGAGCGGGGTGATGCGAGGGCGGGTCACGCCCGGCTCATCGGTGGTCTCCTGGGGCATGAAACCAGTCTATTCGGCGTGCTCCGGCCCTGCGTGCCGTGGATCAGAGCTGGGCATCCCCGATGAGCTGGCCCAGCGTCGCGCTGACCTCACCGCCGGTGGTGCCGTCTTCGAGCACGTAGCGGAAGCGCACCAGCGTGTTCGGCTCGTCGCGCTGCGCGCGGGTCATGTCGACGTGCGTGAGGGCGGCGCCGTCGGCGGAGAAGGTCACCTCGTATACGGGAGCGGATGCGTCATCGAGCAGCACCTGCACCGTCGCTCCCGGCTCGCCCGAGAGCGGAACGTCGATGTGCGGGCTGTTGCCGAAACGAATCGCCTGGCCCAGCGTGATGGCTGTCGCGGGCAAGACGGGCTGTTCGGGTTCGGGTTCTGGTTCGGGTTCGACGGGGTCGACGGGCTCCACCGGCTCCACCGGCTCGACAGGTTCCACGGGCTCCACCGGGTCCACGGGCTCGACAGGCTCCACGGGCTCGACAGGTTCCACCGGTTCGACGGGCTCCACGGGCTCGACCGGGGGCAGCAGCTCGGACGGCGGCTTGGCGGTGTCGGGCTCTTCCGTCTCCGGTGCAGGCGGGACGACGACCGAGGTCGATGGCTCGGGTGCGGGTGCGGGTGCGGGTGCAGGCGCGGGGACCGGAGGCGCGGGAGGCTCCGGTTGCGGGTCCACCGGTTCGTCTGGAACCTCGATCACGACCGGTTCTTCGAGTGACATCGAGGCGTCAGGGGCGACTTCGGTCGAGATCGACGAGTCCTTGTCGTCGGCGGCGGCCTCGGAGGTGCTGGGAGCAGTGTTCAGCATGCCCGGGACGATTGCTGCGGCGGCCACGCCGCCGGCGATCACCAGAGCAATCCCGCCGGCGCCGATCAGAGCGCCGGTGCCCAGGCCGCCGCCGCCCGCGGCGGCTCCGGCAGAGCCTCCGGATGCGCCGCCGGTCGCAGCGGTCCCGCCTGCGGCTGCGGAGCCGAGCACGGCGATGCCGCCCGTGGCTGCGCCCGGTGCGAGGATCGCCCCCTCCATGACACTCGACGGCATGGCTGCGAGGGCCACGATCGGAGTGCCCGCACCCTGCAGCGTCGCGAGGTAGCCACTGGCCCCGGTGACGCCGATCACGAGCGGGAGCAGCACGAGCGCGAGGCGGCGCGAGACATCCTGTGCCTCGGCCGCGACGATCGAACAGCGCGCACACGAGGCCAGGTGCGTGTCGAGTCGCTTCCGGTCACGGGAGCCGAGGTTGCCCCGGCTGTGCGCGCCCAGGTGTTCGATCGTCCACCGGCATTCGGAATCCTGTGCGGTGCTGCGCAGGTGTGCCTGGATCCATGCCTCGCGCAATCCCTCTCGGGCGCGGAACGCCAGCTGCGAGACAGCGCCGGCCTTCATGCCGAGCAGCGGGCCGACCTCCGCCGGTTTCATCTGCTCGATCTCGGTGTACCAGAGCACTTCTTGCCAGCGCGAGGGAAGGCTGCGGAAGGCCTGCGCGGTGAGGCCGCGATCGAGGGCGTCCAGCGACGCTTGCTCGGTGCTGTCGGGGTCGGCGACGGCATCCAACTCGTCGATTGCCGTCTCGCGACGTGACCGTCCCCACGCGGCGGCCGTGTTGCGGATGCTCGTGAACAGGTAGGCCCGGAACGAGCCGTTCGGGCCGCCGCCCTTGAGGATCGCCTGGTAGATGCGGGTGTACGACTCCTGCACGAGATCGTCGGGGTCGATCGATGAGGTGATCGAGCGAGCGACCGACATGCCGGACGGATAGTGGCGGCGCCAGAGTTCGCCGAAGGCCGCTGCATCACCCGAGCGGGTGCGCAGCACGAGGTCGGCATCCGCCATGCCCTCGGTGTGCTCTTCTTCCACTCTCATCCTTCTTTCGCACGCCCTCACTAAGAGAGACGCATGAGACTCAGTCTCATCACGCGACTTTCCATTCTGTACGCAAATCTGCGCGTGATCCAGCCGTTGTGCGGAACGAGGATCGACCTCCTCATCAGCATCCGGAATTTTTTCTTCAGAACTCGCGTAATGAATCGTGCGGGACGCCGTCTCATCGGTGGAGCAGCAATCCTGATGTGCCACCGGGGGGCGGTACGACAGGAATGGTGTCTGTGGGAGACATGACGTCCGGTCGGGCGCGGGAGCCTCGGGGGAGGAGTTCCTGGCCCGGCCGGCTTATCCGTGGGGAGAAGGCCGCCGGCGCTGGGGCGCACGGCGGCCTTCTGGATTCTCAGCGCGTGACGGCTGCGCCGGTCCACACCTCGCGCACGACGAGGGCGGCGTCCAGCAGCACGGCGTCGCCGACGAATCCCGGTTGCAGGGATCCGAGGGTGGCGGCGAAACCGATCGCCCTGGCCGGGGTGGCGGTGAGGGCGGTGACGACGTCGGGCAGATCCACGCCCGCATCGACAGCCCGGCGCAGGGCGACGTCCTGCGTGAGCGTCGACCCGGCGATCGAGCCGGTGTCGTCGGCCCTGGCGATGCCATCGGTCACGGTGACCTTCACCGCGCCGAGGTCGTATTTGCCGTCGGCGCTGCCGGCGGCCGCCATCGCGTCGGTCACCAGCGCGACACGGCCGGGCGCCGCATCGAACAGCAGTTTGATCACGTGCGGATGCAGGTGCACGTTGTCGGCGATGCCCTCAAGGATGACCCGGTGGTCGGCCGCCGCCGTCAACACCGGACCGGGGGCGCGGTGATGGATCGGATGCATGGCGTTGAAGGCGTGGGTGAGGATCGTCGCCCCCGCGTCGAAGGCAGCCTGGGCGATGGCGGCATCCGCGTCGGTGTGCCCGATGGCCGCGGCCGCGCCGGCGGCGACGGTCAGCCGGATCGCCTCGAGTCCGCCGGGAAGCTCCGGGGCGATCGTGATCTGACGCACCGTGCCGCGACCAGCATCGAGCAGCCTGGTCACCTCGGCCGCATCGGGGTGACGCAGCAGGGTCGGCTCGTGGGCGCCGTGGTGACCGGGGTCGAGGAAGGGCCCCTCCAGGTGGCTGCCGAGGATGTCGGCATCCGTCTGCATCATGTCGGCGACGAGGGCAACCTTCTCAGCCAGGTCGTCGACCGACGCGGTCACGAATGAGACCACCGCGCGGGTGGTGCCGTGCGCGCGGTGCATCTCCCGCGCCGTGCGGATCGCCTGCGCGCCGTCGTCGAAAGCTGCGCCGGCACCTCCGTGGCCGTGGATGTCGATGAAACCGGGTGTCAGCACGGCGCCGGATCCGGCGACGGCCATGGCGTCGACCACCCGATCGGCCGGGGCCCACTCGGTGCCGGTGCCTCTGGCGGTGACGACGCCGTCTTCGATGCGCACCCACCCGTCTTCGGTGATCCGTGCGTCATCCACGATGCGGGCGGAATGGACGACGAGTGAACCTCGTGCGTCGCTGCTGTCGGTCATCGGTGCTCCAGGGGCTCTCGGGGGCGGGCGTCGCTGGCCTCAGACTGACACAGCGCCAGGGGAAGCGCCCTGCGTCGTAAGAGTTAAGACCATGAACAAAACCTACTCCTCGTCGTTGTGCGACACCAGATGACGACGCACGATCGTGGGGCCCCCGGGGACTCCGCTATGCTTTTCAGCGTCGCGACTGGCGTCTGGGTGGGTCACCACCGGGGAGCGACCGATACGGAATCGACCGCGCGCCTGGGCCGATGAGGAACCCCTATTTCCCACGTGTCGACAAGGAGATCGCCATGACCGACCCCTACTTCAACGCCCCGCTCTCTGAGGTGGACCCCGAGATCGCCGAGGTGCTCGACCGCGAGCTGAACCGTCAGCGCACGTATCTCGAGATGATCGCCTCCGAGAACTTCGTCCCGGTCTCGGTGCTGCAGTCGCAGGGCTCTGTGCTCACCAACAAGTACGCCGAGGGCTACCCCGGCCGCCGCTACTACGGTGGCTGTGAAGAGGTCGACGTGGCCGAGGAGCTCGCGATCGCCCGCGCCAAGAGCCTGTTCGGTGCCGAGTTCGCGAACGTCCAGCCGCACTCCGGCGCCACGGCCAACGCCGCCGTGCTGCACGCCATCGCCCGTCCTGGCGACACCCTGCTCGGCCTCTCGCTCGACCAGGGCGGTCACCTCACGCACGGCATGAAGATCAACTTCTCGGGCCGCCTATACGACATCGTGGCGTACGGCGTGAACCCCGAGACCTCGACCATCGACATGGACGAGGTGCGTCGCCTGGCCATCGAGCACAAGCCCAAGGTGATCATCGCCGGCTGGTCGGCCTACCCGCGCACGCTCGACTTCGCGGCGTTCCGTGAGATCGCCGATGAGGTCGGCGCCGTGCTCTGGGTCGACATGGCGCACTTCGCCGGCCTCGTGGCCGCCGGCCTGCACCCCAACCCCGTGCCGCACGCCCACGTCGTCTCGTCGACCGTGCACAAGACCATCGGCGGCCCGCGTTCGGGCTTCATCCTCACCAACGACGCCGACATCGCCAAGAAGATCAACTCGGCCGTCTTCCCCGGCCAGCAGGGCGGACCGCTCATGCACGTGATCGCCGCCAAGGCGACCGCGTTCAAGCTCGCCGCGACCCCGGAGTTCAAGGAGCGCCAGGAGCGCGTGCTGCGCGGCGCGGCCATCATCGCCGACCGCCTGGCGCAGCAGGACGTGAAGGATGCCGGTATCGCGGTGCGCTCGGGCGGCACCGACGTGCACCTCGTGCTGGTCGACCTGCGTGACGCCGAGATCGACGGCAAGCAGGCCGAGGATCTGCTGCACGAGATCCACATCACCGTGAACCGCAATGCGGTGCCCAACGACCCGCGTCCGCCGATGGTGACCTCGGGTCTGCGCATCGGCACCCCGGCGCTCGCGACGCGCGGCTTCGGCGACGCCGAGTTCACCGAGGTGGCCGACGTGATCGCCCTCGCCCTGCAGCCGGGCGCCGACGTGGAGGCGCTGCGCGCCCGCGTCGATGCACTGGCGACGGCGTTCCCGCTGTACCCCGGACTGCAGCAGTGACCGCGCAGGTCCTCGACGGCAAGGCGACCGCTGCGGCGATCCGCGCCGAGCTGACCGAGCGCGTGGCGGCGCTGCGCGAGCGGGGAGTGGTGCCTGGCATCGCGACCGTGCTCGTCGGCGCCGACCCCGCCTCGCAGCTGTATGTGGGGATGAAGCATCGCCAGTCAGAGGCGATCGGGATGAACTCGATCCAGCGCGAGCTGCCGGCCGACGCCACGCAGGCCGAGGTCGAAGCCGTCATCGACGAGCTCAACGCCGATCCGGCCTGCCACGGGTACATCGTGCAGTTGCCGCTGCCGAAGCATCTCGACACGAACGCGATCCTCGAGCGCATCGACCCGGCGAAGGATGCCGATGGCCTGCACCCGACAAACCTCGGGCGTCTGGTGCTGAACGTGAACGAGCCGATCCTCACCCCGCTGCCGTGCACCCCGCGCGGCGTGATCGAGCTGTTGCTGCGCAACGGGTACGACCTCAAGGGCAAGAACGTGGTCGTGGTCGGTCGCGGTGTGACCATTGGCCGTTCCATCGGCCTGCTGCTCACCCGTCGTGAGGTGAACGCCACGGTGACGCTGGCTCACACCGGCACGCACGACGTGCCCGCGCATCTGCGCGAGGCCGATGTGATCGTCGCGGCGGCCGGGGTCAAGCACCTCGTCCGCCCAGAAGACGTCAAGCCGGGTGCTGCGGTGCTCGACGTCGGTGTCACCCGCGAAGATCACCCCGAGACGGGTGTGTCGACCGTGTACGGCGACGTCGACCCCGGCGTGGCCGAGGTGGCCGGTTGGCTGTCGCCGAACCCGGGCGGTGTGGGTCCGATGACCGTGGCGCTGCTGATGACGAACGTCGTGGAGGCCGCCGAGCGCGCGTCCTGACGCTGTCGAAACCGCCGCGCGGCTCGCGCTGGCAGGGTGCTCGGGCGACGAGCGATAACCTGATTTCACCGACTCGTGGGAATGGGGAGAACGACCGTGGCCAAGCAGTCGCCGAAAAAGCCGATCGCCGACCAGATGTACACCGTGCTGCTTCAGCAGTTCATGTCCGGTGAACGTGGCGCGGGGGAGAGCTTGAACATCGGCGCCCTCTCGCGCGAACTCGACGTCAGCCAGACGCCGCTACGCGAGGCGCTCGCACGCCTCGAGCACACTGGGCTCGTGCAGCGCGAGGCGTTGCGCGGATATCGGGTCGCCCCCATGATGACTCGCGACGAGGTCGAGCAGCTCATGCAGGCGCGCCTGCTGCTGGAGCCGGAGATGGCGGCCTCCGCCGCGCGCCGAGCGACGGAGGAGTTCCTCGCCGAGTTGCGTGAGAGCGTCGCCGACTTCGAGCGCTCGGCCGAGGTGGCCGACGTCGAGACGGAGGGATTCAATCTCTACTGGCGTTCGGACGACCGCTTCCACATGTTGATCGCGGGCCAGTCGGGCAACGCCTTCCTGGAACTGGCGTACGCGGCGTTGGGTGGTCAGATTCAG
Source organism: Microbacterium istanbulense (assembly GCF_037204145.1). NCBI lineage: Bacteria > Bacillati > Actinomycetota > Actinomycetes > Micrococcales > Microbacteriaceae > Microbacterium > Microbacterium istanbulense. The sequence continues at coordinate 213,726 of NZ_JBBDGN010000002.1, forward strand.
CGGTTCCGACTGTTCTCGAAGTTCGGTCGCACCGGAGCGAATCTCGCCGCTCCCGAGCATCAGGCCATCTACGACTGCATCGCGGCCGGCGACGATGAGGGCGCGGCGCAGACCATGCGGCTGCACATCCAGGGGGCGACGGAGCGACTGCTCGGAAGCTGATCCGGCCTTCCGGCCCGGGCAGATCTGGTCTCTTGATCGATTGAGAATCCTATACTATAGTTTGCGTAGGGATCCGACGAGACGAGGGCGATGATGCTGCACGACAGTGACCGTGACGTGGCGCCCCGCGCTGGGTACGCTGCGTACCCGCTCGTCGAGGGGTTTCCGGCCAAGTCGTCCTCGCATGGCGCGTTCGGCTGGTCCAGCCTCTGGCTGCTCGACGACGGTCACCGCCGTGTTCTCGTCGACGCAGGCCAGCCCGCCTACATTCCGCTGATCCACGACGGCCTCGCCCGACTCGGACTCGCCGCCGCCGACGTCACCGACGTGCTCCTGACGCACCTGCACTGGGATCACGTCGCGAACTTCACCATGTTTCCGAACGCCACCACCTGGGTGGGGGAGAGGGAGCTCGCCTGGGCTGCCGAGCAACCCGCCGGCACGAAGTTCATCCCTGACCTGCACGTGCAGGAACTGCGCCGTCGCCGGGAGGGCGTCGAACGGATCCGTGCTGGAGCCGAGATCATTCCCGGCATCCACGCTGTAGCCAGCCCGGGGCACACGCCGCACCACCTGGCGTTCTTCACCGAGAACACCGCGCGGCCCATGCTCTTCGCCGGCGATGCGGTCAAGAACGTGTACGAACTGACCACGCTGCGCGCCGACTCGTCGATGGACGACGAGGCCAGCACCGCCACGATCGACCGACTTCGGTCGCTCGTGAAGGACACCGACGGCTTACTGCTGCCGGGGCACGACGTGGGTCTCACGCTCGCCGACGGGCGACCGGTGCGCACGCACGCGCCGCGCGCCACGATCGGATACTTCGCCGACGGTACCGGCGGCGAGCAGGACCGGAGCATCGGCTGACGCCGAAGACGAGAGGATGCCGATGACCACTGTGTTGTACACCGGAGGTACGGGCCGGATGGGTCGTGTGATCCGCGAAGGCCTGGCCGGCCGTTACGATCGCGTCGTGCTCTTCGCGCGCTCCGCGCCGGAGGGCGAGCTCTTCCCCGCCGAGGAGGTCGTCATCGGCGATCTGGCAGACCTCGATGCCCTCACCGCCGCGGCCCAGGGCATCGACGTGATCGTGCACCTGGGCGGTGTCGCCGATGAGGCGCCCTATGAGCAGATCCGCAGCGCGAACATCGACGGCACCTATCACGTGTATGAGGCGGCCCGCCGGGCCGGCGTCCGCCGCGTCGTCTACGCCAGCTCGAACCATGTCGTCGGGTTCCATCCGGCCGAGGACGTGCTCGATGAGAGCGCCACCCTGCGCCCGGACACCTACTACGGTGTCTCGAAGGCCTTCGGTGAGGCGCTCGCGAGCCTGTATCACGACAAGTGGGGCGTGGAATCGGTGCTCGTGCGCATCGGCACGTTCCGCCCCGCGCCTGAGGACGTGCGTCAACTCGCCCTGTGGCTGAGCTGGCGCGACGGCATCGAGCTCACCCGTTGTGCCATCGAGAGTGGCCCGGTTGGCTGCCAGGTCGTCTACGGCTGCTCCGCCAACACCGATGGCTGGTGGGATGGCTCCGCCGGTTGGGCCGCCATCGGCTACCAGCCGCAGGATGACGCCGCGGCGTATTCGGGCGACGTCGACCGCACCGCTCCCGCGCCGCAGTTCCACGGCGGCGCCTTCACCGCATCCGACTACGAAGGGGGGATCTGGTGAGCACCACCGCATCCACCGATGTCCTGATCACGACCGCGTTCCTGCACCCGGGGGACGAGGTCGACCTCTTGCTCCGCGAGGCGGGGCTCAGCACCCGGCACGAGCCGGATCTGCTCGGCCTGCCCGACGATGAGCGCGAGACCCTGCTCTCCGGCGTGCGGGCGATCATCGCCGGCACGCAGCCGCTGCGCGCGGGCGATGTGGATGCTGCCGAGAAGCTGGAGATCATCGTGCGCACGGGCGTCGGCTACGACAGCGTTGACGTGGCGGCGGCCAGTGCGCGCGGGATTCCCGTGTGCGTGACCGCCGGTGCCAACCGGCAGGCCGTCGCCGAGCACGTCTTCGCGCTCATGCTCGCCGCCGCGCGCCGAATCCCCGAGAACATCGCGAACCTCGCTGCGGGCACCTGGCAGCAGCTCACCGGTCGGGAACTGCGCGGCGCCACCCTCGGCATCCTCGGATTCGGCTCGATCGGCAAGGCCGTCGCCGGACTCGCCCGGGGCTTCGGCATGGACGTCATCGCCTACGACCCGTACTTCGATGAGGAGTACGCGGCCGCCAACGGCGTGCGCCGGGCCGAGCTGGAGGAGGTGCTCGAGAACTCCGACTTCATTACTCTGCACCTGTTCCTGGACGACTCCACCCGCAACCTCATCGACGCCGACCGCCTGGCGAAGATGAAGGATGATGCCATCCTCATCAACACCGCGCGCGGTGGCATCGTGGATGAGGATGCCCTCGTCGCGGCCGTCAGCGGGGGAGTGATCGGTGGCGCCGCGTTCGACGTCTTCGCGTCAGAGCCGCTGCCCCACGACAGCCCCCTGCTGCACACCCCCGGCATCTTGGCCACCACGCACGTCGCCGGCGCCACCCGCGAGGCGCGCGGCGAATCTGGACGGATGGCCGCGGTCAACGTGATCGAGGTGCTCGCGGGCGGGACGCCGCAGTTCGTCGTCAACCCCGAGCGGGAGGCCGTGTCGGCATGATCGTCGAGACCGCATCGGGGCTGCTGCGCCTGGCCGCCAACCTCAAGTGGATGTACACCGAGCTACCGTTCGAGGCGCGCTTCGACGCGGCTGCTGCGTCCGGCTTCACCGGTGTGGAGTTCGCATCGCCCTATGCGCTCCCCGCCGACCGCGTGCGCTCGCTCCTCGACGATGCCGGTCTCGCTCTGGCGCTGATCAACACACCCGGTGGTCCGGCTGGGTCCGCGACGGCGATGGGTGCGGCGTACGTTCCCGGCGCCCGTGCAGAGTTCCGGGCCGGCGTCGAGCAGGCACTCGCCTACGCAACCGTGCTTGGCGCTCCGATCGTGCATGTGATGAGCGGCCTGCGTCCAGCCGACGCCGAGCCCGACCTCGCCTTCGCGACCTATGTCGACAACATCGCCTGGGCCGCCCAGCAGGCCGCACACAGCGGCGTCCGGGTTGCCCTCGAGGCGATCAACAAGCGTGATCAGCCCGGCTACGGGCTCGCCTCGATGGAGACGGCCGCCGCGGTCGCGGAGGCCGTCGACCCCGCGCACGTCGGTGTGCTGTTCGACGTGTACCACGCTCAGGTCGACCGGGGGAATGTGATCGAACGTTTCGAAGCCCTGCTCCCACACGTAATCCACGTGCAAATCGCAGACAACCCGGGGCGCGGTGAACCGGGAACAGGTGAGATCGCTTATCCGCGTGTGCTCGCCGCCATAGCTGAGAGCGGCTACGACGGCTGGATCGGGTGCGAGTATGGTCCGCTCGCCGGAACCGATGCCGGCCTCGGCTGGACAAAGGAGATGAACCGATGAACACGCGCATCGCGTTGATCAGCGCCACACCCCTTGCCATCCCGCCGGCGGCCGACGCCATCGCCGAAGCTCTGCCCGAAGCGACGGTGTGGAACCTGCTCGATGATCGCCTTCTCGCCGACGCGCAGCAGCAGGGGGGTATCACCGCGCCGTTGGCCGACCGGATGGATCACCTCATCGAGCTCGCGCTCGCCGGCGGCGCCGACGGCGTGTTGCTGACCTGCTCGCAGTTCGGCGCCCGCGCCGAGGTGCGCGACCAGGCCGTCGACGGCGTCGCCGTGCTCTCGGCGGACGGACCTCTCTTTGCAGAGACCGTGGCCCTGCGTCCGGAGCGTGTGCTGCTCGTCGCCTCGCTCGACTCCGCGGCCACCGACAGCACCGAGCGACTGCGTGCCGCGTTCGCCGACGCCGGAGTCACGACAGCCGTCAATCCCCTCGTCGTCGCGGCCGCCGCGCGCCCCGCTGGAGCCGACCTCGCGCAGCTGCTCGGTGACGCGATCGCGACCTACGACGACCGGTATGACGTCATCGTGCTCGCCCAGTACTCGTTGGCGCCGGCTGCGGCTGCGCTCGCCGCCCGCTTCGGCACCCCCGTGCTCGACGGTCCGCACGCCGCGGCCCGGGTGTTGCAGGCCGGTGTCGCCGAGGCCACGTCATGATCGGCGTCATCGCCGACGATGTCACCGGCGCCACCGATGTCGCCGCGGCGCTGAGCCGCGCCGGTCTGCGCACCCTGCTCGCCCTGACCCCCGAGCTCGATGACAGTGGCTCCGTCTCGGCGGATGCGGATGCCGTCGTCATCGGGCTGAAGACGCGCTCGATGCCGGTGGACGATGCCGTGCGCCTGAGCCTCACCGCGCTGTCGACCCTGCAGAGCCTCGGCGCGCAGCAGTTCTACATCAAATACTGCTCGACCTTCGACTCGACGCCGGAGGGCAACATCGGTCCGATCACCGACGCGGTGGCCGAAGAGCTCGGTGTCCCTCTCGTGCTCACGACGCCCGCCGCTCCGCTGCACGGGCGCACCGTCTACCAGGGGCACCTGTTCGTCGGCGAGTCGCTGCTGGCTGAGACGCATATGCGCGACCATCCCGTCACTCCCATGCGTGAATCCTCGGCGCTGAGGCTGCTCACCCCCCAGACCACGGGTGAGGTCGAACTGCTCTCCCTCGACGTCGTGCGCGCAGGCGTCGATGAGGTGCGCGACCGCATCGCTGCGGCGCAGGATGCAGGAGTCACCCACCTGGTGGCCGATGCCACCGGCGAGGACGATCTTCTCGTACTGGCCGAAGCGATCGATGGCGCGCCGCTCGCCGCGGGTTCTGCCGGGTTGATCGGTGCGATGGCCATGTGGCATCCACAGTCGGAGGCCGAGATCCCTGCTCCCGCTCCCGGACGCACAGCCATCCTCGCGGGCAGCTGTTCGCGGCGAACGCTTGAGCAGATCACCCACTTCCAGCAGACCGGCGGTGCCTCCTACCGACTCATCGCCGGCGAGGATGAGAGCGCCGAGCAGCTCGCCGAGCGCGCGCTGCGCTGGTGGGACGCGCAGCCCGCCGAGGCATCGGCGCTGATCTACTCGTCGAGCACCGCCGCGGAGCGCGAAGGCACGGATCCTGCGCTGGGCGCGCTGTATGAGAGGGCGGCAGGAGTCATCGCTGCCGGCCTGAACGCGCGCGGCATCCGTCGCCTGCTCATCGCGGGCGGGGAGACGTCCGGCGAGGTGATCAAGGCGCTCGGCACCCAGGTCGCCGTCGTCGGTCGCGAAGCAGCACTCGGAGCACCCTGGATCCACGACACTGCTCACGGGCTGCAGATGGTGCTCAAGTCTGGCAACTTCGGCGATGCGGATCTGTTCGTCGACGTCGCACGTGAAGGTGCGCTCGTATGAGCGGCTCGGTGCGCGACGACATCGTGCGGGTCGCTCATTCGATCCATGACCGTGGCCTCACGCACGGTCGCACCGGCAACCTGGCCGTCCGTGACGGCGATCGGATCCTCGTCACTCCCACGGGGGTGAGCCTGGGCGACGTGGCCGCCGACGAGCTGTCACTACTCGAGGCGGATGGCACGCACGTGAGTGGACCGCGTCCGACCAAGGAGGCGTTCCTGCATGTCGCCATGCTCCGCGAGCGACCGAGCGCGCACGCCGTCGTGCACACCCATTCCGTGCACTCGGCGGCGCTGTCCGTGCTCGAGGAGATTGATCCGGACGACCCGTTGCCTCCCCTCACGGCCTATTACGGCATGCGTGTCGGTCGCCTCCAGCTGCTGCCATACGCGGCGCCGGGTGACCCCGTCGCCACCGCGGCGGTCGAGCGCGCAGCGCGGGCCGGGCACGCCTTGCTGTTGCGCAACCACGGTCCGGTCGTCGCCGGGCCTGATTTGGACACCGCGCTGGACGCGCTGGAAGAGCTCGAGCACACGGCCCAGCTCTTCTTCCTCACCCGGGGTATGCGCACGGCACCCCTCACACCCGATCAGCTGGCGGCGCTACGAAGCCGCACCGACCCCCGAGAGAGCACCCCGAGATGATCACCCTGTACAGCGGACTCGTCGTCAAGCAGCCGCTCGTAGAAACCCTCATCCCTGTCTTCGAGGCGGAGCGCACCGAGGCCGTGGAGACAACCTTCGAACCGACCACTGTGCTGCTGCAGCGGATGGCCGAGGGCGCGCGCCCCGACCTGCTGCTCGGAGTCACCTCGTCGCTTGAACAGACCGCCGCGCAAGGGCTGCTTGACCCTGAGACGATCACCGAGGTCGCCGTCTCGGCGGTCGGCTTCGCCCGCCTCGCCGACTCTCCTGCGCCCGCGAATGCCGGAACCGAGGCGTTTCTCGACTATCTGCTCGGCGCTCGTGCAGTGGCCTACACTCTCTCCGGTGCGAGCGGGCTGCACTTCATGGAGCAGATGCGCCGGCGTGACCTGCTCGGGCGCATCGACGAACGTGCCGTGCGGTTCGAGACCGGCCTGACCGCCGAGGCTGTCGTCGATGGCCGCGCCGACGTCGCCATCCAGCAGGTCAGCGAGTTGCGTTCCGTCCCTGGCGCGCATGTCGTCGAGCCGATCCCTCACGAGCTGCAGTCTTACGGGCGCTTCGCGATCGCCGCGCGGCCGGATGCCCCGCAGGCCGCCCTCGACTTCATCGCCTTGCTCACCAGTGACCGCGCGCGTGCGGCGTTCGCCGAGGTGGGCCTGAGCGCGCCCTGATCAGGCATCGCGCCAGCGGAGCCCCACCGACACATCAGCCAAGGGAAGGTAACCCATGAGAAAAGTCATCGTAGACACCGACACCGGAGTGGATGACGCCCTCGCGCTCCTGCTGCTCGCCGCCGATCCTGACGTCGAGATCCTCGCGGCGGTCAGCGTCTTCGGCAACACCACGGGCGAACGGGCAGCCGACAATGCCCGTTATGTGCTCGACACCGCAGGGCGTCAGGACGTGCCGGTCTACCGTGGCAGCGACGCCCCGCTCAAGGCGGAGCTGCGCCTGAACCCTGGCATTCACGGTGAGGACGGGTTCGGCAATACGGGACTGAGGCCGCAGATCTCGGTGCCCACCGAGCCGGACGGCGTGCAGGTCATCCTCGACCTCGTGCGCGAGCACGAAGGTGAGATCGACTACATCGCGCTCGGCCCGCAGACCAACCTCGCCCGGGCCATCGAGATCGAACCCGACCTGCTGCAGAAACTGCGCAGCACCACGATCGTGGGCACGCTCGGCCCCGCGCTCTACGGCGACACGGAGCCGTGGGCCGATCGTCGGTTCCGGGTCTCGCGCGATCCGAACGTGTCCTTCGACATCGATGCCGCTGAGATCGTCGCGTCACGCCCGGGGGACGTGACCTGGTGCGGCCCCTACGTCACGCGACAGGCGATGGTTCCCGAGCAGTTCTTCCTCGACATCGCTGAGAGCACCGGCCACGCGCCGGCCGAACTCATCACGAAGATCAGCGCGGACTACGCCGGGTTCTACACCCGGTCGTACCCGCAGCCGGACGGTCATCGCACCATGGGCATCAATGACAGTCTCGCGGTGGCCAGCCTGTTGCGCCCTGACCTCGTCGCCGGTGCCGTTCAACGGCCGCTGCAGACCTTCGAGGATCCCCAGACCGGTGACCGCTATCTGGCCGGGGTGCACCCGGTGAAGGGCGAGACGCGTCCGGTGCACCGGGTCGTCTTCGACATGGACTTCGACGGCGTGCTCGAGCTGATCGGTGAGACCCTGCGCCGGCCGCTGCCCTGGCGCTAAACCAGATGCACGCACGAGGAGGGGGCCCGGAAGTCCGGGCCCCCTCCTCGTGTGTGCGCTCGGAGGAGTGTGCTCAGGAGTAAGGGCGCGCGCGCACCCAGGGCATCGGAAGCAAGGCATCCGATGTCACCGCGGTGACATCGTCGTTCACGGACACGAGCACGTGCAGGTCGCGTCCGAACGACGGCACGACCTCGCGACACACGCCGCAGGGATTGATGACGACGGGGCAGTCAGCAGGATCCAGCCCGACGGACACGATGGTCGTGATGGCCTCCTCGCCGGCCATTTTCGCGTTGGCGATCGCGCTGCTCTCGGCGCACACACTCACGCGGGGAGTGGCAAGACTCAGCCCGAGATACACAGCGCCGGAGACCCCGCGGGCGGCGGCGGCCACGCGGTGCAGCGCAGCGTCGTGCGTGCGCAGCAGCAGATCGGATGCCGCCTGGATGAGTTCCTGGTCGGTGGGGGTGAGTGTCGTCATCGTCGTGTCACCTTGTCCTTCGTGATCCTCGTCAGAGGTCTGGTACGACCCCGTCAAATGCTATAGTATAGCGATCACACCCCCTGAAACGTGGCGTCCGCACCCGCTGGCAGTCGCCGCCCCAGAGCGAAGGAGCTCGCTGACATGCTGGAACAAGAGGCCGCGCGAAACGACGCGAGCGCCACCACAGCCGAGGCGCGCAAGCGCGACCGGCGCAACCTGTTCGCCCTCAGTGCGGGGCACGCCCTCGAGTGGTTTGACTGGGCGATGTTCGGGCTGCTGTCCGTCTACATTGGCACCGCCTTCTTCCCCGGGGACAGCCCGCTGTCCTCGACGCTGAACTCCCTGGCTGTCTTCGCGGTCGGCTTCGTCGCCCGACCCATTGGTGGCGTCGTGTTCGGCATGGTCGCCGACCGTGTCGGTCGTCGCCTTGTCATGATCGGTTCGATTGGTGTGACCGCCGCGGCGAGCTTCGTCATCGGTGTGATGCCCACGCACGCACAGATCGGTGTCTGGGCCGGCATCATCGTCGTCGTCTGTCGCCTGTTGCAGGGCTTCGCGGCAGGCATCGAGGCGCCGCTGAGCAACGCGTATGGTCTGGAGCTTGTGCCGAACCGTCCCGGCTACGTCGCCGGATTCATGGCCTTCTTCAACAACCTGGGAAACCTGCTCGCACCGCTCACCGCTTTCGCCACCAGCGCCCTTCTGGGCGCGACCGCGATGGGGGAGTACGGCTGGCGCGTGCCGTTCATCCTCGGTGGCGTGCTCGGTCTGGTCGTCTTGTGGCTGCGCCGGTCGCTGCCCGAGACGCTCATCACCGAGAGCGGAGAGGTCGCCAACAAGGCCTCGACCCGTACCGAAGCCGTCGTCGTCTGGCGCGGTGTCGGCAGCCGCTGGGTGAGTGTCCTCGCCGTCATCTTCATCGTCGGTGCCATCATGGCCTACAACTACACGTGGCTCTCCGGCCTGCCGTCGATGGCCACGGGCACTTTCGGTGAGGACCCGACCGGTGTCTTCGCGGTCTCGACCACCATGAGCATCATCCTCACGCTCGGCGCCATGGTGCTCAGCAAGATCATCGACAAGTGGCCGCTGTCGCGCTGGTTCGTCATCGCCCGTATCGTCGCGATCCCGACCATCTTCCTGGTGCTGCTGTACACCGGCGGTGGCATCGGTTCGCTCGCGGCGGTCATGATCGGCGGCTCGCTCGTACTCGTGGTCAACCTGACCATCTTCAACACGGTCGCCAACTCGCTGTTCCCGCAGTACTGCCGCGGTACCGCGGTGGGGTTGGGCTACGGCATCGGCGTCGCGCTGTTCGGCGGAACCGCCTCGTACCTGTTCGTCTGGTTGCAGAGCATCGGTCTGCACGCCGTCTTCCCGGTGTACATCGCCGTGCTGTGTGCCATCAGTGTGGTGCTGTACATCATCGCCAAGCGCCGCAACGGCATCTTCGTCGGCGAATGATCTGACCCGGTCCAGGGCCGATGACCATGCCCCCCGTGGTCATCGGCCCTTTGTCGTGTCTGGGTGCGCGCGCAGAGGTCAGAGCTCGTCCAGCATCCGGCGCTGTTCGGCCGTCAGCCCGTCGTTGAGCTCGGCGCCGCCCGCGCGCGTCTGCGGCGTCTCCGGTGAGGTCTTAGCCGGAGCCTGCCCGCCGCGCACCTTCGCGTGCGCGCTGTCGTACAGCCGGCCGGCGGTGGCGCTCATCCGGTCGTCGACCCGGTCGTAGATCACCCAGCCGATGAGCAGGACCAGCGGTGGGATGACGTAGCCCCAGAAGAACCCGCGCACCGAGACGCCGCTGAGCCACACCGTCAGCACCCAGAGGATGAGCTCGACGAGGAACACCAGCACATACTGCACGACCTTCTCGCCGGCCCTGGTGCGTTGCGCGGCGGACTTCGCGGCCGAGCGGCGGAACAGCGACGTGAGTGCGGGCTTGAGGAAGAGCGCCGCAAGGGCGAGGATCACGCCCGCCCAGAGCGCGTGCAACCCGACGCGCACGGTGGGCATCAGCAGGCCGATCACCAGGAGCACCACGACAGTGAAGGCGTAGAGCGAGGCGAACCGCACGATCATGTTCTTCATATCCTCAGGCTGACACACGTTCAGGCGGGCCGAAAGCCGCGTTCGATGGTGTCGAGCACCGAGTCGTAGACCGCGTCCCATGGCGCATCCGCGCCGGCGACCCCGGCGAATTCCAGACTCACGGCGCCATGCACCTGCGCCCAGATGGCGAGAGCGGCCCGCGGGGAGTCGGCTTCGGTCGCCAGGCCTCCCTTCACCAGCGCGCGCACGAGTGGCATCATCGACTCCTGCGTCGTCGCAGGGTCGGGGGAGCAGTCCGCGACCGTGAGCATCGCACCGCCGAACATGAGTCGGTACAGCGCCGGGTTATGCAGCGCCCACGAGCGGTAGGCGACGCCGAGCGCGCGCAGGCCCTCGGGTTCGGCCATCGCCTGCGCGCGGCCGAACGACGTGAACCCATGCTCGATGACCGCTGTGACCAACTCGGCCTTGCCTCCAAAGAGCGCGTACACCGCGGATGTCGACGTGCCGGCGGCCTGCGCGGCGTCACGCAGGCTGAGGCGCGCGGGCCCCTTGCGGTCGATAATCTCGGCGGCAGCGTCGAGCAGGCGCACCCGGAGCGCCTCGTCATACACAGGGGGTCTTGCCATGGCGTCGATTGTATCGTAACGTCGTTTCGTAACGTTGTTACGGAATCAGGAAAGGTGAGAATCATGGCACAGGAAGTCTTCCCTGGACGGTTCACGGCGGCGCCAGAGCGCTCAGACATCACCGTGTTCCTCATCGGGATGCGCGCGAACCGATGGTGGAAGCTGGGCCGGGTGTGGCGCACCGCCAGCCAGATGGCACCGATGATCCGCCACCTCATGGAGCATCCCGAGGCGGGGCTGCTCGGCGCGCACAGCTGGTTCGGGCGCACCACGCTGCTGCTGTCGTACTGGGAGAGCCCCGAGCACTTGCAGCGGTTCGCCGCCGACCGTGACGCGCCTCACCTGGCCGCCTGGCGCGAGTTCATGCGCACCTCGATGGGCAGCGGTGACGTCGGTATCTGGCACGAGACCTATCAAGTGCCGATCGTCGACATCGAGACGGTCTACGGCGACATGCCCGCGTTTGGCCTGGCCGCGGCCACCACCCGGGTACCCGTCACCAAGGGACGCAACACCGCGCGCCAGCGCCTGGGGCGCTGAGGCCAGCTCAGGCTTGGGCGCCCAGCTGCGCCTGGATGTTGGTGATCCGGGCGAATTCGTCGAAGCGGAACGTCGCGCTCCCGGTCGCATCCGACACGGTCGCGCCGGTGAACTCGGCATCCGCCCAGTCCAGCTGCCATCCCGCGAGGCGTGCGAGATCCCACACCGAGGTGCGGGGGTCGCTGAGGGTGAGCCCGGAGAGGATGCGGGGCAGCGCCGTCAGCGCCGTTGCGACCGTCAGCGATGCCACCACGCCGTCGAGCAGCAGCACAGCGCGCGTGCCGCCGACGTTGGCCGAGAAGTAGGGGGACTGCCCGCTGATCTCCACGGCCGCGCCGCCGATCACATGCGCGAATTCTGCGATCCAGGCCTGCAGATCGTCGCCGGTGTCATCAGGGAACGCGACCTCCGGGGCGGTGAGAGCGGTGACACCGTGCTGCTCGCCGTACTCCCGCATGCGGGTGGTCACCCCGATCGGATCGCCCTGCGGCAGCGCCCACGACCACATCAGCGAGCGGGGGCCGGGAGCGATCGACGCGACCAGGTGCGCTCCCGCGACGAGGGTGCGTGCCGGGTCGGCATCCGAGACGAAGGTCACCGTGCCGGCAGACAGGTCAACATCCCAGCGGTACGGGCCGAGGGCTTCGGTCGCGGTGGCGAGCTGATCCTGGCGCAGGGCGGTGAACAGGGCGGCACGGTCGGCGAGGGATCTCAGGGCTTCGACGCTCATGCCCCCAGTCTCACGCACCAGGCTATGAATTCGCACCCTCGCGCACGCGGCTGGTGTCGCTCGCAGGGCTCACCCGTCCCATGCGCCACACGCTCGGCACCAACAGGGTGGCCAGGGCGACGGCCGCGTAGATGGCGGCCGATGCGGTGAGCACGGTGGCGGGGTCTGCGCGCGTGATCAGCCATCCGTAGACGAGGGTGCCGATGGGCATGACCACGAAGCTGCCGAGCATGTCGTAGCTCGACACGCGTGAGAGTTTGTCGCCGGGGATGTTCTCCATCATGGCCACGTTCCAGCCGGTGCTGAACACCTCATGGCCGAGGCCGGCGAGGAAGGCGGCGGCCGCCACCGCGAACACCACCGGATGCGCCCCCAACAGCACCAGCGGGAGGGCGAATGCGGCCATGCCGATCATGCCCCACCGCAGCGGCCGACGCAGCGGCAGCCACATCAGCACGAGCGTCATCAACAGCACGCCCACGCCCTCGGCGCTGAGTACCCAGCCCCAGCCGGCGATGCCGAGGCGCTCATCGTTCTTCGCGATGTACGGGCCGACCACGCCCCACGCGCCGATGTGGATGGCGTTCATCACCATGAAGGCGAGCACGATCGTCCACAGCCAGCTCCGGCTCCAGAATTCGCCCCATCCCACGCGCAGGTCGGCGAACATCGAGAAGGTGCCGGTGCCGGCCGGCGGAGGCAGCTTCACGAGGGCGAGTACGGGGATCGCGACGAGCCAGCCGGCCACCTGCACGACCATCGCCCACGCCGGACCGACCGTGGTGACGAGGATGCCGGCGATGATCGGCCCGCCGATGACCACCGCCGATCGCACGAAAGACAGCATCGCGTTCGCCTGCTGCAGGGTCTCCGGGCGGGTCAGCTGCGGGATGATTCCCTGCATGGCCGGCAGCACGAACGCGGTCGAGGCGCCGTTGACCGAGGCAAGAGCGACCATGACGGGCACGGTGGCGGTGCCGGTGAACAGCAGTACCGCGATCGCTCCGATCGAGAGGATGTCGACCACGTAGCAGGTCTGGATCACCAGGGCCCGCGGCAGGCGATCAGCGACAACGCCTCCGAAGAGCACGAAGACGATGTTGCTCACCGTGAACGCCGTGAGCACGTACGACAGTCTGGCCGGATCGTTGTCGATCTCGAGCACGGCGAAGGCCAGGGCGATCGCCGACATCGAGCCGGTGATCATCGTGATCGCACGGGCAAGAAAGAACCACCGGAAATTGCGGTCGCCCATCGCCGCGAAGGTACGACTCATTCGAGGGGCTCCGGCTGCGGCATCCTTTCATCCAATCATGCGCACCAGGGGCGCACCGGGAGTCAGTAGCTCGCGCGCTCGCCGCCCTCTGCCGTAGGCAGGAATCGCGCCGCCAGTGCCTCGGATGCACGGGCGAGCAGGGCCACGTCGGCGCCCACGGCGACGAAGTCGGCGCCTCGGGCCATGTAGTCGTCGGCGGCTGCCGGATCGAAGGCGTTCACACCCACGGGCTTACCCGCCTCATGCATGACCGCGAAGACGCGCGCCACCGCATCGAGCACCTCGGGATGCGTCTGCTGACCGATCAGACCCATCGACGCGGCGAGGTCGCTGGGGCCCACGAACACGGCATCCACCCCGTCGACCGCGGCGATCTCTGCTGCCGCCTCGACGCCAGCGGTGTTCTCGATCTGCACGGTCAGCGACGTGTGCGTCGAGGCATCCTGCAGGTAGCCGTCCACGCGGTTCCAGCGGGCGCTGCGCGCCAAGGCGCTGCCCACCCCGCGCACCCCGAACGGCGGATATCGCACCGAGGCGACGGCCGCCCGCGCCTCGTCGGCCGATGACACCATCGGTACGATCACGTTCTGCGCGCCCAGATCGAGCACCTGCTTGAGCGCCACGGCATCGTTCGAGGGCACCCGCACGACCGGCGTGACGGGATACCCCGCCACGACCTGCAGCTGTACCTGCACCGACTCCAACGAGTTCGCCGAGTGCTCCATGTCGATCAGCAGCCAGTCCAGGCCCGATCCCGCGGCGATCTCGGTGACCAGCGGGCTGCCGGTGCACGCCCACATGCCCACAAGCGGGCGACCCGAGGCATCCAATGCCTCACGGAATGACGGATCTAGACGAAGCGGCATTCGATCACTCCCATCTCGCGGTAGTCGCACCGCACGACATCGCCGCGCGAGACCCACATGGGCCTGGTGAACGATCCTGCCAGGATGATCTCGCCGGCCTCGAGCCGCGCGCCGTGCTGGTGGAACTTGTTCGCCAGCCACGCCACCCCGGTGGCCGGATGCCCGAGCACGCCGGCGGCGACGCCGGTCTCTTCGATCTCGCCGTTGCGCGAGAGAACACCGGGCACCCAGCGCAGGTCGATCTCATCCGGGCGCTTGTGCACGTCGCCGAGCACCATCGCGCCATACGCGGCGTTGTCGCTGATGGTGTCGACGATCGTGCGCCCCTCCAGCTCGATGTGCGAGTTGAGCACCTCGAGCGCCGGCACCGCGTAGTCGATCGCCGCGAGGGCATCCTCGAGCGTGCAGTCAGGCCCCTCGAGAGGCTCCTTCAGCACGAAGGCGAGCTCCACCTCGATGCGCACGTTCGAGAAGTGGTCGACCGGGATCTCGGCACCAGACGCGTACACGGTGTCGTCGAACATGACGCCGTAGTCAGGCTCGGTGATGCCCGTCGCCTGCTGCATCGCCTTCGACGTGAGCCCGATCTTGCGCCCCACGAGCCGACGGCCGGAGGCGATCTGCGCATCGCGCCACACGCCTTGGATCGCGTAGGAGTCCTCCACAGTCGCCTCGGGGTGTCGCGCCGTGATCCGCGTCATCACGCCGTGCGTCCGGTCGGCTTCGGCCAGCTCTGCGGCGAGCGCCTGAACGGTCTCAGGTGACAGCATCCGTCATCCTCTCCTCGTACTGCTGGTCAGAGCTGGTGGCCCAGCTTGTACTCGCCCTGCTTGTACTCGGGCATCGACTCTTCGCCCTCGTCGCGACGGGTGTACGAGAAGCCGTCGGCGCCGATCGTGACGGCCATTTCGGAGCTGTCGGTGCGTGCGATGACCGGCTGCGGGTTGCCGTCGAGGTCGAGCACGAGCGAGGCGTCGGTGTACCAGGAGGGCACCACCGGGTTGCCCCACCAGTCGCGGCGCTGGTTGTCGTGCACGTCCCAGGTGATCACCGGGTTGTCCGGGTCGCCCGTGTAGTAGTCCTGCGTGTAGATCTCGACGCGGTGACCGTCGGGGTCGCGCAGGTAGAGGTAGAAGGCGTTGGAGACGCCGTGGCGACCGGGGCCGCGCTCGATGGCATCCGACCGCCGCAGCGCGCCGAGCTTGTCGCAGATCGCGAGGATGTTGTGCTTCTCGTGCGTCGCGAACGCGACGTGGTGCATGCGCGGGCCGTCGCCGCCGGTGGCCGCCGTGTCGTGCACGGTGGGCTTGCGTCGCATCCAGGCGGCGTACACGGTGCCCTCGTCGTCCTGGATGTCCTCCGTGACGCGGAACCCGAGGTCCTGATAGTGGCGCACCGCGCGCGGCACATCGGGGGTGACCTGGTTGAAGTGGTCGAGGCGCACCAGCTCGCCGGGGGTGTGCAGGTCGTAGCGCCACGACAGGCGCTCGACGTGCGTGGTCTCGAAGAAGAACTCGTACGGGAAGCCCAGCGGGTCGACGACGCGCACCGAGTCGCCGATGCCCATCACGAAGCCCTCGGGGTTGCGGCGCACGTCGCAGCCCAGCTCGGTGTAGAACTCGACGGCGCGGTCGAGGTCTTCAGCCGAGCGCACCCGGTACGAGAACGCGGCGACCGCGGCGACCGGGCCCTTGCGGAGTACGAGGTTGTGGTGGATGAACTCCTCGGTGGAGCGCAGGTAGATCGCGTCGTCGTCTTCTGCGGTCACGTAGAGACCGAGCACGTCGACGTAGAACTGGCGGGATGCCGCGAGGTCGGTCACCACGAGTTCCATGTACGCGCAGCGCAGGATGTCCGGCGGCGTCGCGGTCGGAGTGCTGACCGGGTTGTCGGAGTGGATCGGTGCCTCCTGGCTCACGTAGTAGCCGGAGGAGGTGAGGGTCATGTCGTCACGGTTTGTCATGTCAGCGTCCTTGCTTGAGATCGGATGTGGGGGTGGGCTCAGCGCGGGTCGGGGTCGTCGAGGTCCTGCTTGCCGAATGCCGGGTTGTGCGGTTCGCCGAGGGTGATGTGCACGCTCTGCTGATCGGTGTAGAAGTCGATCGAGCGGTAGCCGCCCTCGTGTCCGAGGCCCGACGCCTTCACGCCGCCGAACGGGGTGCGCAGGTCACGCACGTTGTTCGAATTCAGCCACACCATGCCGGCCTCGACGGCCTGCGCGAAGTTGTGCGCCCGCTTGAGGTCGTTGGTCCAGATGTACGCCGCCAGCCCGTACCGCGTGTTGTTGGCCAGGGCGAGGGCCTCTTCCTCGGTGTCGAACGGGGTGATCGCCACGACCGGGCCGAAGATCTCCTCCTGGAAGATCCGTGCGTCGGGTGCCACGTCGGCGAACGCGGTCGGAGCGACGTAGTTGCCGGTGGGGAAGCCCTCCGGGCGGCCGCCGCCGGCGATGAGGCGCCCCTCGCCCTTGCCGATCTCGACGTAGCTCATCACCTTGTCGTAGTGCTCGGGGTGCACGAGCGCACCCACTTCGGTGGTGGGGTCGTGGGGGAGGCCCACCTTGACCCGCTTGGTGAGAGCGGCGAACTTCTCGACGAACTCGTCGTAGATACCGCGCTGCACGATCACACGCGAGCCTGCGGTGCAGCGCTCACCGTTGAGCGAGAAGACACCGAAGATGCAGGCGTCGACCGCGGTGTCGAGGTCGGCGTCGTCGAAGACGACAGCGGGGCTCTTCCCGCCGAGCTCCATCGACAGGCCCTTGAGGTACGGGGCCGCGTTGCCGAAGATGATCTGCCCGGTGCGGCTCTCGCCCGTGAACGAGATGAGCGGCACGTCGGGGTGCTTGACGAGTGCGTCACCGGCGTCTTCGCCGAGGCCGTTGACGAGGTTGAACACGCCCTGCGGCAGGCCCGCCTCCTCGAAGATCCCCGCCCACAGCGATGCCGACAGGGGCGTGAACTCGGCCGGCTTGAGCACGACCGTGTTGCCCGTCGCGAGCGCGGGGGCGAGCTTCCACGACTCGAGCATGAACGGGGTGTTCCAGGGCGTGATGAGCCCGGCGACGCCGATCGGCTTGCGGTTGACGTAGTTCATCTGCTTGCCCGGCACCTTGTAGGCGTCGTCGGCCTGCGCGACGATGAGGTCGGCGAAGAAGCGGAAGTTCTCGGCGGCACGGCGGGCCTGACCGAGAGCCTGAGTGATCGGCAGTCCCGAGTCGAAGGACTCCAGCTCTGCCAGCCGCGCGTCACGGGATTCGACGATGTCGGCGATGCGGTGCAGCACGCGGGAGCGTTCGCGGGGCAGCATCCGCGGCCAGGGGCCTTCGGTGAACGCGCGAGCCGCGGCGGCGACGGCACGGTCGATGTCGGCCTTCTTGCCGGCCGCGGCATGAACGTAGGTCTCGTTGGTCACCGGATTGAGCACCTCGAAGGTGTCGCCGTCGATCGAGTCGACGAACGCGCCGTCGATGTAGTGCTGGATGCGTTCGGGCAGGTCTGCCGGGGTGTACACGTCGGTCATCATCGTCCTTCTGTCGTGGTCGGAGGGTGAGGGGTGTCGGAATGCCGCGCCTCGAGGAACGCGTCCAGGGTGCGCAGGCGGTGGTTGCGGGTGGTCATCTCGATCTCGAGCGGGTCGGCCCCGTCGCGGATGAGGTCGAGGATGCGATCGTGCTCGTCTACCGAGTGATGCGGGCGGCCGGGGATCAGCGCGAAGGAGGTGTCACGCAGGCCGGCGAGCCGTGACCAGCCGCGGCCGACGAGATCGAGGATGTGCGGGTTGGGGCAGTGGTCGAACAGCACCTGATGGAACTGCTGGTTCAGCTGCGTGTAGCGGTACGCGTCGAAGTCGTCGAGCAGCCTGCGCATGCGGTCGTTGATCTCGGCGGCCCGGAGGAGGTCGTCGCCGCTCAGGTGCGGCGCCGCGAGGCGGGTGGCGAACCCCTCGACCAGGCTCAGCGTCTGCATGGTGTGCACGTACTCGTCTTCATCGACGACCGAGACCCGGGCGCCGACGTTCTTCTCGAAGGTCACCAGCCGTTCGGCTTCGAGCCGGCGGATGGCTTCGCGCACGGGCACGACGCTCATCTGCAGGTCGGCGGCGATCGAGCCCAGCACGAGGCGGTAGCCGGGGCCGAACTCGTGCGCGGAGATGCGCTGGCGGATCCAGTCGTAGGCGACCTGCGACTTGCTGCCGGCGAGCACCGCATCCGGAGGGGTCATCTCACGCTCCGCGCTCGGCGTCGTAGCGTGCCCGCCACTGCGCATTCATCGGGAACAGTCCGTCGACGGGGTGCCCCTCGGCCACGCGCGCCGCGATCCAGGCATCCTCGACCTCCTGCGCGGCGGCCGCCTCGGCGACCTCGGCCGCCAGGTGCGGCGGGATGACGATGACGCCGTCGGCGTCGCCGACGATGATGTCGCCCGGCTGCACGGTCGTGCCGCCGCAGGCGATCGTCAGGTCGACATCCCACGGCACGTGCTTGCGTCCGAGAACGGCGGGGTGGGCGCCGGAGGTGTAGACGGGGATGCCGACGGCGGTGACCGCATCCGCATCCCGCACGCCGCCGTCGGTGATGATGCCGGCCGCGCCGCGGGCGTGGGCGCGGATCGCGAGGACGTCGCCCAGCGTGCCCGAACCGGTTTCGCCGCGGGCCTCGATCACGAGCACCTCGCCTTCGCCGACGGCGTCGAAGGCGCGTTTCTGTGCGTTGTAGCCGCCACCGTGCGAGACGAAGAGGTCTTCACGGCCCGGCACGAAGCGCAGCGTCTTGGCGGTGCCGACGAGTTTGGTGTCGGGGTGCAGCGGGCGCACCCCGTCGATCGTGACGTTGTTGAGCCCGCGTTTGCGCAGTTGCTGCGAGAGCCCGGCCACGGGGGTCTCGTGCAGCAGGGCGCGTAGCTCGGCGGTGAGCACGGGCGCTGCCGGCGTCAGGCCGGCGGCCGCGGCCGAGCCCCAGGCCTCGGTGCGCTGGGTGTCGTCGACGGCGGGCAGCGAACCGACAGCCGCGTCGTAGGCGATCTCGGGCCCGTCGACCACGGTGGTCACGAGGCGGCCGGAGGTCTGGCCGGTGGCGGGGGCGTCGACCTCGACCACGACGACGTCGCCCGGCACGATCACCGATGAGCCCGCCGGGGTGCCGGTGAGGATGACATCGCCGCGTTCGAGCGTGAAGTGCTGGGAGAGGTCGGCGACGAACTGGGCGAGGGGGAAGATGAGGTCGGGGGTCTCGCCGTCCTGCACGAGCTCGTCGTTGACCCAGGTGCGCACGCGCAGCGCGGTGGGGTCGAGTTCGCGGGCATCCATCAGGTGCGGGCCGAGCGGCGTGTAGCCGTCGCCACCCTTGGAGCGCACGTTGGAGCCCTTGTCGTTCGCGCGCAGGTCATAGAGTCCGAGGTCGTTGGCCGCCGTGACCCAGCCGACGTGCTCCCAGGCCCGGTCGAGCGGGATGTGGCGCCCGGGCGTTCCGATGACGAGGGCGATCTCGCCTTCGAAGGCGAGCAGCTCGGTGCCGGCGGGGCGCTCGATGGTGCCGCCGGAGGCGGCCACAGAGCTCGAGGCCTTGAAGAAGTACGAGGGCTGCGCGGGCCGGCGGCCGCGCTGGGCGGCGCGGGATTCGTAGCTGAGGTGCACGGCGATGATCTTGCCTGGACGGCCGGGCAGGGCGGTGAATCGCGGGTCTGCGGTGTGGTTCTCGGTGTTCATGAGCTCCCTCGCTCTTGCGGTGTATCTGAAATCGTATATGATCCTTGGTCAACGGGCAAGGACCAAACCTCGCCGGACAACGACGTCTCACGACATAGGAGTCACCCCCTGATGAGCGCAACACCCACACCCGCCCACCCCGAGGGATTCACCCCTACGGGCACCATCGCCACTCACGCCGATCGGCGACGCGTGGTCTTCGCCACGGTCGTCGGCACCACTGTCGAGTGGTACGACTTCTTCATCTACGCCCAGGCTGCGGCACTGGTCTTCGCGACCGTCTTCTTCGAACCTGCGGGAGCCGGCTTCGCCGCGATCCTCTCGTTCGCGTCGGTCGGCATCAGCTTCCTCTTCCGCCCGCTCGGCGCCTTCCTCGCCGGGCACCTGGGCGACCGCTACGGTCGTCGCGTGGTGCTGATGCTCACCCTGATCCTGATGGGTGTCGCGACGACTCTCGTCGGCCTGCTGCCGACGTATGCCGCCATCGGCATCGCGGCGCCGATCCTGCTGATCTTCCTGCGTATCGTGCAGGGCATCTCGGCGGGTGGTGAGTGGGGCGGTGCCGTACTCATGGCGGTCGAGCACGCGCCCAAGACCAAGCGTGGTCTGTTCGGCGCCTCGCCGCAGATCGGCGTGCCGCTCGGCATGCTCCTCGCGTCGGCGATCATGGCGATCATGACAGTGATCGCACCCGGAGACGCCTTCCTCGAGTGGGGCTGGCGAATCCCGTTCCTGCTCTCCTTCGTGCTGATCCTCGTCGGCTATTACATCCGCCGCCGCGTCGAGGAGAGCCCGGTCTTCACTGAGATCGCCGAGCGTCGCGAAGCGACCAAGATGCCGATCGTCCAGCTGTTCCGCAAGCATTGGTTGCTCGTGCTCATCGCGGCCCTGGTGTTCGCGGGCAACAACGCCGTCGGATACATGACCACCGGCGGATACATCCAGGGCTACGCCACCAACCCCGAGGGCCCGATCGGGCTCGAGCGCGGGCCGGTGCTGTGGGCCGCTGCCGCGGCCTCGGTCGTCTGGCTCCTGTCGACCTGGTTCGCCGGATGGGTCTCCGACCGCATCGGCAGGCGCACCACCTACATCATCGGCTGGCTGCTGATGCTCCCGGCGATCTTCGCGCTGTTCCCGCTCGTCAACCGCGGCGACATCACCTCGTTGACGCTGGCGTTGTGCCTGCTCGCCGTCGGGCTCGGGTTCACCTATGGCCCGCAGGCGGCGCTGTACACCGAGCTGTTCCCGGCCTCCATCCGGTTCTCGGGCGTCTCGATCTCGTACGCGATCGGCGCGATCCTCGGTGGCGCCTTCGCTCCCACGATTGCGCAGGCGATCGTGCAGGCGACCGGCTCGACCAGCGGTGTCACCTGGTACCTGACCGCGATGGTGCTGATCGGGCTGACCGCCACGCTTCTGCTCAAGGACCGCAGCGGTATCCCGCTCGGTCCCGACCACGAGGCCGAGCAGTCGGTGAGCCCGATCTACGGTCTCGCCAAGGCCTGATCGGAAGACGCCGACGAAGAGGGGCCCGGCCAGTGGTCGGGCCCCTCTTCGCGTCTGATCAGTCCACGATCCTCGGGTCGTCGAGCGCGGTTCCATCGCTATACGGCCCGAAGAACAGGTCGGCGCCGTCATCGGTCAGCACCGTGCCGGTCGCCCGGCGGCCGTCGAACCGGGCGATCCGGGCGAACACCAGACGAAGCCCTGGATCATCCGGATCGGCGATCGACAGGGTCGCGCCCTCGCTCGTGGGTGTGATCTGCGGATCCGCGATCACCACGCGCATCATGCCGTGGTGCCCGAGCAACGTGATCGATCCCGTGAAGCGGCCGGGGCCGGCGTCTGTTGCTGGAAAGAGAAACAGCCCGTCCTGCTCGGTGACCCCCGTGAGCTCGACCCGCCCATCAGGCATCCCACGGACGTACCTCAGTAGCGAGTCCTTCACCCCCCACGCCAGCGCCGTCATATGCGTGGTCCCGGCCAGCGGATCGACCTGGCGAAGTCGATCAAGGCCCGCGTGCGAGGGGTGGGGGGCGGAGAGGTCGGCCAGATGACCTCGATGCCGACAGGGGGTACCGGCGGGGAGATCTCCTTCATCAGCACAGGGTAGCCCTCGTACGTGGCCGGGTTCGCGGGGCGCTGCACGAGGATGCCGTATCCCAGGCCACGCCCCACGAGAGTGCGCACGGCCTCGTAGCTTGCGGTGCGGTGGCGGATGCGCGGGGTCAGCCCGAGGGCCGTGAACAGTGACAGAGTGTGCTGGCTCGACGGCGGCGCGTCGAGCAGGATGAGATCCCGGTCGGCGAGCTGTTCAAGCGCCAGCGTCTCATGCCCTGCAAAGGGGTCATCGGCGGCGAGGAGCACGTGCGCCGGCAACTCGAAAAGGCGCTCCCGGCGAGGGTTGCCTGGCACGAGGGTGTCGTAGACGAACGCGACGTCGACGGCCCCTGCGCTCAGGCGGCCGTCGAGTTCGTCGTGCGTCGCCTCGATGATCTGCAGCTGCACGCGGGGGTGAGCCGCGCCGAACTCGGCCAGCAGCGGGGGGAGCACGGTGGGGGCAAGGGTGGGATAGCAGCCGATCGTGATGGGTCCGGCGAGTTCGCCCTCGGCTGAGCGGAGGTCTCGGACGATCTCGTCGGCCTCGACCAACAGCGCACGACCGCGGGTGACGACCAGTTCGCCGGCGCTGGTGAGCGTCAGTCCATGGGCACGTCGCCGGATGGTGAGTTTCTCTCCGAGTGCGGTCTCGAGTTCGGTGAGTGCGTCGGAGATCGCCGAGGGCGAGACGTGCAGGCGGGTCGATGCCCCGGCGATGGTGCCGGCTTCGGCGGCCGCGACGAGATACGACAGCTGGCGGAGGGTGAAGCCCGGTGCATCCATTATTCGATCATTCCGATGTTCTTGTGCGATTAACACCGCTTTTGTCAGATTAGTCCTGACGCGATACTCGAAGGACACGGACACGACGAAGAGGACGTGAGATGAGTATCGAGGCTCCTATCGCCGACTGGGTGAGCATCCCGGATCTTTACGACGACCCGTTCCCGATCTATGACCGGCTGCGTGCCGAGGGCGGTGTGCACTGGGTGCCCGCGGTCGGCCGCTACCTCATCACCTCGTACCGCGCCGTGCACGAGACCGAACTCGATCAGGAGCTGTTCTCGGCCGATGAGCAGGGCTCACTGCAGATTCGCGCCATGGGACACTCGATGCTCCGTCGGGACGACCCCGAGCACTATCTCGAGCGTCGTGCCTGGCAGCCCGTGCTACGCCCAGGGGTGGTCAAGCGCACCTGGACATCGGTCTTCGAGCGCAACGCACGCCGGTATCTCGATGAGATGGCCGAAAAAGGGCAGGATGCCGATCTGATCTGGGATTTCGC
Source organism: Microbacterium istanbulense (assembly GCF_037204145.1). Lineage (NCBI taxonomy): Bacteria > Bacillati > Actinomycetota > Actinomycetes > Micrococcales > Microbacteriaceae > Microbacterium > Microbacterium istanbulense. The sequence continues at coordinate 237,274 of NZ_JBBDGN010000002.1, forward strand.
CGCGCCTTACGCCGCCGAAAACCTCCGAGAGATCATCGGCTTGCACAACGTCAGCCAACAGGACATGCAGCGCTGGTCGCAGACCATGATCGACGCGACCGGAAACTATGCCGACGACCCGGAGGTCTGGGCCAAGGGCAAGCGCTCGTTCGACGAGGTCGATGACGCGCTCGATGAGATGCTCCGCTGGCACGCCACGCACCCCGACCATTCCCTGCTGTCGCAACTGCTGCGCATTCCCGACTACGAGATGCCGATCGACCGCATCCGCGCAAACGTGAAGATGACCATCGGTGGGGGGCTGAACGAGCCGCGCGACGCCCTCGGCGTGGCCGCCTGGGCGCTGCTCACCCACCCCGAGCAGCGAGCCGCCATCGCCGCCGACCCGTCGCTGTGGCAGGCCGCCTTCGACGAGTCGCTACGGTGGATCGCGCCGATCGGCCTCTACTCGCGACAGGTCACCCGCGACGCGGTGCTCGAGGGCGTGCGACTGCCTGCCGGGGCCCGGCTGGGCATCTGCATCCTCTCGGCGAACCGCGACGAGAGCCTGTGGCCGGACGGCGAGCGATTCGATATCCAGCGTGAGGTCAAACCTCACCTCGCATTCGGCAAAGGCGTGCATGTCTGCCTCGGTGCGTGGGTGGCCAGGGCACAGGTCGCCGACATCGGTCTACCGATGCTGTTCCGGCGCTTGGAAGGGCTGCGGGTGTCTGCCACCCGCCCCGCAGAAGTCGGCGGCTGGGTGTTCCGCGGCATGCTGGCGCTCCCCGTCTCCTGGGATACGGTGCGAGACGAGAGCGCCGAGCCCGAACGTGCGCCGGTCGAGGGCGCCGCGCCGAGGATCGCCGTGGTCGGTGCGGGGCCGGCCGGATGCTTCACGGCACAAGCTCTGCGCCGCACCTTCCCGTCGGCCGGGATCGAGGTCTTCGATCGGATGCCGACGCCATACGGTCTCGTGCGCTACGGCGTCGCCGCCGACCACCAGGGGACGAAATCGGTGGCGCACCAGTTCGCCCGGCTGTTCGCCCATGAGGGCGTGCGCTTGCGGGGGAACGTCGACATCGGCGCAGGTCTCACCGTCGACGATCTGCGCGCCGCATATGACGCCGTGGTGTTGGCCACCGGGATGCACGCGGACGCCCGACTGCCCGTTCCCGGTGCGGACCATCCGCGCGTGCACGGTGCAGGGCGGATCACCCGTCTGCTGAATGCGCATCCTGATGAGCCGGCCGCGCCCGAACTCGGTGAGGACATCGTCATCGTCGGACACGGCAACGTCGCCGTCGACATCGTGCGAATGCTCACCCGCGACCCGCACGGTCTCGTCGGCTCGGACGTCGCCGACGACGCTCGCGAGCGCCTGAACGCCCGTATACGCACCGTGCATATGGTGGGCCGCAGTGCGCCGGAGCGGGCCAAGTTCGACCCGGTGATGGTGCGTGAGCTGGCAGGCCTCGACGGTGTGCGCCACGTCGTGCACGGGGTGGATCGGCCTTCGGACAGCGGCAAGGACGCGCGGCTCGATGCCGTGCGCGCACTCGCCGATGCGGATCCGGGTATCGAACGGGTGCGCGTGGAGTGGTGGTTCGGTCTGGCGCCGACATCAGTCGACCTCGATGCCGGACGCGTGGTGTTCGAGAGTGCGCGGGGTGAGGTCGTGCTCGCCGCCGACGATGTCATCACCGCTGTCGGCTTCGCAGGAGTCGGCGGCGCCGACCCGATGGCGCCGGAGGACGGGCGCCTCGCGGCCGGCCTGTACACGGCGGGGTGGCTGCGTCGCGGCCCCCGCGGCACCATTCCTGATCAGCGCATCGACGCGCGAGGCCTCGCCCGCACGATCGCTGACGACATCGCCGGTGGGCGGGTGGGCACCGGGGCTGAGGGCCTGCCGGTGCAGGCGGGAGAGGTGGACTTCGACGGGTGGCGGCGGATCGACGTGCGTGAGCGGCTCGGGGCTGCGCCCGGGCGTGAGCGCGCGAAGCTCCGCACCAGGGCCGCCCAGCTCGAGGCGGCCGGTGACACCCAGCTCCTGCTTCCCACGGAGAAGACCGTGGAGACGCGGCTGGGCGCGGACCTGCCCGTCTCGATCCTGTTCGCCACCGAGTCGGGCGGCGCCGAGCTCGTCGCCGAAGAACTGCGGCGCGCGCTGGGCGAGGCCGGTGACGTCCGGGTGTTCGATCTGGGTGCCACCACGCCGGAGCAGCTCGACCGCGAGCGGGTGCACGTGCTCGTGTGTTCGACCTACGGTGACGGCGAGGTGCCGACGAGTGCACGACCGTTCCATGCGTCACTGCGGGGCGGCACGCACGACCTCGGCGGGCTGCGCTACGCCGTGTTCGGGATGGGGGACCGCAGCTACACCCGTACCTACTCCCGCGGTAGCGAGATGATCGACGAGGCGCTCGCCGCCTGTGGCGCAGAGCGGTTCGGAGAGTACGGGCGGCATGACGCCGGGGGGCCGTTGCCTGCTGCCGAGGCCGCCCTGGAGTGGCTGCAGGGCGTGCTCGCTGAACTCGCCGAGCCGGTCTCGGTGCACAGGTGATGTGTCGCCGGAGGTTCGGTGACGGGGGTGCTCAGCCCTCGTACCCCTCGACTTGCTCGACGGATCGCGGGCGGGCGTCGTCGGGGTCCTGTCCCGCGTCGCGCTCGGCCTGACGGCGGCGCAGCAGGTCCCACAGCTGGTCGAGGTGGTCCTCGAGGCCGGCGATGCGGTTGTTCTCGTGCTCCTGGCTGATGCGTCCTGCGGCGAGGTCGGCGCGCAACGAACGTTCCTCCTCGATCGCCGCCGCGATCTCGTCGCGGATGCTGTGGTCGCTCGTCATTGGCTGCTCCTCGTGCGTCGTCAGTGGATGAGTTCGCGCCAGTTCGCCGGCACCCGGTCGGCAGGTCCGGGAACGCTCTGCGACTCAGGGCGGCTCTCCGGCGGTGCGAGGTCGGGCCCGCTCGCGAACATCTCCTGGGTGCCGAAGTCGAAGTACCACGCCTCGCCCGGCTCGAAGCTGCGGATCAGGGCATGCCCGGTCTCGGTGTAGTGGGCCGTGGAGTGCTGCCCGGGCGAGGTGTCACAGCATCCGATGTGTCCGCACGCCGCGCAGCGACGCAGGTGCACCCACCAGCCTCCGCTCTGCTCGCACTCGAGACATCCCTCGCCCGAAGGCGGAATCGTGACGTCGATCTCTTCTTCTGCGGTTCCGTCGGCCATAGCGACACAGTACGCGGCCGACCGGTGCCCGGGTCAAGGGTGTGTGCGGATCAGCCGTCCAGCGCCGTGCGAATGACGGAGGCCGATCGCGCGAGGACGGCGGCGATCTCCGCCTCGGGCGCGGGGGAGGCGACGTGGACGACGGCGATGGCGGCGGGGCGCTGACCGCGCAGGCGCAGCGGGACGGCCACGGAGCGCACGGTGGGGATGACCTCGTCGTGGCTGGTCGCGTAGCCGCGCGCGACGATCTGCTCGACCTCGGCGCGCAGCTGCGGCGTGACATCCGGCCAGGTCGCGGGCGGGAGGAGCGAGAGCACGGCCTTGCCGGGGGCACCGCGGGTGATCGGATGCCGTGACCCCGGGCGCTGGGCGACGCTGGCGATCGCGTGGCGGGGCTCGACGCTGGCGAGGGTGATGCACTCGTCGCCGTCGAGCACGGCCAACAGGCAGGTCATACCCAGCTCGTTGGCCACAGCGGTGAGTTCGGGGAGGGCCTCGGCCTGGAGGTCGTTCGCGACGCCGGCCGCCAGCGCGGCCATCCGCGCGCCCAGCGATACGGCGCCGGAGGAGTCGCGGGAGACCAGGTGGTGATCCTCGAGCGTGCGGAGCAGGCGGTACGCGACCGAGCGGTGCACTTCGAGGCGCTCGGCGATCTCGTCGATGCTCAGCGGGGAGGCGGCGTCGGCGAGGATCTCGAGGATGCGGATGCCGCGGCTGAGCGTCTGAGAGGCGGGTGCGGTCATCGTGATGCTCCTCGTCTGGATCGTGGGCGCGCTTGTGCTCAGCGGGCTGTGCGCCTACCATGTGTTCAATAGTAGAACTTCGTGTTCGAATATAGAACACATCGAGAAGAATCTGCAATCCCGACACCGACGTCCGGAAGGAATCGACGACGATGCAGTTCCACCACCACGGCTATGTGTCCGCTGACCCGCGCGTTCTGCCTGCAGAGGGTCTCGGTGTCGATCGCGCCGACGAACTCCCCGACGAGATGGACGTGCTGATCGTCGGCTCCGGCCCCGCGGGCATGCTGCTGGCAGCACAGATGTCGCAGTATCCGCACATCTCGACGCGGATCATCGAGAAGCGCGACGGCCGCCTCGTGCTCGGCCAGGCCGACGGCATCCAGCCCCGCAGCGTCGAGACGTTCCAGGCGTTCGGTTTCGCCGAGCGGATCACGGCCGAGGCGTACAACATCGGCTGGATGAACTTCTGGGGCCCCAACCCCGAGAACCCGCGTGAGATCGTGCGCACCTCGCGCACCGCCGACTACGCCTACGACATCTGCGAGTTCCCCCACCTCATCGTGAACCAGGCACGCGTGCTCGACTACTTCGCCGAAGCCGCGGCCGACGGCCCCGGCCGCATCCGCCCCGACTACGGGGTCGAGTTCACGGGTCTCACCGTGCACGAGCACGGCGAGTACCCGGTCGAGGTTCAGGTGCGCCACCTCGCCGGTGACAGGGCCGGCGAAGAGCGCACCATCCGCGCCAAGTACGTCGTCGGCTGCGACGGCGCGCGCAGCGGCGTGCGCGAGGCGATCGGCCGCACGCACGTCGGGGGGATCTCCGCGCACGCCTGGGGCGTCATGGACGTGCTCGTGAACACCGACTTCCCCGACTGGCGCACCAAGTGCGCCATCAATTCCGCCGCGGGCAACATCCTGCACATCCCGCGCGAGGGCGGCTACCTCAGCCGCATGTACATCGACCTCGGTGAGGTCGCCGCCGACGACGACCACCGGGTGCGGCAGACCCCGATCGAGGAGATCATCCGCCGGGCGAACGAGATCCTCTTCCCCTACGCGATCGACGTCAAGCAGGTCGCCTGGCACAGTGTGTACGAGGTCGGTCACCGCGTCACCGACGGCTTCGACGACGTGATCGACGGCTCGGGCCGCACCCCGCACGTCTTCCTCACCGGCGACGCCTGCCACACGCACAGCGCGAAGGCCGGTCAGGGCATGAACGTCTCGATGCAGGACGGCTTCAACCTCGGTTGGAAGCTCGGCAGCGTGCTCAGCGGGCTCGCCCCCGAGGCGCTGCTGGCCACCTACGGCGCGGAGCGCCGCCCCGTCGCCCAGCAGCTGATCGACTTCGACAAGGAGTGGTCGAGCCTCATGGCCCGCAAGCCCGAAGAGATCTCCGACCCCAACGAGCTCGCGACCTACTACTTGGCCACGGCCGAGTTCCCCTCGGGGTTCATGACGCAGTACACGGCGTCGATGATCACGGGCTCCGATGCGCATCAGAGTCTCGCCGGCGGCTTCCCGCTCGGCAAGCGGTTCAAGTCGGCCGAGGTCGTGCGCGTCGGCGACGGCAACGTCGTGCACCTGGGCCACCATGCCCAGGCCGACGGCCGGTTCCGGGTGTACGCCTTCGGCGACCGCACCGGGGCGGGGCTGGACGCCTGGGCCGAAGCGGCCGCGCCGGTGTTCGCCCGCTTCACCCCGACGGATGCCGACACCGATGCCGTGTTCGACGTGAAGGCGATCTACCAGCAGCCCTATGAAGAACTCGAGGTCACCACGGCTCCGCCGCTCTTCCAGCCGCAGACCGGCCCGCTCGGGCTGACCGACTGGGAGAAGGTCTATGCCGCAGGCCCCAGCAAGTGGTGCGAGACCGACATCTTCGCCGCGCGTGAACTCTCGCGTGACGGCGTGGTCGTGCTCGTCCGCCCCGATCAGTACGTCGCAGCGATCCTCCCGCTGGATGCCGTCGACGAGCTCGCTTCGCACCTCGAAGGTCTGCTGCTGCCGGCATCCTGATCGCGCGTGGACGTGACGAGTGTCATGTCCACGACATGACGTCTCCCTCCGGCGTCGGTGGCGCGCGACCGTGACGCTGGAGGCATGAACACGATCGAACAGGATGTTCCCCGGCACGTGGCATCCGCGCTGCTGCCCGAGCCGGTCATCGAGTTGAGCGGGGTGACGCGTCACTTCGGCGTCGGCGCGCAGCGCGTGCGGGCCGTGGATGGCATCGACCTCACCGTCAGACGGGGCGAGATCGTCGCGCTGCTCGGGCCGAACGGCGCGGGCAAGACGACCACGCTCGACATGCTGCTCGGACTCACCGCACCCGACCGCGGATCGGTGCAGGTGCGGGGAACCCACCCGGCCCGCGCCGCGCGCGCAGGCACCATCGCTGCGGTGTTGCAGACCGGGGGTCTTCTGTCTGACCTCACCGTCGGTGAGACCGTGCACCTGATCGCATCCCTGCACGGGCGCGGAGCGCTCGCCCGAGTTCCGGATGTGATGCAGCGCGCCGACCTCGAACACCTCGCGCGGCGCCGCGTGGCGAAGTGCTCGGGCGGTGAGCAGCAGCGGGTGCGGTTCGCCCTCGCCCTCGTCGCCGCACCGGAGATCCTCGTGCTCGACGAGCCGACCGCGGGGATGGACGTCACCGCTCGTCGCCGGTTCTGGGACGTCATGCGGGCGGATGCCGACGCCGGCCGCACGATCGTCTTCGCGACGCACTACCTGCAGGAGGCCGAGCAGTTCGCCCGTCGCACCGTGGTGATGCACCACGGGCGGATCGTGGCCGACGGCGCAACAGATCAGCTCCGCACAGGGGTGGGAGCCCGCACCATCGCGGCGACGCTGGCTGAGGGTGAACAGGATCCGCTTGTGCCCCTCCTTCGTTCCGCCCCCGATGTCACCGACCTTCACGTCGACGCCGGCCGGATCACGCTTCGCACCGCGAACTCCGACGCCGTTGCCGCACGCCTGCTCGCGGCCGGTGCGCACGATCTTGAGATCGCCGTGCCGACGCTCGAAACCGCCTTCACGGCACTCACGGAGGACTGACGCATGGTGATATCACCGACCATGCTGCGCATCGAGGGCGTGCGGCAATTGCGCAACCCGTACACGCTCGCCTTCACCCTCGCGATGCCTGTCGTGACGTACCTGGTCTTCGGCGGCAGCGCCGAGTACGGTGCCGAGTCGGCCGGGCACGGCAACGTGGCGTTCTACGTGATGGTGTCGATGGCCGCGTACGGCACCGCCGTCGCGATGAGCTCGCTCACCTCCCTCGCGGCGGCCGAGGCCAAGCAAGGATGGGGGCGACAGCTGGCGATGACGCCGCTCGGCACGGCTGGGTACGCCATCACCAAGGTGCTCAGCGCGTGGTCGTTCGCGGTGCTCGCTGTGCTCGCGGTGTTCACGGCCGGAGTGCTCACCGGGGCACGTGCGGATGACCCCTGGCGCTGGTTCGCCAGCGCTGCGATCATCCTCGGGCTCGGACTCATCTACGGTCTGTACGGTCTGGGAGTCGGGCTGTTCTTCAACGCCGACTCCTCGGCCGCGCTCGCCTCGATCTCGCTGACGTTCTTCGCGTTCTTCGGCAACGTCTTCCTGCCGCTGGACGGTGTGATGCTCGACATCGCCCGCTTCACCCCGCTGTACGGCTACGTCGCACTGAGCCGGTGGCCGCTGACCGACGGCGTGCTCACGACCGGACAGGCCGACCCGCAGTGGCAGGCGCTGCTGAACGTGGCGATCTGGACGCTGGTCTTCGGCGCGCTGGTGCTGGCCGGGGTCCGCCGTTCCCGGCGTCGACAGTAGGGTGGGGGCGATGATCCGCTCCCGTGCCGGTTCCACGCCCGTCGATTCGGCTCCTGCCCGTTCGGCCAGAGCCGATTCGCCTGGTGCCGCATCGGCCGAGGGCGTCAGGAATCCGTGGGAGCGCTTCGGCTGGTTGATGGCTGTCGTGTGGTTGATCTTCCTCGCCTACCCGGTACGCGCCCTGTGGGAATCGACCGCGCCATTGCCGTGGCTGGTTCTCGGCTGGGCGGCACTGATCGCGTTCGGTGTGCTCTACGTGATCGGATTCATCCGCGGTCTGCGCGGTGCAGGCGGGCTCGGAGTACCGCCGTCCCGGCAGCAGTGGGTGATCTTCTTCGCGCTCATCGTGTGCGCCGCGCTCACGATCCCCGCCGTGGGTGGGAACGCGTTGAGTTTCTTGCCGTTCATCATGGCGTTCGCGTCGTACGGCCTGACCCGCGTGTCGCACTGGGCCTCGTTCATCGCCTCGCTGATCGTGACGGCGGTCGCCGTTGTGGTGCTGCCCGATGGCGAGGACTATCTCATGGTGCTCGCGATCATCGGCTTGCTGGGTGTGGTGAACACCGTGTCGACCTGGCTCATCATCCGCTCTGCTGAGGCCGAGCGTCTTGGGCTGGAACTCGCGACCAGCGAGGGTCGTGAAGCCGTCGCCCGTGACGTGCACGATCTGATCGGGCACTCGCTCACGGTCGTGCAGTTGAAGGCTCAACTCGCCGCCAGGCTCATCGATGTCGACCCGGCTCGCGCGAAGGCGGAGATCGCCGACGTCGCCGCTTTGACGGCCGAGGCACTGGCCGGGGTGCGCTCCACTGTGTCGGGCGCGCGCGCAACGACGCTGGCCGGACAGCTCGCCTCCAGCAGGGAGGGGCTCGACGCTGCCGGTATCTCGCTGCGGATCTACGGTGAGCCCGCGTCGCTGTCTCCGGCCCAGGCGCTCACGGCGGCATGGATCCTCCGCGAAGCGACGACGAACGTCCTCCGGCACGCTCACGCCTCATCTGTGGCCGTGGTCATCGAACCCGGACTATTGCGGATCGAAGACGACGGCCGAGGCGTCGCACAGCCGGAGGGGAGCGGTGTGCGCGGAATGCGTGACCGCGCCGCCGCCGCCGGGGCGGGGCTCGTCATCCGGCCGCGCGGCGAGGGCGGGACGCGGGTGGAGGTCGCATGGTGACCGAAGGGGGCGTCGAGCAGCGGGCCCGCATCCGCCTGCTGATCGCCGATGACCAGGCGCTGGTGCGGGGCGCGCTGGCCGCGCTGCTCGAACTGGAGGACGACCTGGAGGTGGTGGGCACCGCCGCCGACGGCGCCCAGGCGGTGCGCGAGGCGCGAGCGCTGGCGCCGGATGTCTGTCTGATGGATGTGCAGATGCCCGATGTCGACGGCGTCGAAGCGACGTGCCGCGTGGTGGAGGCCAGCCCGCAGACGCGAGTGCTGATCGTCACGACGTTTGCCAGACCGGGCTATCTTCGCTCCGCTCTGGACGCCGGTGCGAGCGGCTTCATCGTGAAAGACACCCCCGCTGAGCGCCTCGCCGACGCCGTGCGCCGCGTGCATTCCGGGTTGCGTGTGCTGGATCCGACCCTGGCGGAGGAGAGTCTCTTCGACGGCGCGAACCCGCTGAGCGAACGAGAACGGCAGGTGCTGCGTCTGGCGGCCGACGGGCGAACGGCGGGCGCGATCGCCGGCGAGATCTACCTGTCGCAGGGGACGGTACGAAATCTGCTGTCAGCGGCGATCGGCAAGACCGGTGCTCAGAACCGTGCACAGGCGGCGCGGATCGCCGGCGACAAAGGGTGGATCTGATGCCCCTGGTGTCGACGATCGCGACGCCCTAGCGTGAGTGCGGGGTGGAGAGGCCGCTCGGGGAGGCGCACACGATGGACTGGAAGATCGAGCTGATCTTCGTGCCGGTGACGGATGTCGACCGCTCGAAGGACTTCTACATGCGGATCGGATTCAACCCCGACCACGACCAGGTGCCGTACGAGGGTCTGCGCTTCGTGCAGATGACCCCGCCCGGTTCGGCGTGCTCGATCGCCTTCGGCACCGGGCTCGACATCCCTCTCGAGCCGGGGCAGCAGAACACGATCCAGGTCGTCGTGCCCGACGCGGATGCCGCGAAGGCGCAGCTCGAGGCGGCGGGCGTCGAGGCCCGAGGCGTGGAAGACCTCGGCTGGGGGCGCTTCGTCTGGTTCGACGACCCCGATGGGAACACGTGGACCCTGCAGCAGCTTCCTGACGACGCCGCCCCGTGAGCGGCGTCCGTGCGGCGGTCAGGAGTTCACGCGGATGATCTCCTCCTGATACGGCGCGACGACGTCGCCGGAGATGCGCAGATCCAACAACAGGAATCGACGGGTCGCCGGGTCTTCGTCGCGCCACGCGGCCAGCCGATCGAGGTCGGCGAGCGTGCGGACGACGACACCCTCTGCGCCGACAGCGGCACCGAATGCGGCGAAGTCGACCTCGGGGATGCGCATCGGGCCCTCGGCCAGCCCCTTCAGGCCGTACAGGTTCACTTCGGCGCCGTAGGCGGCGTCATTCCAGATCACTGCCATGCCCCGCCCGCCGGCGGCGCGCACGGCCGACTCCAGATCGGCGATGGCCATGAGTCCGCCGCCGTCGCCCGAGGTGAGCACCGTCGTCGACTCCGGGCGTGCGGCCGTGGCACCCACGACGCTCGGCCACCCCAGCCCGATCGACTGGAAGGCCGTACCGATCATGATCATGCGGTCGGGCGAGGCCACCGGCCAGTACATGTTCGCCCAGCCGATGAAGTGGCCACCGTCCGAGACGACCACCCGGTCGTCCGGCAGCAGCTCGGCGATGCGCTGCGCTGCCGACCGCGGGTCGAGACGCCCATCGGGGGCGAGCTCGTCGCCCGTGGCGTAGCGGCGGGCCGTCGCGACGTCGATGCTCTCGCGCCAGGGGGTGCGCGCCGTGGCGGGCGCGTGCACAACTCCGGAGAAATCGTCATCCGGGCCGGCTGAACCGCCCGCCACGCCGGGGGCTGTGGCCGGTTCTCCGGAGTTGTGCGCGCCGGCGAGTCGAGCCACGAGCTCCTCGGCCGCCACGCGCGCATCGGCGCGCACGAAGCCGCCCACGTGGGCATGGGTCGCAGCGGGCCCGATGTCGATCTGGAACACCCGCGTCCCCGGCGCGAACAGTGCACCGAACCGCATCGTGAACTGGTTCAGCGAGGCGCCGAAGACCACCGCCACATCGGCGGTGCGGATCAGTTCCATCGCGCCGTCAGCGCCGAAGCCTCCCGTCACGCCGAGGTCGTAGCGGGTGTCGGGGAAGACCCCGCGCCCGAGAGCGGTGGATGCCGTCACCGCACCCGTCGCTGCGGCGAGCGTGCCCAGCGCCTCACCGGCACCGGCCAGCCACGCGCCACGGCCCGCGAGCAGGAAGGGGCGCTCCGCGCCTCGAAGGGCCTCGACGATCTCGTCGAGCATCCCGGCCGCGAACTCCCCGCGAGGGGGGAGGGGCTCGGGCGCCCGCGGCGCCGGCGCGTCCGGCACGGGACCTGCCTCGAGAGCGGCGACGTCGTAGGGGATCGCGAGCACGACTGGCACCCGGTAGGTGAGGGCGTGCTCGATCGCGATCACGGTGGTCGCGGCGGCATCGGCACGGCCGACCGTGTAGGTGCGGGCGCCGACGGCCGAGGCGAGAGCGATCTGGTCGACATCCCACGGGCGAGGGCCGGAGGTCGGCTCATCGCCGACGACGAGCACGAGCGGCACCCGGGCCTGCACCGACTCCGCCAGGGCCGTCAGGGTGTTCGTGAAGCCGGCGCCATAGGTGGCGGTGCCCGCCGCGATGCGGCCGGAGGCACGGAAGTACGCGTCAGCCGCGACCACTGCACCCTGCTCGTGGCGGACGGCCGTGAAGTCGGCATCCGTCTGCCTCTCGAGCGCATCGAGGAAGTAGGCGTTGCCGTTGCCCATCAGGCCGAAGACGGCGTCGACGTGCTGGGCGAGGGTAAGGGCGACGTGGGCGGAGACGCTGGGCATGACGGAGCCTTTCGAGACAGGGACGGAAATCGCGTTGATCCGTATGTGTCTCGCGGCTCCGGCGGCATCGCCGGGTGCTTCGTGCCCCTTTTTCGGGCACCGGCAGCGTCACTGCCGGACCTGCACACTCTATCGCCCTTGACACTGTCGGTGAGCGGATCCGACCCCGTAACATCGACGAAACCTCGAGACGGGAGCATGCGGTGATGGAGTCGCTGTTCAACGGATACACCACCTCACGGCGTGCGCGGGCGGGGGCCCCGCCGTGGGATGAGATGTTCCCCGCCGACGCGCTGCCTGGAGTCGACGAGGTGCGCCGGCCGTACCGAGAGATGTATCCGGCGCTGGCCCGCATGGACGATGCCGAACTGCGCGCACGCACCGACGCGCTCGCCAGTTCCTACCTCGCACAGGGCGTCACGTTCGACTTCGCGGGCGAAGAGCGGCCCTTCCCGCTCGATGTCGTGCCGCGGGTCATCGCCGACGACGACTGGCGTCGCGTCGAGACCGGCGTCAAGCAGCGGGTCCGCGCGCTCGAGGCGTTCCTCGCCGACGCCTACGGGCCGCAGCTCGCGGTGCGCGACGGCGTGATCCCCGCACCGCTGATCAGCTCGTCGTCGCACTTCCACCGGCAGGCGGCCGGCATCGTCGGCGCCAACGGTGTGCGCATCCAGGTCGCCGGCATCGACCTCATCCGCGACGAGAACGGCGACTGGCGGGTACTCGAAGACAACGTCCGGGTGCCCAGCGGTGTCAGCTATGTGCTCGCCAACCGCCGGGTGATGGCGCAGACGCTTCCGGAACTGTTCACCAGCCTCAGGGTGAGGCCGGTGGTCGACTACCCGAGCAGGTTGTTGCAGGCACTGCGCGCGGCCGCACCACAGGGCGTCGATGACCCGACCGTCGTCGTGCTCACCCCCGGCGTCTACAACTCCGCGTACTACGAGCACACCCTCCTCGCCCGCATGATGGGCGCCGAGCTCGTCGAGGGACGCGACCTGTTCTGCTCGGGCGGCCGGGTGTTCATGCACACCACGGCGGGCCCGACGCGCGTCGACGTCATCTACCGGCGCGTGGACGACGAGTTCCTCGACCCGCAGCAGTTCCGCCCCGACTCGGTGCTCGGCGCGCCGGGCCTCATGCTCGCCGCGCGCCTGGGCAACGTCACGATCGCCAATGCGGTCGGCAACGGCGTCGCCGACGACAAGCTCGTCTACACCTACGTGCCCGACCTCATCCGCTACTACCTCGGTGAGGAACCGGTACTGCCCAACGTCGACACCTGGCGACTGGAAGAACCCGAGGCGCTCGCCGAGGTGCTCGACCGTCTCGATGAGCTCGTCGTGAAGCCGGTCGACGGTTCCGGCGGCAAGGGACTGGTCGTCGGTCCGGATGCCTCGCGGCAGACCCTCGACGAGCTGCGCCGCACCCTGCTCGCCGATCCGCGCGGGTGGATCGCACAGCCGGTCGTGCAGCTCTCAACCATCCCCACCCTCGTCGACGACGGCTTCCGTCCGCGTCACGTCGACCTGCGTCCGTTCGCCGTCAACGACGGCAACGACGTCTGGGTGCTGCCCGGCGGGCTCACGCGCGTGGCGCTCCCGGAAGGACAGCTCGTCGTGAACTCCAGCCAGGGTGGCGGATCCAAGGACACCTGGGTGCTGGACCCATCGCTGCTCACCGGCCCGACGCGCACGGTCGACGGCATGCCGGATGCCGCCTCCGACGAGGTCTCGCTCGCCACCGGCGCGATCGCGATCATCTCGCCGCCGCGCGACGACCCGCATCCGCCGTTCCTGTCCTCCCCGCAGGACGAGGACGTCGTCGCGCGCCACCAGCAACAGCAGCAGCAACAACAACAGTCAGCGGCGGGGGAGTCGACATGCTGAGCCGCATCGCCGAGGCGCTGTTCTGGATCGGACGCTACATCGAGCGTGCCGACGGCACCGCCCGCATCCTCGACGTCCACCTGCAGCTGCTGCTCGAAGACCCGTGGGTCGACGAGGACACCGCCTGTCGTGCGCTGCTGTCGGTGATGGGCACCTCCGCCGATCCCAGCACGGTCGTCGGTCGCGATGACGTGGTGAACCTCCTCGCGTTGGACCGCGATCATTCGGCATCCATCGCCCACTCGATCGCGGCGGCGAGGGAGAACGCGCGCCGTGCCCGCGAGATCATCTCGACCGACCTGTGGGAGACGCTCAACGAATCGAACGCGCGGATGCCGCGCCGCATCGCCTCAGGTAAGACGCATCCGTTCTTCCGCTGGGTGCGCGACCGTTCGGCCCTCGCCTTCGGCGTCGTCGACTCCTCGACGAGCCGCGACGAGGCCTGGCAGTTCTTCGTGCTGGGGCGGTCGATCGAACGCGCCGACATGACCGCCAGGTTGTTGGCGACCCGCTCGCTGACCGAGGCCGGCGGCCCGAGCTGGACGACACTGCTGCGCAGCTGCGGCGCGTACGAGGCGCACCTGCGCAGTCAACGCTCGGTGCCGACCGCGGCGTCGGCCGTGAAGTTCCTGCTGGTGGACCGGCTGTTCCCGCGGTCTGTGCTCTCCAGCGTGCTGCAGGCCGAGGAGTGCCTGCGCGGCATCGACCCGGCCAGCGCGTTCGGTGCTCCCGACCGGGCACACCGGGTGCTGGGGCGGATGCGATCCGAGCTGGAGTATCGACCGATCGGCGACATCGTGCATCATCTGTCCGAGAGCATGGAAGAAGTGCAGGTGGGGATGTCGATGGCCAGCGACGCGATCAGAGAGAGATATTTCCCGTCGATCGCGATGCCGGTGTGGATCGGAGAAGCGCTGTGAGCCGGCTGCGGATCGTGCACCGCACGGGATTCCGCTACGACGAGCCGGCGACCGCCTCCTACAACGAAGCGCGGATGCTGCCGCATTCGCGCGAGGGACAGTTCGTGCTGCAGGCGCATCTGGAGATCTCGCCGCCGGCTTCGCAGAACTCCTATGCCGATTATTGGGAGACCCGGGTGTCGACCTTCGAGGTGCTCACCCCGCACCGCGAACTGTCGGTGACGGCGACGAGTGTGGTGGACGTGCGCCCGGCACCCCTGCCCACCGCCGCTCTCGGGTGGGAGGAGCTCGCCGCCGTCATTCCACGCTCGCTGTCTCTGGCGGAGTGCGTGATCCAGACGCCGGCAACCGACCCCGACGACGAGATGGTCGCTCTCGCGGACAGCATCCGCGCCCGCGGCGGTGATGTCGAACAGACCGCGCTCGCGATCTGCCAGGCCGTCGGGGAGGCGATGGAGTACCGGCACGGTGTGACCGGGGTGAACTCGACCGCCCGCGACGCGTGGCCGACCAGGGTGGGCGTGTGTCAGGACATCGCGCACATCGCCCTGGGTGTGCTGCGCGCCGCCGGCATCCCGGCGCGGTATGTGTCGGGATATCTGCATCCCGACCCTTCGGCGGCGATCGGACAGCCCGTGGTGGGCGAGTCTCACGCCTGGGTGGAGTGGTATTCGGGCGGGTGGCGCGGCTACGACCCCACGAACCTCCTCGAGATCGGGGAGTCGCATGTGTATGTCGGGCATGGGCGGGACTATGCCGACGTCGCTCCGTTGCGGGGTGTGTATGCCGGGCCGACGGCGTCGCAGCTGTTCGTCTCGGTGGAGGTCACGCGTCTCGACTGAGAGACGCGTCGGATGCGGGAGAATGATGCGATGACGGATGCATCGATCGAGCGCGAGACGCTCACCTGGGACGGTTTCGGCGCGGCCACGCGGGATCTCGCACGCCGCATCCTGGCAGACGGTTTCACCCCGGAGGTGGTGGTGGCGATCGCGCGCGGGGGTCTCTTGCCGGCCGGGGCGATCGCGTACGGGCTCGGCGCGAAGAACTGCGGTGCGATCAACGTCGAGTTCTACACCGGCATCGGTACGGTGCTCGATGCGCCTGCCGTGCTGCCGCCCGAGCTCGACATGAACTATCTCGACGGGCGCCGCGTGCTGCTGGTCGACGATGTCGCCGACTCAGGCCGCACGCTGGCGCTGGCCGTGCAGCTGCTGCAGGAGAAGGGCGCCGACGTGCGTTCGGTGACGATCTACACCAAGCCGACGACCATCGTTCAACCGGACTACGCGTGGAAGGACACCGATCTGTGGATCGACTTTCCCTGGTCGTCGAAGGGAACGGTCGTCGAGGAAGACCAGGGGCTCGCCCCGTCGGCCTGACCCCCCGTTTTGCGGGGTTTGGGGCGGATTTTCGCGTTTGGGGCGCACCATCACCGCCCCAAACGCAGGATGTCGCCCCAAACGGGGCCACGGTGGTCATGGGGTGATCACGGGCGGTCACGGGCTGATTACCAGGGGAGGCCGCGGAGGTCGATCGTGCCGGCCGGCCACTCGGATGCCGGACGGCCTGCGTCGCAGATGAGGATCGGGTCAGTGTTGGTCGTCACGGGCGAGCCCGTGGCGGGCGACAGAGAGTGCTCGCGCGCACGGATGCGACGCCACCCGGCCGCCTCGTAGAACGGGACGACGGCGGGGCGGCATCCGAGGTATCCGTAGTCGACGTCGGATGCCATCCGGCCCTGAGCTCGCCGGAGCATCGCGATGCCGAGGCCCAGGCCGCGGGCGCGCGGCGCGACGAGGACCCCGCCGACTCCGGCGACGGTGACCTCTCGATCACCGACCCCCACGGTGCGCCGCTGGTAGCCGACGTGGCCGATGAGCCCAGTCCCGTCGAAGGCGAGCACGCGGATATCGGCTGGCGCGTATCCGTAGGGAGCCCGCCGCTCCCACGGCCCGTGCTCCGCCTGGTACTCGGCGTCGAAGAGGGCGCCGATCCGCTCGAGCACGCTCGCCCCGACGGCGGCATCCTCCACCACCTGCAGCTCCACACCCGTCACCTGCCCGAGTCTGCCAGGCCCCGGGCCGTACCCATGCCGGGTTTGGGGCGTGATTCTGCGTTCGGGGCGGTGGTGGTGCGCCCCGAACGCGAGAATCCGCCCCAAACCCGGCATCAGGTCGGGTGACGGCGCTCAGTCTTCACGGGGGAGCATGTCTTCAGGGGGGAACAGCCAGTCGACGATCTCGTCGACCAGCGCGGGTTGCTTCGCCGCGTAGACGAGAGATTCGAAGACGTCCGAGAGGTACTCGCGCTCCACGGTCTCGATGAACCACTCCCCGGATGCCGCCTCGGTGACATAGATCTGTCTCCCCAATGCCGCCATTGCGGCGCGCACGAGGGGGCGTCGGGGCTTGGGCCCCAACGCGGCCAGCTCTCGCATCGTGTCGCGGATGTGCTCGACGATCGCGTCGCGGAACGAAGCCGGGGGGAACGGTGGTGAGGGCTCCCAATCCTGCAGCAGCGGCTCTTCGAGCAATTGCGCGAAGGTGATTGTCCGCAGCCGATGGAGCTGCCGGCGCTCCCGCTCCGCGGACTCCTGTTGTTGGCGCTCGTGCTCCAGCTGCTGCTCGCTCCGCATCTGCTGTGGCTCATGACGCCACCGCCACCGCTCCTCGATCGCGTCGCTGAGTTCTTTGGCCGTTCCGTGAGCGACCTCCCACGACGGCTCGGTCAGCGACGGCTGCGCCAGGCGTGCCTCGACGCCGGTGACCTCACGCCGACCAAGCAGAGTGAGCTCGGGCAGACGCGCATCCCAGCCCTTGACGATCGTGATGACGATCGCGGTGCCCCCGCGTCCGCCCTTGCCGCGCGAGATCGAGGCCGCCTCGGTAGCCGCTGCGAGCGAGGGCGGCTCGGTCCAGGCCTCGGCGAGCGGGACGAGGACGACGCGGCGTGCGGTCCGTCCGATGACGACCGCCGCGCCGTAGCGGCCGGTGGTCGCGGCGGAGACCGGATACAGCGGCACGGTTCGGAACGACAGGACGCTCCCCAGATCGGCGAACAGGTTGGCTACGGGTTCTGGCATCCCGCAATCCTAGGTCCCCACGAGCCACGATCTCCTGGTCTGCCGGGTTCAGGCCACGCCGGTGCTGGGTTTGGGGCGTGATCCTGCGCTTGGGGCGGTGGTGGTGCGCCCCGAACGCGAGAATCCGCCCCAAACCCGGCGTGACGGGGCATGAGGTGGGGTGGGGAGGGGTCAGTGGCCGGTGAAGGTGGGGGTGCGCTTCTGCTGGAACGCGGCGAAGCCCTCGCGGTAGTCGTCGGTGTCGCACAGGGCCGCCTGCGCGGCGTTTTCGACATCCACCGACTCCCACAGCGTCAGGCGCTCGTCGCGGATCCGCGCCACGAGCTGCTTGCTGGCCAGGAACGCCTGCGTGGCGCCGCGCGCGGCCGCGGCGGCAGCATCCTCCGTCGCCTGCGCCAGCTCATCAGCCGCGAAGGAGCGCGAGAAGAGACCGGATGCCACGGCCTCGACACCCGACATGAGCCGTCCGGTGTAGATGAGGTCGAGGGTGCGGTGCGCTCCGAGCCGGTCGACGAACAGTGCATGCCCGCCGGAGTCGAGGGTCGCGCCCAGGGCGGCGAAGGGGGATCCGATCTTCGCATTGTCGGCGACGTAGACGACATCGGTCGCGATGAGCAGCCCGAGCCCGACGCCCAGGCACGCGCCCTGCGCGGCGGCGAACGTGGGGGCGGGGAATGCCGACATCCGACGCAGCAGCGGGGTGACCAGACCCCCGAGGTAGCCCATCACGTCGTCGTTGCGGGGGTCGACACCGGAGATGTCGCGCCCGGCGCAGAAGGCCCGCCCCTCGCCGCGCAGCACGAGCGCGCGCACGCAGGCGCGCTCGGCTTCGTCGTACGCCGCGCCCAGATCACGCAGGGCCTGCTCGTCGAGCGCGTTGAGCTTGGCCGGCGCGTTGAGCGTGATGTGCGCGACGTCATCGGTGATGGCGAGATCGATCATGATGCTCCTCGTGGTTGTGGCCCTTCGACAGGCTCAGGGACCCAGGATTCGACGGGCTCAGGGCCCTTCGACAGGCTCAGGGCCCTTCGACAGGCTCAGGGACCCAGGATTCGACATGCTCGGCGACCCAGGATTCGACAGGCTCAGGGACCCAGGATTCGACATGCTCGGGGTCTCACACCGATCAGACGTCGTAGTCGACCACGACGCGGTCGCTGGTGGGGTGAGACTGACAGGTGAGCACGTATCCGCGCTCGATCTCGTCGGGCTCGAGCGCATAGTTCTCGGTCATCGTGACGCTCCCGTCGATCACTCGTGCGCGGCAGGTGCCGCACACGCCACCCGAGCACGCGAACGGGGCATCCGGTCGCACGCGCAGCGCCGCATTCAGCACCGACTCGTGCGCGTCGACCGGGCTCTCCACGGTCGACGAGACGCCGTCGAGGGTGATCTCGAGCCGAACGGTCTTCTCGCCCTTGTGCACCTCGACCTTGCGCGGTCCACGCTCCGCCGGCGCATCCCCGGTGGTGAAGAGCTCGAAACGCACGTGCTCGCGCGGCACGCTCAGGTCGGCGAGCACCTCGCGGCACAGATCGACGAGCGCGAACGGACCGCACAGGAACCACTCGTCCACGGTGGACGGCAGGATGAGCGAGCCGAGAATCGTCCGCAGGCGCTCCTCGTCGAGGCGTCCGGAGAGCACGGGGGCCGTGCGCTGCTCGCGCGAGAGCACGTGATGGAGCACCAGTCGTGTCGGGTAGCGATCCTTCAGGTCGGCGAGGTCCTCGAGGAACATCACGTCGGTCGCCGCCTTGTTCGTGTACAGCAGCGTGAACCGGGTGGTGTCGGATGCCGTCAGCAGATCTCGCGCCAGCGCCATCATCGGTGTGATGCCCGAACCCGCGGCGATGCCGACGACGTGGGTGCCCTCGAGCTCGGCCAGACCAGACGTGAAGGTGCCCTGCGGGCTCATCACGTCGATCTCGAACCCGGGGGTGAGCTCGGTCTGCGCCCACGTGGAGAACACTCCGCCCTCGTCACGCTTGACGGCGACGCTGAGACTCGTTCCGCCTTCATCTGCGGGCATCGGCGGGCGGCACAGGGAGTACGAGCGGCGCACCTCCGCGCCGTCGAGGTGCACCCGCAGCGCGACATACTGACCGGGGAGATAGTCGTAGGCGGACGCGAGCTCGGCGGGCACCGCGAAACTGACCTCGATCGCGTCGGCGGTGAGCGGCCGCACACCCGACACCGTCAGGGTGTGGAAGCGCGCGCGCTGCCTGGCGGTACCGGCCGTGCGGGCCGAGGTGCGGGCGGCGGATGCCACGGGAAGGCGGAACAACGACATCAGATCACCTTGAAGTGGTCGAAGGGCTCGAGGCAGGCGCGGCACTCGTACAGCGCCTTGCACGAGGTGGACCCGAAGCGGGATACCTCGCGGGTGTCGAGCGAGCCGCACCGCGGGCACCGCACGCTCAGGGCGAGCCGCACGGGTCCGGCGGCGGCGCGCACGGCCGCCGAGCCGGACGGCGGCGCGATGCCGTACTCCTGCAGCTTGCGCTTGCCGTCCTCGCTCATCCAGTCGGTCGTCCACGCCGGCGAGAGAACCAACCGCACCTCGACGTCGTCGAAGCCCTCGGCGGTCAAAGCGAGGATGACATCGTCGCGGATGGCATCCATCGCGGGGCATCCGCTGTACGTCGGGGTGATGTCGACCGCGACATGCTCACGGCCGTCGCGCTCGTCGATCGACACCGCGCGCAGCACGCCGAGGTCTTCGATGGTCAGCACCGGCACCTCGGGGTCGGCGACGCGGGCAGCGATCTGCCAGGCGTGGGATTCACGGGTCGTGCGGTCGGTGACGCTCATGACGCTCACCAGGTCGCCCCCGGATGCCGGCGCGCGAGCACCTGCATCTCGGCGAGCAGGTGCCCGAACGGGGTGGCGTGCGAGCCGCGGCGTCCGCCGGCGGAGGATGCCGCGATGCCCGGGACGGCCAGCTCGGCCTCGGCGAAGACGGCATCGACGACGGCGTCGAAACGGGGCCGCAGCGACGACGGCCGCGCCGCGACATCGCCGAGGCGATCGATCAGCGGCTCGTCGCGGAACAGCTCATCGGCGTAGGGCCAGACATCGTCCAGCGCGCGGATGATCCGCCGACGCGACTCCTCGGTTCCGCCGGCGAGCCGCAGCACCCACTGCACGGCGTGGTCGCGGTGGTAGTCGACCTCTTTCAGCGACTTCTCGGCGATGGCCGCCAGGGTCGGGTCGGAAGAGGAACGCAGCGCCGAATACAGCTCGAACATGTAGGTCGAGGCGAGGAACTGCCGCGCGATGGTCTGCGCGAAGTCGCCGTTGGGCTGTTCCATCAGCCAGGCGCTGCGGAACTCCGGCTCGTCGCGGAAGTACGCCAGGTCGTCCTCCGAGCGGCCGTCCCAGGTGCCGGCGTAGTGCAGCAACGAGCGGGCGTGCCCCAGCAGGTCGAGGGCGATGTTGCCGAGAGCGACGTCCTCTTCGAGCTCGGGGGCGCGAGAGATCCAGGCGCCGAGCTGCTGCGAGAGGATCAGCGCATCATCGCCGAGCCACAACGCGTACTCGGCGACGTCGGCGCTCGCCGCCGTGGCGCCGACGCCGGCGAGTTCGTCCGAGAGTCGTAGCTCTTCGACGGCGACACTGCCGTGGATGTCGTCCTCGCCACCGTGGAGGTCGTCGTGGGCGCTCACAGGTGCGGCACCCCTTCAGAGGCCGTGTAGTACACGGCATGGCGGTAGTTCTTGCCGGCGGGGCTCTCGAAGAACGCCCCCTTGTCGCCGGGGTCGCTGGTGGTGATGGCATCCGCCGGCACCACCCAGATCGACACGCCCTCGCCGCGGCGCGTGTACAGGTCGCGGCCGTTGCGCACGGCCATCGCGGCATCCGGTGCATGCAGCGAGCCGACGTGCACGTGGCTGAGTCCACGATTCGCGCGCACGAAGACCTCCCACAGGGGCCAGGTCTCTTCGGGCTGGGTTCCTGAGCCCGTCGAAGGGCCGCCGGGAGTCGTCATCAGGCCACCTGTCCTTCCCGGCGTCGTGCCTGCTTGCGGGCGTACTCGGCCGCGGCCTCACGCACCCACGCACCCTCTTCGTGCGCGGTGCGGCGACGCTCGAGCCGTTCGGCGTTGCACGGGCCGTTGCCGCGCAGCACCTCGAAGAACTCGTCCCAGTCGATCTCGCCCATGTCGTACTGCCCTGTCTCCTCGTTCCACCGCAGGTCGGGATCGGGCAGGGTGACCCCGAGGATCTCGGCCTGGGGCACGAGCATGCCGACGAAGCGCTGGCGCAGTTCGTCGTTCGAGAAGCGCTTGATCTTCCAGGCCATCGACTGCGCCGAGTTCGGCGACTGGTCATCGGGCGGGCCGAACATCGCCAGGCTCGGCCAGTACCAGCGGTTCACGGCATCCTGCGCCATCTGACGCTGTTCCTCGGAGCCCTGCATGAGCGTCAGCAGGATCTCGAAGCCCTGTCGCTGATGGAACGACTCCTCCTTGCACACGCGCACCATCGCCCGGCCGTAGGGGCCGTAGGAGGCGCGGCACAGTGGCACCTGGTTGCAGATCGCGGCGCCGTCGACGAGCCAACCGATCGCCCCCATGTCGGCCCAGGTGGGCGTGGGGTAGTTGAAGATCGACGAGTACTTCGCCTTGCCGTCGATGAGCTGCTGCATCATCTCGTCGCGCGTGATGCCGAGGGTCTGCGCGGCCGAGTAGAGGTACAGACCGTGGCCCGCTTCGTCCTGCACCTTCGCCATGAGGATGGCCTTGCGCTTGAGGCTCGGAGCGCGGGTGATCCAGTTGCCCTCCGGCTGCATCCCGATGATCTCGGAGTGGGCGTGCTGGGAGATCTGGCGGATGAGCGTCTTGCGGTACGCCTCCGGCATCCAGTCGCGCGGCTCGATGCGCTGCTCGTTCGCGACGAGCTCGTCGAAGCGCGTCTGCGCGTCGACGTCGTGCTCGACGAGCGAGAGGTCTGCGGGGCTGGTCATCATCGACTCCTCATCCGGACAGGTTTACCGACCGATCGTTAGGTAATTCTGACACAGGGGTGCGCGAGGATTCAAGACCGGTACTTCGCGGCGGTGCCTTGACAAGCTCACCGGCCCCGAGCATGTTCGACAGTGACGACCAGTTTTCTTCGATGCTCGCCCTGGGGATCGGAGCGGATCAAAGGAGATCGAACGATGAAGAAGCTCATCAACGCCCCCGAGGACGTGCTCGTCGAATCGCTCAAGGGAGTGGCGGCCGCCCACCCCGAGTTGTCCGTCGACCTCGAGACGCACGTCATCACGCGGGCGGTTCCGAAAGACGAAGGCAAGGTCGCGATCGTCTCGGGCGGCGGTTCGGGTCACGAGCCGCTGCACGGCGGATTCGTCGGGCACGGGATGCTGGATGCCGCCGTCGCCGGCGAGGTGTTCACCTCGCCCACACCCGACCGGGTGCAGGCGGCGACCCAGGCCGTCGATCGCGGCGCCGGGGTGCTGCACATCGTGAAGAACTACACCGGCGACGTGTTGAACTTCGAGATGGCCGCCGAACTCGCGTCGATGGAGGGCATCGAGGTCGGCACGGTGGTGGTGGCCGATGACGTGGCCGTGCAGGACTCGCTGTACACGGCCGGGCGTCGCGGCGTCGGGCTCACGGTGCTGCTCGAGAAGCTCGTCGGAGCGGCGGCCGAGGAGGGCCGCGACCTCGCCTCCGTCGTCGACCTCGCACACCGCATCACCGCGAACGGTCGGTCGATGGGCATGGCGCTCACCAGCGGGACGGTGCCGGCGGCAGGCAAGCCGACCTTCGATCTGCCCGATGACCAGATGGAGATCGGCATCGGCATCCACGGCGAACCGGGCCGTCACCGTGAACCGCTCGCGCCCGCGCACGACATCGCGCGGCAACTGGTCGACCCGATCCTCGCCGACCTCGATGTCACGGGGCCGGCGATCGTGATGCTCAACGGCATGGGCGGCTCGCCGCTGATCGAGCTGTACCTCATGTACGGCGAGGTCTCGGCGATGCTCGAAGCGGCAGGGGTGCAGATCGTCCGCAACCTCGTCGGCAACTACATCACCTCGCTGGACATGGCCGGCTGCTCGCTGACGGTGCTCAAGGCGGACGATGAGCTGCTGCGCCTCTGGGATGCGCCGGTCTCTACGCCCGGCCTGCGGTGGGGCATGTGATGGCCTCGGTTGACGGTGCGGTGCTGCAGGACTGGGTCTCCCGCTTCCGGGATGAGGTGACCGAACAGAAGGATTGGCTCACCGAGCTCGACTCGGCGATCGGCGACGCCGACCACGGGGCGAACATGGCCAGGGGCATGAACGCCGTCGCCGAACGGCTCGCCGGCGGCACACCGGAGACGGTGGATGAGTTGCTGAAGACCGTGGGGATGACGCTGGTCAGCTCGGTCGGCGGCGCCAGCGGACCCCTGTACGGCACGTTCTTCCTGCGGGCGGGCATGACTGCCGGTGCCGTGACCGAGCTCGACGGGCCGGCGTTCGCGGCGGCTCTGCGCGCCGGGCTCGACGGCGTGATCGCGCGTGGCAAGGCCGAGGTCGGAGACAAGACCATGCTCGACGCGATGGTGCCTGCCGTCGACGCCTTCGACGCGGCGCTCGCCGCCGGTGGCAGCCCGGCGGAGGCGGCGAGGGCCGCCGAGGAGGCTGCATCGGCGGGGCGCGACGCCACCGAGCCGCTCGTCGCCCGCAAGGGCAGGGCCAGCTATCTCGGCGACCGCAGCGCCGGTCACCTCGATCCCGGTGCGGCGTCGACGGCCATCCTGTTCGAGACGCTCGCCGACGCGCTCTCGGGTCGCTGATGATCGGTATCGTCGCCGTCTCGCACAGTGCAGCGCTCGGCGAGGCGGCGCTCCAGCTCGCCCAGCAGATGGTGCCGGGTGGTGGTGCGCCCGTGCGGGTCGCGGCGGGGGCGGGGACCGATGCCGACGGCCAGCCGATCCTCGGGACGGACGCCGTGGCCGTCGCCTCGGCCATCGACGCGCTCGCAGACGACAGCGACGGCGTCATCGTGCTGATGGATCTCGGTTCCGCCCTGCTGAGTGCGGAGCTCGCGCTCGAACTGCGGATGAGCGATGCGCCGGTGCGGCTCGTGCCGGCACCGTTCGTGGAGGGCCTGCTCG
Organism: Microbacterium istanbulense; assembly: GCF_037204145.1. Taxonomy (NCBI): domain Bacteria; kingdom Bacillati; phylum Actinomycetota; class Actinomycetes; order Micrococcales; family Microbacteriaceae; genus Microbacterium; species Microbacterium istanbulense. The sequence goes on from NZ_JBBDGN010000002.1 coordinate 262,068, forward strand.
CCGCTGTCGTCTCGGCTTCGGCCGGTGGCGACCTCGACACCGTCGCTGCTGAGGCCACCGGCGCTCTGGCGGCGAAGGCCGCCCAGTTGGGCGAACCGGAACCGGAGCCGGCGACGACACCGGCACCCGCGCAGAAGGATGCGCAGGCATCATCGCGCATCGCCACGGTCCGCAACCCTCAGGGCATCCACGCCCGCCCTGCCGCGCTCATCGCCGAAGCGGCGAAGGGGGCCGAAGTGCGCCTGCGCCGGTTGCCCGACGGGCCGGAGGCCCCGGCATCCAGCCTGATGCGTCTGCTGACTCTCGGCGCGCGCCAGGGGGCCGAGATCGAACTCCTCGCCGGCGGAGACGACGCGGCGGCGGCAGGCGCCGCCCTCGACAGGCTCGTCGCCCTGTTCGAGGACGGCTTCGGCGAGGGCACCACCGCGACGGATGCCGCTCTCGACGCGCCGGCCGGCCCACAGGGCGGCGACGGCGTGGCATCCGCTCCGTCATCCGGCGACGTGGCTGCTGGCCGGGAGCCGATCGGGCCCGGCGTCACGGTGCAGGGGCGGGGGGTGAGCCCGGGGTGCGCCGCCGCGCCGGTCGTGCACGTCAACCCGCCGTTGCCCGAGCCCGACGGCGAGGCCAGCGTTCCCGACGGCGAGCGGGATGCCGAAGCCGCGGCCATCGCCGGCGCCAGCGTGACGGTGTCGGCCGACCTGCGCGCCCGAGCGGCGGCGGCGACCGGTGAGGCGCGGGAGATCCTCGAAGCCGCGGAGATGATGACCACCGACCCCGAACTGCTCGCCGAAGCGGCCGAGCGGGTGCGGACGGAAGGGCGCACCGCCGCCAGGGCGGTGTGGGAGGCGGCATCCGGGCAGGCGTCCGCGCTGCTCGCCCTCGGCGGGCGGATGGCCGAACGCGCCACCGACATCCGCGATGTGCGCGACCGGCTGATCGCGGCGATCCTCGGCGTCGACCCGCCGGGGCTGCCCGATCATGACGGCCCATTCGTGCTCGTCGCGGTCGATCTCGCCCCCGCCGACACGGCCGCGCTGGACGGCAGCGGATGCGTCGCCCTCGTGACCGAGCAGGGAGGACCGACCTCGCACACCGCGATCATCGCTCGCTCGTTGGGGATTCCGGCCGTCGTCGGTGCCGAGGGGACGACGGGGATCGCGGTCGGGGAGGTCGTGCTCGTCGATGGCGGCCGCGGCACGATCGAGGTCGCGCCTTCTCCGGAGCGGATCGCGGAGGCTGAGGCCGCGTCTGTCGAGGTCGGGTTCGACGGCGACGGGCGACTGGCCGACGGACGCGCGTTCCCCCTGCTCGCCAACGTCGGTGGCGCGGCGGATGCCGAAGCTGCGGCGGCCGCGCATGCGCAAGGTGTCGGGCTGTTCCGCACGGAGTTCTCGTTTCTCGATCGAGCAGAGGCGCCCACGGTCGCCGAACAGGTGAGCGCCTATCGCGGAGTGCTGGCCGCGTTCCCCGGCCGCAAAGTCGTCGCACGCACCCTCGACGCCGGCAGCGACAAGCCGCTCCCGTTCGCCAACGACGCCGACGAGGAGAACCCTGCGCTCGGTGTGCGGGGCTTGCGGATCGCGCGCCGGCGACCTGAGCTGCTGGCCGATCAGCTGGCGGCGCTGGCGACGGCCGGGGCTGCGGAGACGGCGAATCTCGAGGTGATGGCCCCGATGATCGCGACGGTCGACGAGGCGCGGGCGTTCGCCGCGCAGGCCAGGGCCGCAGGCATCGACCGTGTCGGCGTGATGATCGAGACCCCCTCGGCAGCGCTGATGGCCAAGGAACTGCTCGATGTGGTCGACTTCGTCAGTCTCGGAACGAACGACCTCGCCCAGTACACACTCGCCGCGGATCGGCTGCTCAGCGATCTCGGCGAGCTCAATGACCCGTGGCAGCCGGCGGTTCTGCGGCTGATCAGCCTGGTCGGCGACGCCGGGCGATCCGCAGGGAAGGATGTCGGGGTGTGTGGCGAGGCAGGGGGAGACCCCGCGCTCGCGCCCGTGCTGGTCGGGCTCGGAGTCACCTCGCTGTCGATGACCTCACGCGCGCTCGGTCGGGTGGCCGCCGCGCTCGCTCTCGTCACAGAAGACGACTGCCGCCGTGCGGCGCGGGCGGCCCTGGGCGCGGCCACCGCCGACGGGGCGCGGGTCGTGGTCGCCGAGGCGTTGGGGTAGCATCCCGGGATGCTGTCGAGCTCGGTCGTGCGCTCGGCAGCATCCTGGAGGTAGCGCTGGCGCCACAGTCTGGGCGCCGCCACTCACCGCTCGCGTGCGAGCGCAGTCGGGTCGCGACGCACGTTCACATACGCGCCAACGGAGTAGAGCGCGAGCCATACGCATGCGGCGATCCCGCCGGCCGCCACGACTGCGGACACGCTCCCCAGAAACGGAGCCAAGGCGAGAGCGGTGAGAGTGACCGAACACCACATCACCGCGGCGTACACCGACTGTTCGATCACGCACAGGAGCATCATGGACCGTCTGCTTGTGCCTGACAGTCGATACGCGGCGATTTCGCTTCCCCTCGCCAACAACAGAACAAGACTGATGAAGGCACACACCACTCCGACACCTGCCGGTGCCCAGCGCGTCGTTCGATTCAGATAGGCATCGACAGGATCGAACGTGTCCGAAACCGTCCGGACAGCGGGCGGGGCGCCGCTGCTCGACAGTGAGGAAAGAAGAATAGGGGCGAGCGCGTCAACGTCCGCAAACGACGAGAGGCGCGCAACGCAATACGCCGTCGATACGTCGGCGGTCAGTAGCGGCGAGATGACAGCGGAGTTCACATCGATCCCCGGCGGCCGTGGACTCGCCGCGACATAGGTGCGCACATACCCGGAATCTCCCGTGATCACGCCGGCGGAGGCTGGCGCAAGCAGGTCTCCCACTGCGACTTCAGCGCGCGTCAGCTCAGGCACGAGCGATGAGCTGGCGCGCACCGCCGAGATGCCCGATCCAAGCTGATCAACCGTCGTGCGCCCGGACGGGATCATCGCTCCTGCGACCTCGACTCCTGGCGCGTGCGTCAGCGCCTCGCAGCTTGAGATCGCGATCTCGGTCTGAGCCTGAGGCGTGGCCCCGAACGAGATCACCGTGTGCCCCGAAGCATCGGCTGCGTCCAACTGACGATCGAGCGTGGTCCAGTCGGCGACCTGCAGCCCGGACATCGCGACGCCCATGAGCACCGCCACCAGAAGCATCAGCCACGACCTGGGCCCCGACGCAACAGCGCCGAACACGGCTTCGCGAATCGCCGCTGACAGTCGCCAGTGCCTAGGCTGCGTCATGGTGATTGAGCCTCCGCACATCGATCACCTGATCCGCGGCGGCGATCATCAGGGGATCATGCGTTGCGACGATCACGGCTGAATGCCCAGCCAGGCCGCGGAGAATGTCAGCGATTCCGCGCGTATTCTCCTCGTCAAGGTTCGCGGTGGGCTCGTCGGCAAGAATCAACGGTCGTTCCGCGCACAGCGCACGCGCAAAGCTCAACCGTTGGAGTTCCCCGCCTGACAACTGTTTGGCACGATGGTGGAGCAAACGGCCCAACTTCACGCGTTCCAGCGCTTCATCGGCGGCGGCGTATGCCTCGTCCCAATCAGTTCCACGCGAAAGCGCTCCGATCGCCGCATTGTCCCTGACGGTGCGGTGAGGCAAGGCGTTGGACCCCTGGGGGACCCATGCGGTGAACCTCGATGATGCCGGGTGTGCCGTGCCTTCACGATGGATCGTCACGGTGCCGTGATCAGGGCGCATCGCGCCGCCGATGATCGCAAGCAGTGTTGACTTGCCCGCTCCCGAGGGTCCGGTGATGGCGGTAATGCCGTTTGCATCCAGCGATACGTTGATATCCGTCAGGACGCTTCTGTCGCCGAACGCCTTCGAAACGGCCGCCGCCTCTACTCGCATCGGCCGCGCTCCGATGCGGTTGGTGAAGTCAGCACAGATTCTCCGACCATGCTCGCATCGATATACGCGAGCCCCGGTTCGGTCGATGCGGTGACCTCCACCTGTGTCACATCGTCGCCGACAATGACACAGGTGACTCCCGTGGGAGAGGTGACAATCGACGTCGCCGGGACCGTTCCGAAGACCCTCGGTTGTGCGAGCTCGACGAATATCTGGGAGTAAACTCGAGTCCCGTCCGATTCCTTCACCGCGCTTTGTGGAATTTCCCCTGCCGCCACCGACGACGATAAGAACTCGGCGATCTCAATCTGAGCCTCTTCGTCGAGTGATTGGATGTTCTCCAGTTCCAACGACGACGAGCCGGCGAGCAGTACCACCTTTTCGTCTTTCAGTGTCGTGAGCGGCGCAGCGCCTTCCGGTGTCTCGAAGCGCGCGCCTTCGACCGAAGGGGAGATTCTGGCGATAGCCTGCCCGGCCGTCACCGGGTCTCCGACATGAGCGAGGACCTCTGAGATGGGAGGAGCCGTCGTGCTCACAAAGACGACGTACTCCGGTCGAAAGACACCATCCACCGGCGCGTGTATGCGTTTCTGTAGAAGGCGGGTCGCCTCATGGTATTGCGGACCGAACACGTCATCAGGCGTCGAGAGGAATCCCATCGTCGCCAGCAACTCGCCATAGGATCTGACGTCCGGCCCTCGTGCTCCAACGGTGAGCTCTCGATACAGCGGGGTCGCCGACCTGTCAACGACAACATCAACCCCATCGATAGAAAATGCGACCTCTCCCTCCTTCGGTTGCGAGGCTGCCTTGATCTTCAGTTCCGTGAGAATGCCGCTGGATGACGCAAGCAATTCGGTCTCGCGCCCCAGCGTCAATTGCACCTCCACCGAGGTTCTTTCGTCAATGACGCGTTGCCCGACCGTCATTGACGTCGGGAGCTCCGGACGGACACGCTCTTCTTCCGCGCGTGTGCTTATTGCACCCAGCGCAAAGATCGCGGCGACGGGCAGAGCCCACGCGAGTGCGAGCGAAACCAAAATCAGACGCGTGCGCCTGCGCTCAGCAGGTGGCGATGTCGATTCCTTCTTTTTCAAATTGCGCTAGCAACCCTTCCATGGTGTCGGACGGTTCGATCCCGTGCTCGCGCAGGCACGTGCGGAGGAACTCCGCCGATGAGCTCGTATCTTCGTGTGCAATCTGGAATGCCTGATCGACGGGGCCGTAGTGTTCGTTGTAACACGCCTCGTCCACCCCCGCTGCTACGGCGTCGTTGGAGACGCTGTAGTTGATGACGCCGTTGGCGTCTGGGTCGTGCTCGATGACCTCGAACCCGCCATCGTTCATGCAGGCTACAAAGTTTCGGTAGGCGGACTCATATTCGTCGTACGTGACCGTTCCATCAGACAGTGCTGCGGTCACTTCCGACGACGCCATCTCTGGCACATTCGGAACCCCTGTGCTCTCATCGCTGGTAGCGCTGCAACCCACAATTGGGAGCAGCGCTACCAGCGCGAGTGCACGCAATCGCAACGTCATGTGCGGAAGAAGTAGACGCTGCCCCAAGTCGGTGCGGTGACCTTATGTTCGCCGCCGACCATAATGTTTCCTGGCTTCGCCTCGGCGAAGTTCGACCCAGTTTTCCAGCTGGTCCAATAAACAGGTGAACCCGAGTACGTTTTGTACGAAGCGCGAACCTGCGAGCTTCCACAGTCTCCGGCGACCAACCATCCAGCTGTTTCCTGCGTATAGGCTCGTGCGGTGTTGCTGACGCCGAGGAAAGTTCTGTCCGCGTCGTTGTCACACACCGCGCTCCGCGACCCCAGGGCCTGGGCTGGTAGAACACCAGCGACCGCTAGGGCGATTCCAAGTGCAACCGCGCCAGCCCCCGCCACAACCCTCCGATATTTCATGAGAAGTCTCCTTTGACTCGTGTAACTATTGACGAGTTTGCACCGTACCACAGCGCTGGCCTGCGCAGTCCAATATGTTCTCGAATTGAATAGTCAAGAGGAGTGGTGTCGACGTGACCATCGGTGTCACTCTTCGTGTGCTGATCAGAAGCACTGTTGCGTGCCGTGGGAAAGCGGTCAGCGGTTCGTGCGCGTGCTGGTCGGGCTCGGAGTCACCTCGCTGTCGATGACGTCACGCGCGCTCGGTCGGGTGGCCGCCGCGCTCGCTCTCGTCACAGAAGACGACTGCCGCCGTGCGGCGCGGGCGGCCCTGGGCGCGGCCACCGCCGACGAGGCGCGGGCCGTGGTCGCCGAGGCGTTGGGGGGCTGACCCGAAAGACAGGAGAACTCCCGAATCACAGGAGCGGATGCTGAGATGCATCCTGCATTTCGAGAGAACTCCTGCGTTTCGGGTCGGTGGGCTCGGCGACCCAGGGCGCTTCGACAGGCTCAGCGACCCAGCGACCCAGCACCTCAGCACCTCAGCGGAGGTCGTAGACGCGCTTGTACTTGCCCTCGCTGCGGGGCAGGGCGCCGGGCTCTTCGAGCCGCACGCTCACGCTCGAACCGACGTGCGTCTTGATCCGCTCGGCCAGTACGGCGGCCGCGGCCTCGCACACGTCCCGATCCAGTGACGGCGCACGTTCGATGCGCACCGCCATGGCATCCATCCGGCCCTCGCGGGTCAGCTCGATCACGAAGTGCGGGGTGAGGTGCTCGATGCCGAGCACGAGCTCTTCGATCTGCGTCGGGAAGATGTTCACGCCGCGCAGGATGATCATGTCGTCGTTACGTCCGGTGATCTTCTCGATGCGCCGCATCGCCGGGCGCGCGGTGCCGGGCAGCAGCCGCGACAGGTCGCGCGTGCGGTAGCGCAGCACGGGGAAGGCCTGCTTGGTGAGCGAGGTGAACACCAGCTCGCCGAGTTCGCCGTCGGGCAGCGGCTCGCCGTTCTCGTCGATGATCTCGGGCAAGAAGTGGTCCTCCCAGATGTGCGGGCCGTCCTTCGTCTCGACGCACTCATTGCCGACACCCGGCCCCATGACCTCGCTGAGCCCGTAGATGTCGACGGCGTCGATGCCCAGCCGCCGCTCGAGTTCGAGGCGCATCTCGTTCGTCCACGGCTCGGCCCCGAGCACCGCGACCTTCAGCGACGTCGACGCGGGATCGATGCCGGCCGCCTCCATGGCATCCGCGATCGTGAGCAGGTAGCTCGGCGTGCAGAGGATGGCATCCGGCTCGAAGTCCTGGATGAGCTGCACCTGACGCGCCGTCTGCCCGCCCGACATCGGGATCACCGTCGCGCCCAGCCGTTCGATCCCCGCATGGGCGCCGAGCCCACCGGTGAACAGTCCGTAGCCGTAGGCATTGTGCACCTTCATGCCCGGGCGGATGCCGCTGGCCCGCAATGACCGCGCGATGAGATCGGCCCAGTTGTCGAGGTCGCCCTCCGTGTACCCCACGACCGTCGGCCGCCCGGTCGTGCCCGACGACGCGTGGATGCGGCGCACCTCGGCCATCGGCACGGCGAACATGCCGAAGGGATAGTTCTGACGCAGATCTTCCTTCGTGGTGAACGGCAGCAAGCGCACATCGGCGAGCGAGCGGATGTCGTCGGGCGATACCCCCGCCGCGTCGAGCGCCCGCGTGTAGTGCGGCACGTTGTCGTACGCGTGCCGCACGGTCTCCTGCAGCCGCACGAGCTGCAGTGCCTCGAGCTCGGGGCGGGTGAGCCGCTCAGCGGCGTCGAGGGGCTCGGGAGCGGCAGCTGTGGTCGACATCGTTGTCGGTCCTCTCGGAGTAAGGGGCAGCGGAGTCAGGCGGTGGGGCGGGGGAACGTGCGGTTCGTGGTGATCGAGCGGCCGCGGAACTCCGCGACCACGTCGCCGGTCTCATCCGTGACGGTGACGTCGTACAGACCGTTCCGACCATTCACGATGCGTCGCACGGCGGACGCGGTCAGCGTCTGCCCTGCGTGCGTCGACTTCAGGAAGGTGATGTCGGCGCCGCCGGCGACCGTGACCCGTTCGTCCTCGTTGCAGGCGATAGCGAAGGCCGTGTCGGCGAGCGTGAACACGAACCCGCCGTGCGTGATGGCGAAGCCGTTGAGCATGTCCTCGCGCACCGGCATCGACACGACCGCGTGTCCTGGCTCGTCGACCTCGACCGTCATGCCGAGGGCAGCCGAGGCGCGATCCTGCTGCATCATCTGCCTCATGCGGATACCGCCTCGCGGGTCGGCTCCTTGCTCACCAGAGTGAGCACGTCGTAGGTCGCGACGACCTCGTCATCCTGATTGCGGATCACGGCATCCCAGCGCACCTCGCCGTACTCGTCGGTCTCGCGCGGCGTGATCTGCTTGGCCGTCAGCTCCACGCGGATGTCGTCGCCGGGGGAGACCGGGGTGAGGAAACGCAGGTTCTCGAGCCCGTAGTTCGCCAGCACCGGGCCGGGCTCGGGGTCGACGAACAGGCCGGCGGCCCACGAGACGAGCAGGTAGCCGTGCGCGACCCGTCCGGGGAAGAACGGGTTGGCCGCTGCCGCCTCTTCGTTCATGTGTGCGTAGAACGTGTCGCCGGTGAAGTGCGCGAACGTCTCGATGTCATCGAGGGTCACCGCGCGCGAGGCCGAGGCAATCTGGTCGCCGATCCGCAGCTCCGACAGCGACTTGCGGAACGGATGCCGCCCGTCGTCGTGCGCGGCGGCACCGGCGTGCCACACGCCCGTCAGGGCGGTGAGCATCTCGGGCGATCCCTGCACGGCGGTGCGCTGCATGTGGTGCAGCACGGCACGGATGCCGCCCAGCTCCTCGCCACCGCCGGCGCGACCGGGGCCGCCGTGCACGAGGTTCGGCAGCGGCGAACCGTGGCCGGTCGAGGAGCGCGCGTCGTCACGGTCGAGCAGCAGCATCCGGCCGTTGAACGGGGCGATCCGGGTGGCGAGCTCGACCGCCTGCGCCGGATCGTGGGTGGCGATGCTCGTCACGAGCGAGCCGCCGCCGCGGGCGACGAGTGCGGCCGCCTCGGCCGTGGTCTCGTACGTCAGCAGCGACGAGACCGGGCCGAAAGCCTCGACGTCGTGGACGGCGTCGGCATCGGCATCCGCGAAACGCAGCAGCACGGGCGAGACGAAGGCGCCGTCTGCGGCGTGACCTTCGGTGCCGTCGGCGAGACGCACCGTGGGCGCGTCGGTGGAACCGACGACGAGCTCGCCGCCGGCATCCTCCAGCGCCCGCACCTGCCGCAGCACCTCATCGCGCTGGGCGGTCGAGGCCAGCGGGCCCATCGTCACGCCCTCCGCGCGCGGGTCGCCGAGCACCGTCTTGTCGGCGATGCGGGCGCGGACGGCGTCGATCACGGCGTCGGCGGATGCCGCAGGCACGATCGCCCGGCGGATCGCAGTGCACTTCTGGCCGGCCTTCGTCGTCATCTCGGTCACGAGCTGGCGCACGTAGGCGTCGAACTCGGGCGTGCCCGAGACGGCATCCGTGCCGAGCACCGAGGCGTTGATCGAGTCGGTCTCGGCGGTGAAACGCACGCCGCCGGTCTGCACCGAGGGGTGCCGGCGCAGGCTCTCGGCGGTCGAGGCGCTGCCGGTGAAGCCGACGAGGTCGCCCAGGCGCAGGTTGTCGAACAGGGTGGGCACGCTGCCACTCACCAACTGCAGCGACCCTTCGGGCAGCAGGCCCGACTCGGTGAGGATGCGCACCATCGCCTCGGCCAGATAGCCGGTCGGGGTGGCCGGCTTCACGACCGTGGGCATGCCGGCGAGGAACGCGGGCGCGAACTTCTCCAGCGAGCCCCACACCGGGAAGTTGAACGCGTTGATCTGCACGGCCACGCCCGGGAGCGTCGTGTACACGTGGCGGCCGAGGAACGAGCCGTCCTTCGAGAGCGGTTCGACCGGCCCGTCGACGTGGACCCGGCTGTTCGGCAGCTCGCGGCGGCCCTTGCCCGAGTAGGAGAACAGCACGCCGATACCGCCGTCGATGTCGACCCACGAGTCGGTCTTCGTCGCACCGGTGCGCGCCGAGAGCGCGTACAGCTCGGCCTTGCGCTCGGTCAGCGCCAGCGCGAACTGCTTCAGCAGCACCGCGCGCTGGTGGAAGGTGAGGGCGGCGAGGCTGTCGTGCCCCGTGGTGCGCGCGTACTCCAGCGCCCCCGCCAGATCGAGGCCCTCGGTCGAGACTCGGGTGATCACCTCACCCGTCGAGGCGTCGCGCACCTCGGTGCCGGCGGTGCCGTCTGCCGGCGTCCACCACTGGCCCTGCACGTAGCTCGGGAGGTATGCGGTCATCAGTTCTCCTCATTCCAGTCGTAGAAGCCGCGGCCGCTCTTGCGACCCAGCTGTCCGTCGGCGACCATCCGTCGCAGCAGCTCGGGCGGGGCGAAGCGGTCGCCGAGCTCGCGGGACAGTTCCTCGGCGATGCCGAGCCGTACGTCGAGTCCGACGATGTCGGTGGTGCGCAGCGGGCCGACAGGGTGGCGGTAGCCGAGCGTCATCGCCGCGTCGATGTCGGCGGCGCTTGCGACGCCCTCTTCCAGCATCCTGATCGCCTCGAGGCCGAGCATCACACCCAGCCGCGACGAGGCGAACCCGGGGGAGTCGCGCACGATGATCGGGGTCTTTCCGAGAGACTCGACCCATCCGCGTGCGGCGTCGGTGACGCCCTGGTCGGTGGCGCTGCCGTGCACGATCTCGACCAGCGCCGAGGCGGGCACCGGGTTGAAGAAGTGCAGCCCCAGAAAGCGAGCGGGGCGGGTGCGCGTGGCGGCGAGGTCGTCGATCGAGATCGACGAGGTGTTGGATGCCAGCACGGCGACATCGGAGAGCACGGCCTCGACCCGCGCCAGTGCCTCATCCTTCAGCGCCCGATCCTCGGGCACGGCCTCGATCACGAGATCGGCGTCGGCGAAGAGGGCGACATCCGTGCCGGTGCGCAGCCGGGCGGCGATCTCGGCGCCGTCGAGCGTGGCGTCGCGCTCCGTCGAGCGGCGGATGCTCTCGGCGATGCGAGCGCCCGCGGCATCCGCGCTCGCCGCATCGCGTTCGATCACGGTCACCTGCGCACCGGCGAGCAGGAAGGCATGGGCGATGCCGGCGCCCATGCGACCTCCGCCGAGAACGCCGACGCGGGTGGGGGGCATATGGTTCACGGGGTTCGTCCTTCGTCTCGTCGCTGCGCTTCTCGCTCAGGTGCCGGGGCCTCGGTCCCCGAGCGGGCGGAGCGAGACGAAGGGCGCTCGAGGAACGCGGTCATCCGCCGCATCTTCTCCTCGCTCTCGAAAAGCTCGGCCTGCAGCTCGCGCTCGATGTCGGGATGCTCGTGCCGGGGTGCGCGCAGCGCACGCTTGGTGTGCTGGGTGGCCAGCGGGTCGTTCGCCGCGATCCGGTCGGCGATCGCGTGCGCGGCGGCGAGCAGCTCTTCCTCGGGGTGCACCGCCGAGACGAGCCCCCAGGCGAGGGCTTCCTCGGCGCCCAGCACGCGGCCGGTGAGCAGCAGCTCACTCGCTCGCGCGCCGCCGACGATCTCGGGCAGGCGCCACGTCGCGCCTGCTGCGGCGATGATGCCGAGCCCGGTCTCGGGGTTGCCGATCTTCAGGCTGGGGGAGGCGATGCGGATGTCGGCGGCGTAGGCGAGCTCGGCACCGCCGCCGAGGGCGAAGCCGGGCACTGCGGCGATCACCGGCATCGGCAACTCGTGGATGCGGATGAACGCCGTCGCGTTGATCGCGGCGCGCGCGTCGTCGGCGCGGCGGTCGCGCAGCTGCGCGATGTCGGCACCGGCGGCGAACACCCCGCCTGTACCGGTGAGGATGAGCGTGCGCGGCTCCGCCTCGAGCTCCGCGCACAGGGCATGGAGTGCGTCGATGGTGTCCTGATCGATCGCGTTGCGCTTCTCGGGCCGGTTCAGGGTCGCGACCACCCGGTCGGCGTGGCGTTCGACGAGCAGCGGGGCCGTCACGCCACGCGCTCCAGGATCATCGCGCTGCCCTGGCCCACGCCCACGCACATCGTGGCGAGCCCGAGGCCCGCCTGCTCGCGCTCCATGCGTCCGAGCAGGGTGACGACGATGCGGCATCCGCTCGATCCCAGCGGATGCCCGAGGGCGATCGCCCCACCGTCGCGGTTGACGATCTCGGGGGCGAGGCCCAAGCGGCGCATCGAGGCCAGCGACTGCGTCGCGAAGGCCTCGTTCAGCTCCACCGCGCCGAGGTCACCGACCGACAGTCCGCTGCGACGCAGGGCCTTCTCGGTGGCGGGCACGGGGCCGAGGCCCATGATCTCGGGGGCGAGGGCCGCCGAGGCGTGTGTCACGATCCGCGCGCGCGGAGTGAGCCCGTAGCGGCGCACGGCCTCGGCGCTGGCGACGATGACGGCGGAGGCGCCGTCGTTGAGCGAACTGGCGTTGCCCGCGGTGACGACCGTGCCGCCGGGGACGACGGGCCGCAGCCCGGCCAGGGCCTCGAGCGTGGTCTCGCGGCGCGGCCCCTCGTCGACCAGCACCTCGCCCGCGCGGGTCGGCACGCCGACGATCTCGGCGTCGAAGCGCCCGGCGTCGATGGCGTCGATCGCGCGCTGCTGGCTGCGCAGCGCGAAGGCATCGGCGTCTTCGCGGGTGATGCCGTCGAGCCGCGCGACCTCTTCGGCCGTCTCGGGCATCGAGTAGGTGGCCTTGTCTCTGGCGACCAGGCGCGGGTTGGCGAAACGCCAGCCGATCGACGTGTCGAACGCCTCGCCCGGCTTCGCCCAGGCGCGCTCCGGCTTCGCCTGGACCCACGGCGCGCGGGTCATCGACTCCACACCGCCGGCGACCATCAGCTCGGCGTCACCGGCGCGGATCGCCTGCGCGGCCATCCCGATCGCCGACATGCCGGAGGCGCACAGGCGGTTCACGGTGATGCCGGGCACGTCGTCGGGAAGGCCCGCGAGCAGCGCCGCCATGCGTGCCACGTTGCGGTTGTCTTCGCCGGCCTGGTTGGCGGCGCCGAGGATGACCTCTTCGACGGCGGCATCCGGTACCCCGGCGCGATCGACGGCCGCGCGCACGACCAGCGCGGCGAGATCATCGGGGCGGACACCGCCGAGGGCTCCGCCGTAGCGGCCGACCGGCGTGCGCACTCCGCCGACGAGAAACGCGTCCGTCATCTTCCATCTCCATTGCGTGGAACGGCAGGCAAGGAGGCGGGCGCTGCCGATACGCCTTTCCCTACCAATCGGTCAGTAAATCATGACAGACCCGTAATCGCGTGGCAAGCGCGGCGGCATCCGTCCGAATCGAGGGGTGCGTGACAGGCGCCCGACGTGTACTCTCCTGACTTACTGACCGATCGTTCGGTCACATTCCCCCGAACAATGGAGTTCACCCATGGCAGACACTGCTGTCCGGCGGCGCGAAGAGCGCCGAGTCCTCGCCGGAACCCTCGTCGGCACCACGATCGAGTGGTACGACTTCTTCATCTACGCGCAGGCCGCCGGCCTCGTATTCGGCCAGCTCTTCTTCGCGCCGCTCGGCCCGACCGGGGCGCAGATCGCGGCGTGGGCATCGCTGGGCATCTCGTTCCTGTTCCGTCCGCTGGGTGCCGTGATCGCCGGGCACCTGGGCGACCGCATCGGGCGCAAGAAGATGCTCGTGCTGACCCTCATCCTGATGGGCCTGGCGACCTCGCTCATCGGCGTGCTGCCGACGTATGCCGACATCGGCATCATGGCGACCGTGCTGCTGGTGCTGCTGCGTGTGCTGCAGGGCTTCTCGGCCGGCGGCGAGTGGGGCGGGGCGGCGCTGATGTCGGTCGAGCACGCGCCCGCGGGCAAGCGCGGACTGTTCGGCGCCTACCCGCAGATCGGTGTACCGGTCGGAATGATCCTCGCGACCTTCACGATGTGGGTGCTCACCTCGAGCCTGAGCGAAGCCGACTTCCTCGCGTGGGGCTGGCGCGTGCCGTTCCTCTTCTCGATCGTGCTGATCGTCGTCGGGTACCTCATCCGCCGCGCCGTCGAGGAGTCGCCGATCTTCACCGAGCTGCAGCAGCGTCGCACCGAGTCGTCGGCGCCCCTGAAGACCCTGTTCCGTCACCACAGCCGTGAGGTGGTGCTGACCGCGCTGATCTTCATCGCCAACAATGCCGCCGGCTACCTGCTGATCGCGTTCTTCACGACCTATGTCTCCACCGTGGTCGGGATGCCCCGCCCCACCGCGCTGCTGATGACCACGCTCGCCTCGTTCGGCTGGCTCATCTTCACGATGTTCGGCGGCTGGCTCTCGGATCGCATCGGCCGGGTGCGGACATTCCAGATCGGTTATGCGCTGATCGCGGTGTGGTCGATCCCAATGTGGTTCCTCATCGACTCGGGCAATGTGGCGCTGTTCTTCATCGCCCTGTTCGTGCTGACCATCGGCCTGGGCCTGTCGTACGGCCCGCAGTCGGCGCTGTACGCCGAGATGTTCCCGGCCGACGTGCGGTACTCGGGCGTCTCGATCGGCTACGCGCTCGGTGCGATCCTCGGTGGTGCGTTCGCTCCGCTGATCGCCGAACTGCTGCTCAGCAGCACCGGCAACTCGTGGTCGATCGGGGTGTACGTGCTGGCGATCACGCTCGTCTCGCTCGTGGCCGTCTCGCTGGTGAAGGAGACGCGCGGTGTCGCGCTCGACACCCAGAGTGTGGAGGTCGTCGCCGCTCGCACCGGTGCCGTGAAGACGCGCTGACCGGACGGATGCCAGGGCCGGGACGATCCAGATCGCCCCGGCCCTCCGGCATCCCCCGCCCCGTCCCGCCCCGCTTGCCCGCGTACCGTTCACACACGCGCCTCCACGGCGCGCGAAGATCAGAAATGCCTCCAGAATCGGCGATTCGGAGGCATTTCTGAGCTCTGCGCGGCGGTCCCGGGCGGGGCGCGGCGGCGCTAGACGCGCGGGTAGGCGCGGAGCGGATGCTCGATGAGCTCGGTCACGCGGCGCAGGAAGCCCGCGGCGTAGCCGCCGTCGCACACACGGTGGTCGAATACGAGCGAGAGCTGCACGATGCGGCGGGCGACGATCGTGCCATCCACGACCCACGGGCGCTCGATCATCCGGCCCACGCCGAGGATCGCGACCTCGGGGTGGTTGATGATGGCCGCCGAGCCGTCGACGCCGAGGCTGCCGTAGTTGTTCAGTGTGAAGGTCGAGCCGCGCAGGCGTGCGGGATCCATGCGACCCGTGCGGGCGGTCGCGGCGACCTCACGCAGCGCCCCGTCGAGCTCGGCGATGCTCAGTTCGTGCGCGCGCGGCACCACGGGCACCATCAGTCCCCGGTCGGTGTCGGCGGCGACGCCGAGGTTGACGCCATCGAAGGTCACGATCTCGCTCGTATCCTCACTCAGGCGCGCGGCGAGCAGCGGATACTCGGCCAGCGCCAGGAGGGTGTAGCGCGCCAGGAGCGCGGTCAGCGACGGGGCTTTGCCGTCGGGGCCGGCCATCTCGGCGCGCACCTCCCACAGCCGCGTCGCGTCGACATCCACCCAGACGGTCGCCTCGGGGATCTCGGAACGACTGCGCGACAGCGTCGCGCTCACGGCCTTGCGCAGCGGGCTCATCCGCTCGCGGGCGACCACGGCGAGTCCGTCGATCGCCGCTGCGGCATCCGCCGTCGACGTCGTGCCGGTTGTCGTGCCCGAGGCCGCCACCGCCGCGCCGTCGACGGCGTGATCGACCGCCGCGCGCAGCACGTCGGCGCGGGTGATCGCCCCGTCGGCGCCCGTGGCCTCGATCGTGTGCACGTCGAGACCCAGGTCGCGGGCGAGACGCCGCACGAGCGGCGAACGCACGGCCACCCGGCGCGGGGCAGCCGTCGGGGTGGTCGGAGCGGATGCCGGCGCTGCGGCATCCGAAACCTGCGCAGGTGCGGCGGCCGGTGCCTGGCGCACAGCGCGCGGACGGCGCCGCCCCGAACCTGCTCGCTCGCTCGTGCCGTATCCGATCAGCACGTTGCCCGAGCCGCCGGCGCGCTCTTCGGCCCGATACGCCTCCTTCTCGGCCTCGGCCGGGGTACCCGCAGATCGGACGGACTGCCGAATATCGGATGCTTCGGCGGCATCCGTCCGAGAATCTGCGGTCCCTCCGATCTTCGGAGCAGCCGGTGCGGCGTCGGGGTCGGCGACCTCGAGCACCGGGGCCCCGACCGCGATCGTCTCGCCGGGTTCACCGTGCAGGGCGGTGATCACTCCCGCGAAGGGCGAGGGCAGCTCGACCACGCTCTTCGCCGTCTCGACCTCGGCGATCGCCTGGTCGGTGCGAATCGTGTCGCCCACCTGCACGAGCCACTGCACCAGCCCGGCCTCGGTGAGTCCTTCGCCGAGATCGGGCAGGCGGAACACGCGTGCCGTCGCCGTGGTCATCGCGCTGCTCCTTCGGGGTCGTCGTCCCAGTGCAGCGAGTCGATCGCATCGAGGATGCGGTCGGCGTCGGGCAGGTAGAAATGCTCGAGCTTCGGCGGGGCGAACGGGGTGTCGAACCCGGTCACGCGCCGCACGGGCGCCTCGAGATACTCGAAGCAGCGCTCGAAGATGCGTGCCTGGATCTCACCGGCGACGCTGACGTATCCGGGCGCCTCGGCCACGACCACGGCACGACCGGTGCCGCGCACGGCGGCCGTGACGGTCTCGTCATCGAACGGCGACAGTGAGCGCACGTCGATCACCTGCACGCTGCGACCTTCCGCCGCGGCGATCTCCGCCGCTTCGAGCGCCACCGGCATCATCGCCGCATAGGCGAGCACGGTCACGTCGGTGCCGTTGCGGGCGATGCGCGCGCGGCCGAGGTCGACCGTCACCGAGGTGTCGACTTCGCCCTTGGCCCAGTAGAGCTTCTTCGGCTCGAGGAAGACGACGGGGTCGGGCGAGGCGATCGCCGCGCGCAGCAGCGAGTACGCGTCCTGCGGGGTCGACGGCGCGACGACCGTGAGTCCGGGGGTGTGCGCGTAGTACGCCTCGGACGAGTCGCAGTGATGCTCGACGCCGCCGATGCCGCCGCCGAACGGGATGCGGATGACCATCGGCATCCGCACTGACCCGCGGGTGCGGTTGGCGAGCTTGGCGACGTGGCTGACGACCTGTTCGAACGCCGGCAGTGCGAACGCGTCGAACTGCATCTCGACGACGGGGCGCATCCCGTTCATGGCCATGCCTACCGCCGTGCCGATGATGCCCGACTCGGCGAGCGGGGTGTCGAAGCAGCGGTCTTCGCCGAACCGCTCGGTGAGCCCGTCGGTGATGCGGAACACGCCGCCGAGGGCGCCGACGTCCTCACCGAAGACGACCACCTCCGGGTCGTCGGCGAGCGCGTCGGCGAGTGCGCGGTTGAGCGCCGCAGCCATCGTGATCGTGGTCACGGTGGGGGCGACGGTCTCGCCCAGGCGGATGTCGTCGTCGTGCGCGATGGTCATCGGTGGCCTCCGGCGTCGGTGAGTGCGGCGCGTTCGATCTCGCCGCGCAGCAGCTGCCACTGCTCTTCGAGCTGCGGAGTGCGCTCGGCGGTCACGAAGCGGAAGAGGTCTTCGGGGTCGAGGTCGGAGTCGGCGTTCAGTGCCGCCCGCAGGGCGGCGGCGATCTCCTCGGCGCCGGCGGCGATCTGCTCTTCGGTCGCGTCGTCGAGCAGGTCATGGGCCGAGAGGTGCGCGCGCATGCGGGTCAGCGGGTCACGGGCGATCCACGCCTGCACCTCTTCACGCTCGCGGTAGCGGGTGTCGTCGTCGGCGTTCGTGTGCGCCTGCATCCGGTAGGTGTGCGCCTCGATGAGGGAGGGGCCACCGCCCGCGCGGGCGCGTTCGACGGCGCCCCCGAGCACGGCGAGCACCGCGGCCACGTCGTTGCCGTCGACCCGCTCGCCCGGCATGCCGTAGCCGACCGCCTTGTGGGCGAGCGAGGGCGCGGCGGTCTGACGCGAGAGCGGCACCGAGATCGCGAACTCGTTGTTCTGCACGAAGAAGACCACGGGCACGTGGAAGACGGCCGCGAAGTTCAGCGCCTCGTGGAAGTCGCCCTCACTGGTCGCGCCGTCGCCGCACAGCGCCAGTACGACGGTGTCCTCACCGCGCCGCTTGGCGGCGTAGGCGAAGCCGACCGCATGCAGCAGCTGGGTCGCCAGCGGCGTCGCCTGCGGGGCCACACGGTGCTCGGCGGGGTCGTAGCCCGAGTGCCAGTCGCCCTTCAGCAGCACCATCGCGTCGGCGGGGCGCACGCCGCGGGCGATCACCGCGACCGAGTCGCGGTACGTGGGGAAGAGCCAGTCGTGCTCGCCGAGGACGAGGGATGCCGCCACCTGGCAGGCCTCCTGCCCGTGCGAGGACGGGTAGACGGCGAGACGGCCCTGGCGCACGAGGGCGCCTGCCTGATCGTTGATGCGTCGCCCCTCGACCAGACCGCGGTAGGCGCGCTTCAGCACCTCGGCATCCGGCATCGGGTAGGCGTCATCGGCGACCGTGGTTCCGGTCTCATCGATGAGTCGCACCGGCGTCTCGCGGGGGAGCAGGTCGTCGTGCTTCATGTTCGCCCTCCTTGCCGAACCTGGGGTTCCAGCATCCATCGGATTTGTCAGTCGTCCCATCCGCGGGGCGGAATACTGGACGATCGGTCAGTATCTGCCTGTGAATGTGGCAGAGTGTCAGCACGGGCTGACGATATGTGAGGGCTGCCATGACCGAGATCGACGAGATCGACCGCGCGATCCTGGCGGAGCTGCACCGCGACGCGCGCACCTCGATGACGGCGATCGCCGAGGCCGTGCACATCTCGCGCGCGGGTGCGCACGCCCGCATCAAGAGGCTCACGGATGCCGGTGTGATCACCGGCTACTCGGTGCGCACCGACCCCGTGCAACTCGGCCACCACGCCTCGGCCTACGTCATGCTCGCGATCGAGCAGGCCACCTGGCAGGACGTGCAGGCACGCCTGCGGGCGATCCCCGAAGTCGAGCACATGGCGCTGGTCGGCGGCGACTTCGATGTCATCCTGCTCGTGCGCGCCAACGACGCGCGCGACCTGCGCCGCATCGTGCTGGAGGACATCCAGGCGATCCCCTCGATTCGCTCCACCCGCACGACGCTCATCTTCGAGGACTACTCCCGCGACTGACGCGGCGTGAGCGCCAGGCGGCGCCCCACGACGGGTGCGCGGCGCAGCTCTTCGCGCTCGGACATCTGACGCGCGCTCCACGACAAGTGCTGCGTCACGGACCCGCAGACAATGGGAAGGGATCGGCGCAGCTGCCGACCCGCGTCTCGCTCGAAGGAGAGTCATCGATGTCCGAATCCGCCGCCGCGCTTCTCGACCGCATCCAGGCCCCGGCAGGGGAGGGGCGCGAGATTCCGGATGCCGCCACCCGCGAGATCATCGGGCGCGCCCCCGTGGCCTCCGTCGCCGATCTCGACGACGCGATCGCACGGGCGAAGGCCGCGCAGCCGGGGTGGGAGGCACTCGGACACGAGAAGCGCAGCGCGCTGCTGCTCGCCGCGGCCGACGCGATCGACGCGAACGCCGAAGCGCTCGCCCACCTGCTCTCCCGCGAGCAGGGCAAGCCGCTGAACGGGCCGAACGCCCGCTTCGAGCTGGGGGCCTGCTCGGCGTGGCTGCGCACCAACGCCACCACCGTGCTCGAGCCGCAGGTGCTCGTCGACGACGACACGCTGCACGCCGAGCTCATCTACAAGGCCGCAGGGGTGGTGGGCGCCATCGGCCCGTGGAACTGGCCGTTGATGATCACGATCTGGCAGATCGGTCCGTCGCTGCGGATGGGCAACACTGTCGTCGCCAAGCCCAGCGAGTACACGCCCCTGAGCGTGCTGGCGATGATCGCGGTGATGAACGAGGTGCTCCCGGCGGACGTGCTCATCGGCGTCTCCGGCGATCGCGAAGTGGGCGCGCGACTGGCGTCGCACCCCGACGTCGACAAGATCATGTTCACCGGTTCGACGGCCACCGGCCGGCGCATCATCGAGAGCTCGGCAGGCAACCTCGCCCGGCTCACTCTGGAGCTCGGCGGCAACGACGCCGGCATCGTGCTGCCCGGCACCGACGCCGCGGCCATCGCCCAGGACCTCTTCTGGGGGGCATTCATCAACACCGGGCAGACCTGCGCGGCCATGAAGCGCCTCTACGTGCACGATTCGGTCTACGACGACGTGGTGTCGGCTCTGGCCGAGATCGCCGCCGCCACGCCGATCGGCAACGGCCTCGACGAGGGCAATGTGCTCGGCCCGCTGCAGAACAAGGCGCAGTTCGACATCGTCAGCCGTCTCGTCGACGACGCCAGAAGCGGCGGCGCGCGCGTGGTCACCGGTGGTGAGGCGGCCCCCGAGTTGGGGGAGCTGTTCTACCGACCGACGATCATCGCCGACATCGACAACGACGCCGCGCTCGTGCAGGAGGAGCAGTTCGGGCCCGCGCTGCCGGTGATCCGTTACTCCGACGTCGATGAGGCGTTCGAGCTCGCGAACGCGGTCGATGTGGGCCTCGGCGCGTCGGTGTGGTCGAGCGATCCCGAGGCCGCCCGTGACGCCGCCGCGCGGATGCAGTCGGGCACGGTCTGGATCAACTCGCACGGCGGACTGCATCCGATGGTGCCGTTCGGTGGCGTGAAGAGCTCGGGATACGGTCTCGAGTTCGGCGTCGAGGGGCTGAAGTCGGTCGCCGTCACCCAGGTCGTCTCCGGCCCGCCGCGGAAGGGCTGACGGATGCTGCCGGGGAGGAGTCGAGCGCCGTCAGCGCGGCGTCGGCGTCTCCGGCCGGCGCAGCTCCGACAGCAGGGCCGCCAGGCCGTCGTCGAGGCGTCCGTCGCCCGCGACGTCGGGGAGCAGCGCCGCGACCATCTGCCAGCCGGCGTTGCGGGCGGCGATCTCACCGACGGCCGTGTCGATGTCGATGTGTGCGGCGAGCTCGCCGTCGTGCCGCGCTTCGATGAGGCACTGGCGGAAGAGATCGCGCCAGTGCATGTTGTGCTCGCGGTGGATGCGCGCCACGTCGGCATCCTGCGCGGCATGGTCCCAGAACGCGATGACGACGCGGGCGTAGAGGGGGCCGTTCGGACTGTACGGGAGGATCTCGCGGCAGGCCCGTTCGAGCGCTTCCAGACCACGCACGCCGTCGATGCGGGTGTGGATGCGGGTGTTCGCGCGGTCGTACAGGCGCAGGAAGGATGCCGTCAGCACGCTCTGTTTGTCGGGGAAGTAGCGGGCGATCGCGCCGTGCGCGTAACCCGCCTCGGTCGCGATCTCACGCATGGTGAGGTGCTCGAAACCGACGCGGATGATGACGTTGGTCGCCGCGTCGGCGATGTGAGCGCGGCGCTCGTCGTGATCCACGATCTTCGGCATGGCGGAACTCCCCTCCGGCACTCAGTCTAGTTTTGCCGTTTTCAGTCTCCAGTAGGTGACTGTTGCAATACCTGTGAAACGCACAATCGAATAGCCCGAAGTACACTCTTATAAATCACCATGCGGTGATTAACTCAAGGAGGAGTCCCTGATGACTGCCACACCTCGCACCCGCCTGGCCGCCGGCATCGCCGCCGCTGCTGCCGCGGTACTCGCCCTCACCGCCTGCTCCAGCGGAACGGATGCGCCGGCCGCCGATGGCGAGCTGACCACGCTCAAGGTCGCCACGATCGGCCTCGTCTCCGATGGGGCGCTTCTCCTCGGCGACGAGCAGGGCTTCTTCGAGGAGGAGGGTCTGCGCATCGAGACCTCCGTCGTCGCCAACCCGCCCGCAGGCCTCGCCGCAGCCCAGAGCGGTCAGGTCGACATCGCCTACGCCCCCAGCATCCCGCTGCTCAACGCCCTCGCCAGCGGGGTTCCGCTGACCGTGGTCGCACCGGCCGACGGCTACGTCGAGGGTGCCTCCGAGCTCGACGACCCGGCATCCGTCGACGACACCGGGCTGTACGCCTCGGCCGACAGTGGGATCACCGAGGTCGCCGAACTCGAAGGCGCCACCATCGCCGTCCCCGCCCGCAAGGCGCAGCTCGAGGTGGTCATCGCCGACTCGCTGCAGCGGGCAGGGGTCGCGACCGAATCGGTGAACTGGGTCGTGCTCGACTTCACCTCGGCCGTCGCGGCGCTCGCGAACGGCACCGTGGATGCCGCCGGCCTGGTGAGCCCCTTCACCGCCGAGGCGGAGGCCGGTGGTTCGACCTTCATCGACGCGCCGTCTGTCGGCTTCTTCGAGGAGGGCGCCGTGGGTCTGTGGACCGCTGGCGAGAACACCGTCTCGGGCAAGGCAGACGCCATCGCCGCCTTCCAGCGGGCCGTCGCCAAGAGCAACGCCTACGCCAATGAGAACCCGGACGAGGCCATCCAGGCCGGCATCGACTACACCTCCTCGACGCTGGCCGTCGACCAGATCAAGCTGCCGTTCTGGCCGGCAGAGGTCGCCCCGATCGACCTCGAGCGCGTGAACGAGAAGCTCGTCGCCCTGGGCTTCCTGCCCGAGCCGGTCGACCTCGAGGGCGTCATCGTCTCTGCGGAGTGACCACCATGCGAAACTCCACTCTGCTCCCGCCTCTCGTCGGCGCCGCCGGTGTGCTCGCCGCACTGGGCGTGTGGGAGTGGGCGGCGCGGGGGCCGCTGGCCGGCTCCCCGCTGCCGCCCGCGACGACCTCGATCAGCGAAGCCGTCCACCTGCTCACGACCGCGCAGACCTGGACGGCCCTGGGTGACACGCTGACGATGGCAATCGGCGGTCTCGCTCTCGCGATCGTCGTCGGCGTCGTCCTCGGGGTCGCGATCGGCACCTCGCCGCTCGCACTGCATGCCACCCGCGTCCCGCTCGAGTTCCTCAAGCCCATCCCACCGATCGTCATCCTGCCGATCGTCGTGCTGGTGCTCGGACCGACCTGGAACATGGGCATCTTCCTGGTGTTCTTCGGATGCTTCATCGCGATCGCGGTGCAGACCTCGGCAGGCGTGTTCGACACGGATCCCGTCGCGAAGGCGACGGGACAGTCGTACGGCATGGGCAAGGGGGAGATCCTCGGTCGCATCGTCCTGCCCAGCGCGCTGCCGTATATCGGCACGGCCATCCGTGTCTCGGCTCCGACGGCGCTCGTGGTCGCGGTCGTCGCCGGGCTCCTCGGCGGTGGCCCCGGTCTCGGTCAGAGCCTGCTGCTCGCGCAGATCTCCGGCAACCAGGCGCAGCTGTTCGCCTACGTGCTCATCCTCGGCGTCCTGGGACTCCTGATCCAGGGGCTCACTCAGTGGGGCGAGCGGCGGCTGCTGCACTGGCACCCCCAATACCGGAAGCAGGCCGTGTGATGACTCTCACCTCCTCCATCCAGACGCGGACGAAGATCGCCCGCCGCCAACAGCGCAGCGGCACGCCACGGTGGCTGCTGATCGGCGCCGAGATCGCCGTTCCTGTGCTGCTGCTGGCCCTGTGGTGGTTCGCCTCTGCGGGATCGACCAACACGTTCTTCCCTCCGCTGCAGGTGATCCTCGAACGCCTCGGGCAGCTGGTGCAGACGCCGGCCTTCGTCGTGAACGTCGGCTCGTCGGTCGGCAACCTCACCCTCTCGTTTCTGCTCGCCACCGTGATCGGTGTCGTGCTCGGCCTCGCGCTGGGGCTCGTGCGTCCGCTGAGCTGGTTCGTCGAGCCGACCATCCACTTCTTCCGTGCCATCCCGCCGGTGGCGCTGGTGCCGATCTTCGTGTCGCTGATCGGGTTCGGCAACGAGACCCGCATCGTGGCGATCACGCTGGCCGCCGTCTTCCCGATCCTCATCTCGACGATCGACGGCGTCCGCGCCGGAGAACCGACCCTCGAGATGGTGAGCAGGGTGTATCGCCTCGGGTGGCGTGAACGGCTGTTCTCCGTCACGCTGCCGGCCGCGAGCCCGCGCATCCTCTCAGGGATGCAGGTCAGCCTCATCACCGCCTTCGTGGTGATGATCGCCAGCGAGATGCTCGGCTCGTCCACCGGTCTGGGCGCGGCCACGCTGCTCGCCCAGCAGTCGTTCGCGATCCCCGACATGTGGGCCGGCATCCTCGTGCTCGGCATCATCGGCTACGCGGCGACCGCCCTGTTCACCCTCTTCCGGCGTCGCGTACTGCGCTGGTACATCGCCTCCCAACAGCAGGAGAAGAACGCATGACCATCACCGATTCCGCCCCTGTCCGCCTCAGCGTGCGGGGCCTGGCCAAGTCGTATCAGACCAAGAACGGCGCCGTCCCCGTGATCGCCGACCTCACCTTCGACGTGCGCGTCGGCGAGGTCTGCTGCATCGTCGGGCCCTCCGGCATCGGCAAGACGACGCTGCTCAAGTGCCTCACCGGACTGCAGAGCATCACCGCGGGCAGTGCGTCGATCGACGGCGAGGAGATCGACGGGCCGCCCGAGACGATGGCCCTGGTCTTCCAGGAGTACACCCGGTCGCTGATGCCCTGGTTGACCGTCGCCAAGAATGTGCGCCTGCCGTTGCAGCACCTGAAGCTCTCGGCGCAGGAGCGCGAGGAGCGCATCACCTCGGCGCTCACGGCCGTCGGTCTCGCCGGTGCCGAGGCGAAGTTCCCGTGGCAGCTGTCGGGCGGGATGCAGCAGCGCGTCGCGATCGCGCGTGCGATCGCTTACCGGCCCGAGGTACTCGTGATGGATGAGCCCTTCGCCTCGGTGGATGCCCAGACCCGTTTCGAGCTGGAAGACCTGTGCCTGCGTATCCGCGAGCAGTTCGGCATGACCATCGTGATCGTCACCCACGACATCGACGAGGCCGTCTATCTGTCCGACCGGGTCGTGGTGCTGGGCGAACGCCCGGCGAGGGTCACCGAGATCATCGAGATCGACTTCGGAGGCCCGCGCGACCAGCTCATCACCCGCGCCCTGCCGGCGTTCGCCGAGCTGCGCAGCGAGATCTTCGAGCAGATCCGAAAGGCCGGCTAGATGGCGGCGCCGGAGGGCAGGGGGTATGAGGCGTTCGCCGGGCGCGTGGGGGAGTTCACCTCGGCATCCGAGCCGTGGTGGCCCGCGCCGCACCGGGCGCCAGAGAAAGCGCCCAACATCATCGTCATGCTCGTCGACGATCTCGGCTTCAGCGACCTCGGCCCCTTCGGCAGTGAGATCGACACCCCGCACATCGACCGACTGGCCGCCGACGGGTGGGTGTTCACCAACTACCGCACCGCCCCGATGTGCTCCCCGGCGCGGGCCGCCCTGCTCACCGGAGTCAACCCGCACCGTGCCGGGTTCGGGTTCGTCGCGCACATCGATCCCGGGTACCCCGGGTTCACCTGCGAACTGCCCGCCCAGGCGCCGACGATCGCCGAGTCCCTGCGGGCGGGCGGATACGCCACGTTCATGGTCGGCAAGTGGCATCTCACCCTCGAATCACGTCTGCACGACGGCGCCGACCGCTCATCCTGGCCGCTGCAGCGCGGGTTCGACCGCTACTTCGGCAGCATGGACGGGTTTACCGCGCTGCACCATCCGCACCGCCTGGTGCAGGACAACTCCGTCGTCGACATCCGCGAGTTCCCCGACGGGTTCTTCCTCACCGACGAGCTCACCGACCGCGCGATCGGCATGATCGACGAGCTGCGCACCTCCGACGCCGACAAGCCCTTCTTCCTCTACTACGCGCACACCTCCGTGCACGGTCCGATCCAGGCGAAGGACGTCGACATCGACAAGTACCGCGGTCGCTACGAGGCCGGCTGGAACACCCTGCGCGCCGAACGTTTCGCCCGCCAGCGCGCACGCGGGATCGTCCCCGACCACGCGACGCTGCCAGCGGACCCCCTCGCCGACGGCGACCGGATCCCGGCGTGGGACGACCTCAGCGACGAAGAACGTCGGCTCTTCGCGCGCCACATGGAGGTCTACGCGGCCGCCGTCGACGAGATCGATCAGAGCGTCGGACGCCTCCTGGCCCGCCTCGAACGCAGCGGCGAGCGGGAGAACACGATCGTCGTCATCGCCAGCGACAACGGGGGCAGCGCCGAAGGCGGACGCAGCGGCACGCGCAGCTACTTCGCTCAGTTCGGCAGCGATGTCGAGCCGATGGACGGATGGGAGACCGACGTGCCCCGCGACCCCGACGAGATCGGCGGGCCGCGGCTGTTCGCGCAGTATCCGACCGGGTGGGCGCGGGTGTCGAACACCCCGTTCCGCTCCTTCAAATCATCGACGTACGAGGGCGGGGTGCACGCGCCGCTGATCCTGTCGTGGCGCGCCGCGCCCCTGGCCGGCGGCCTGCGCGACCAGTTCGTGTTCGTCGCAGATCTGGCACCCACGCTGCTCGAGCTCAGCGGGGTCGCCCCGCTCACCGAGCGCGCAGGTGCTCCCGCCCTGCCGATGGACGGCGGCAGCGTGGTATCCGTGCTCGCCGATCCGGCGGCCGAGGGGCGCGAGCGACAGTACTTCGAATGCGTCGGGCGTCGTGCCCTCGTCGAGGGGCGGTGGAAGGCGGTGTCCGTGACGCGCCCCACCCCCGCAGAGGGAGCGGCCGGCGGGGTCTGGGAGCTGTACGACCTCGCCGCCGATCCCACCGAGACCCGCGACGTGGCCGAGGCGCACCCTGAGCGGGTCGCGGCGATGGCCGAACGTTGGCGCACGGAGGCATGGCGCAACACCGTGTTCCCGCTCGACGACACCGGCGACCTCTTCCGCTTCCGTCCCGCGACCGAGGAGCCGCTGTCCGAGCCGGTCGAGCTGATCCCGTTCCGTCCACCGCTGGAACGCTTCCGTTCGGCGAAGCTGACGGTGCTGCGTTCGTTCGACATCGAGATCGACGTCGACCTCACGCCCGAGGCATCCGGGGTGCTCGTGGCCCACGGCGACCAGGGCGGCGGCTACCTCCTCGCCGTGGAGCACGGGGCACCGGTGCTGGTCTACAACGCCTACGGCGTCATGCACAGGGCGCGCGGCGCCGCGCTGAACCCTGGTGCGCAGCGGGTCGTCGTGCGCGTCCGCGAACAGGATGATCTGCGGTGCCGTGTGTCGGTCGAGTGCGACGGCGTCGAGCAGGCGGCGATCGCCGGCGTGCCGATGCTGCTCGGCATGGCACCGTTCACCGGCATCAGCGTGGGGTACGACTACGGCGGCCCCGTCGACTGGGCGCTGTACGAGCAGTACCGCACGTTCCCGTTCACCGGTGGCGAGATCGTCCGGGTGCGGTATGTGCCGGGGGCGCGCTCCGCCGAGGATCCGACGATCCTCCGTGCCGTCGGTCGCGCCGTGCAGGCGCTCGCCGACTGAAGGCCGGCGTGGCGGGAAGCCCCCCCTGTCCGCCACGCCCTTACCGATCGGCCCCGATGCGCGCTGCATCGGGGCCGATCTGCTCTCGGTGCGGCGCGCTCAGTCGCCGTAGACCTGGCGGCCGGTGAACCAGGTCGCCAGCACCGGGGTGTGCACGATCTGATCCGCCGGTCCTGCGATCGCGTCGCGGGCGAGCACCACGAAGTCGGCCGACTTGCCGGCCGTGAGCGATCCGGTCTCGTCGCCGAGACCCATCGCCGTCGCCGCGTTGATCGTGAACACCTCGAGCGCCTCTGCGGCGGTGATGGCGTGTTCTGGCCCCAGCACGCCTGGTGCGCGACCGAGCGGGTCGGCCCTGGTCACCAGGCCCTGCAGCCCCTCCAGGGTGTTCGGCGACGCGCTGACCGGCCAGTCCGATCCACCCGCGACCACCGCCCCGGCATCGAGCAGTGCGCGGTTCGGCTGCGCGTCTGCGGCGCGGTCGCCCAGCACCTCGGCCAGGGCCTGCGGGATCTCCCCGGGGAACCAGATGAACGGCGAGATGTCCGCGGCGACGCTCAGCGCCCGCAGCCGCGGGATGTCGTCTTCGGCGAGGAACTGTCCGTGCGCGATCTGGATCGGTGTCGTCACGCCCTCGCCGCGGAGGCGTTCGGCGACATCGAGCACGAGGCGGGCCGAGCCGTCACCCGTGCAGTGCACCTTGGCACCGAGTCCGCGCGCCGCGACGGCACGCAACCAGTCGTACAGTTCGTCGAAGCTCATCGTCGTCTCGCCGTGGAAGTGTGCACCGTGGGTGGCATCGGGCAGGTACGGCTCGAGGAAGGCGGCGGTTCGCGCCGGCGGGACCCCGTCGAGGAAGATCTTCACGAAGTCCGGTCGGTGGTGCGGGGTGCGGAACTCCTCGCCGCGCGCGATGAGGTCGGCGCCGATCGGGCTCACCCCGAAGATGTCGTCGTTGATGAGCAGCGACGACACCACCCAGGCATCCAACTCGCCGGCGCCATCGAGCGCCGCCAGCGCCGACAGCGTGTCGACTGAGACACCCGCGTCTTGGAAGCTCGTGATGCCGTAGGAGTTCAGTAGCTCGACGCCGCGGCGCGACGCGGCGACGTGCTGTGCGGGGGTGAGCCCTCCGCTGCGGTCGTACGCCTCCTGCACGGGGATACCGGCGGCCTCCAGCAGCACGCCGGTGGGCGTGCCGTCGTCGGCGTCGAGCACGGTGACCCCGCCGGGAGGGATGCGGCCGGCGGTGATGCCGGCCAACTCCAATGCACGGGAGTTGGCCCAGCGGTTGTGACGGGAGTCCTCCACGAGCACGACCGGACGCCCCCCGGCGGCCTCGTCGAGCAGAAGGCGGCTGGCGGTGTTCTGCAGCTGCGGCAGCAGCGTCGTCGGCACCGCGCCGCCGACGATCCACGCCTCCTCCGGCAGTTCGGCCGCTTTCGCGCGCACCCGGTCGAGGATGGCGTCCAGCGGCAGTCCCGCCGGCAGGGAGAGTTCGAACAGATCGGTGCGTCCTGCGTAGGCGTGATGGTTGTGCACGTCGACGAAGCCCGGATACACGGCGGCATCCCCGACATCCAGCATCCGTGTCTGCGGCCCGCGGTGCACACCCACGGATGCCGCGTCGCCGACCGCGAGGATGCGGCCGTCGGCGACCGCCATCGCCTCGGCGACGGGGCGGTCGCGGTCGGCGGTGCGGATGGTGCGCGCCGTGACGATGAGGTCGGCGACGCGCGTCATGATGCGACGCCGAAGAAGGCCGGCTCCAGCTCGGGCGCGTGGTGCGTCGTGGAGAGCAGGCGTCCGTGCGCGCCGAAGGTGAAGTGGGTCGGTACGGTGCCCGTCTCGTCGAGTCCGAACAGCACGCCGTGTGAGCGGATCGCGCCGGCGTCGCGGTGGTCGGCGATCGTCACCGACGCGCACGGGATGACCTTCTCGCGCCAGGTGAACACGTAGATGCCTGGCCGCACCTCCCACACCGTGTTCTCATCGGTGTCGGCGAGCCCACGCTCCGGGCCGGCCAGGCACTGCCACGAGTACCAGCGGGGCGAGAGATAGACGTGCTCGTAGGCGTGCTCGCTGCTGTACACCCACTCGACGCGGCGCCCGATGAGCGTGTTGGTCGGCGCCGGCTCGACGCCCGTCACCGCCGCATCGTCGATGGTCGACGCGGCGAACGCGTGGCCGACCCTGGTGCGCCCCGGCGCCGGTTCGCCGATGCTGCTGACGATCGACAGCGCCCGCCCGTGACGACGGTCGACCACCAGCGACACGGCCTCGGTGGGGGCGTCCTGGTGGTGGAACTGCACGAAGAAGAGGTCTTCGTCGACCTCGAACGCCTCGTAAGGGTCGGTGCCGGCCTGCGACGGACCGTCGACCGGATCGAGCCGCCAGGTCACCTCGTCGGCGGTGAAGCGGTGCTGGATGCGGGCGCCATCCGTGTCGGTGATGTTCACCTCGCTGCCGGAGAGAGCTGTCGACAGTGGTGCCTTGTTCGCGTCGAAGCCGGGGGCGAGCCCGTCGAGGGGGAGCCAGGTCGAGGTGTCGGCGGGGTTCATCGTGGTCATGGTCTCTCCAGGTCGGTGGGGGCGGGAAGAGGTCGGGCTCAGCGGGTGCTGAACTGCTCGAGATCGTCGGCGAGGCCGGCGTAGACAGCCGGCCGCGCGCGCCGCAGGTAGGCGCCGTAGATGATGCCGCCGATGAGGGCGAGCACGAGCAGCAGCGGCATGAGTCGGATCGCCAGTTCCGAGGAGCCGGCGACGATGTCGAAGTTCCAGACCGCGAGTACCGAGATGGCGGCGATACCGAGGAAGCCGATGCCGGGCGCGACGAAGGTCTTCCACCACCGAGGGTCGTGCTGGCGGCGGAAGTAGACGACGATCGAGATCGCCGCGAGTCCCTGCAGGATCAGCACGCTCAGGGTGCCGAAGCCGAGCATCGCCGGTACGAGGGTGACGATCGGGTCGGCTCCGGCGAGGGCGAAGATGATGGCGACCACCGCCGCGAACGACGCCTGCACGATGCCGGCCAGCTGCGGCGTGCCGTTGGCGCGCGTGCGGGCGAGGGCGCGGGGCAGGATGCCGGCACGGCCGAGCGAGTAGAGGTAGCGGGTGGCCGAGTTGTGGAAGGCGAGCATCGCGGCGAAGAGGCTCACCAGGAGCAGGATCATCATCACCGTCGTCAGCGGGCCACCGAGGTACTGCTGCGACAGCATGAAGATGAGGTCGCCGGTCGGCAGGTGCTCGAGCGCAGTGGCCTGCGCCTGAGCGACGCCGGTCGCACTCACGACGGCCCAGGTCGTCACGCCGAGGATGATGCCGATCGAGGCGATCGCCGTGTAGGTCGCACGGGGGATCGTGCGCAGCGGCTGCTTGGCCTCTTCGCTGAACAGGGCCGTCGCCTCGAACCCGAGGAAGCCGGTCGCCGCCAGCAGCAGCCCGATGGGCAGCGAGCCCGAGAAGACCCACTCGGGGCTGAACGCGGCGGCGTCGTATCCGGTCTGCACGAGCACCGAGATGTCGAAGATCACGAGCATGAGCACTTCGAGCACGAGGCAGACGCCGAGCACCTTCGACGAGAAATCGACGCCGATGCGGGCGAGGACGAAGCATGCGGCGATGGATGCCAGTCCCCAGACGATCCAGTGCACGTCGAGGCCGGTGAGGTCGCGGATGATCGTCTGCATGAAGAAGCCGCTGGTGCCGATCGTGCCGACGACGAAGAAGTTGTAGCCGAGCGTGGCGATGAGGCCGGCGACCAGACCGCCGGTGCGGCCGAGGCCCTTCACGACGAAGGCGTAGAAGCCGCCTGCGTTGACGAGCTGCTTCGACATCTGCGCGTAGCCGACGGCGAACAGCAGCAGGATCGCCGCGACGAGGAAGAACGCCATGGGCGTGCCGCCGCCGTTGCCCAGCGCGATCGCGAGCGAGGCCACCACGACGATGCCGGTGAGCGGTGCGACCGCTGCCAGCACGAGGAAGACGATCCCGGCGACGCCGAGGGCGCCGGAGCGCAGGGCGGTGTGCTCCTGCGGCTGTGCGGATGTGGTCACGTCGGCTCCTTCGCTCGGGTGACAGTGCTGTCTGGGTTGCGCGGTGCGCGCCGGCCCCGGGAAGGCCGTGCTGTGAGTCTGCTCCTCGGCCGGTCACGGCACTTGACCGTGAGCGAAGGGCGGTGGTGCCAGCGCGCACACCCTTCCCACGCCGGCCGTCGCAGCCGTCAAGGTGGTGCCAGGAGACACCGGGAGGAACCATGGAGCTCGCGCTCGCCGGTCGCACGGCGCTCGTCACGGGCGCAGGCAGCGGCATCGGCCGTGCCGTCGCCGTCGCGCTCGCCGCGGAGGGGATGCGTGTTGCGCTGCTCGATCGCGACCGCGGTGGGCTCGAGGAGACCGCCCGGATGCTGCGCAGCGCCGCCGCGCCCTGCCTGATCGTGACCGCCGACGTGACCGTGGAAGGCGAGGTGTCCGCTGCCGTGGACACCGTCGTCGCCTGGTCCGCAGACGTGCACACGGTCGTCTGCTGCGCGGGCATCTCCGGACCGGTGGGCGAGGGCATCGAGCAGACCTCGCGCGCCGATTGGGATGCGGTGTTCGCGGTGAACGTGACCGGTGCGTTCCTGGCGCTGCGGGCGGCGCTGCCCGCACTGCGCGCCGCCGATGCGGCATCCGTCGTGCTTCTCGCCAGCGACTCGGCGGCGGTGGCATCCCCCGGCATGGCGGCGTACTGCGCGTCGAAGGCGGCGCTGGTGCAGTTCGGCAGGGCGCTGTCGGTCGATCTCGCGCCCGACGGCATCCGCGTTGTCGCGGTGTCGCCGTCGGTGGTGGATACACCGATGAGCCGCAGCGACCTCGCCGCAGACGATGGTTTCGACACGGCGGGCTTCCCCGTGCAGGGCGCCGAGGAGGTGGCGGCGCACGTCGCCTACCTGGCGTCGCCGCGTGCGCGTGCGGTGAACGGCTCGGCCCTGGTCAGCGACTTCGGGTACAGCGCCCGGTCGGGATTTCCCGCCTGAGGCGGCGGGGGAGAGGACGACACAGATGACACGAGGCAGAGGTATGGCCCAATCGGGACGGGTGGTCGTCGTCACCGGAGGCGGCACGGGGATCGGCGCGGCCATCGCCCGCCGATACGCGGATGAAGGCGCGCACGTCGTCGTGGTGGGCCGACGACCCGAACCGCTCGCACGCGTGCAGCAGTCGGCCGGGGCGCACCCGATCGTCGCCGATGCCGCCGACGGCGCGGCAGCCGCGGCCGTCGTCGCCGAGGTGCTGGCCCGCTTCGGGCGCATCGACGTGCTGGTGGCCAACGCGGGAGGGCACGGATTCGCTCCGGTCGGCGAGACCGACGACGCCGCCTGGGAGGCCGCGCTGCGCGCCAACCTGACGACCGCCTTCGTGATGGCCCGCGAGGCGCTCGCCGCCCTGACCGAGGCGAAGGGTCAGATCGTGGTGGTGTCGTCGCTGGCCGGCCTGTTCGCCGGACCTTCCGTGGCCGGATACACGGTCGGCAAGCACGCGCTGATCGGCCTCACCCGGTCGCTCGCGCGCGACTACGGGCGCGCGGGAGTGCGGGTGAACGCAGTGTGTCCTGGATGGGTGCAGACGCCGATGGCGGATGAGGAGATGGATGAGTTCGCCGCACATGCCGGTCTCGCCTCGCGGGACGCGGCGTACGCGGCCGTCACCGCGGATGTGCCGCTGCGACGGCCGGCGCAGCCGGCGGAGATCGCCGCCGTCGTGCGCTTCCTGGGGTCGTCGGAGTCGTCGTACATCACCGGGGCCGTGATCGTCGCCGACGGCGGATCCCACATCGTCGATGTGCCGACCATCGCGTTCGACCGCGCGGGGATGTGACCCGCACGCTTCACGCGTGTGCGTTCAGTCGAGCGTGATGTTCAGCCCGTCGTCTGACGCGCTCACCCGCACGTGCGTGAGGTCAGGCACCGCGAAGGTCGGGTGAGGCGCGGCGGCGTGCGGGCCGACACCGACCACGCGCATGCCGGCGGCGAGGCCCGCCTGGATGCCGGCCTCGGAATCCTCGAAGACGACGCAGTCGATCGGCTCGAGGCCGAGGGCCGCGGCCCCGGCGAGGAAGCCCTCCGGGTGGGGCTTCGAGGCCGACACGCTCTCCGCGGTGATCCGCACGTCGGGCAGCGGCAGCCCTGCGGCATCCATCCGCGCCGTCATCAGCGCGACGTCGGCCGAGGTCACGATCGCGTGCGGGTGTCCGCTCAGGGCGGTGAGCAGCTCCGCCGCCCCGGGGATCGCGACGACGCCGTCGACGTCGCCGGCCTCACGGGCCAGCATCTGCGCGTTCTCGACGAGGTTGATCGCATGGTCGCGCTCGGGAAGCAGGATCGCCATGCTTTGGTGGCCCTGGCGCCCGTGCACGACGCTGAACACCCGTTCCGGCTCCAGACCGTGCGGTCGTGCCCAGTCGAGCCAGAGTCGCTCGACCACGGCCGTCGAATCGACCAGGGTGCCGTCCATATCGAGCAGGACGGCTCGGGCGCGCAGAGTCACGATCATGTCGCCACCCTATCGGCGGCGGCCATCGTGTCCGTTCTCACGACGTCGGGGTGGTATCTCCCGCCTTCTGTGCCACGCGAGGGAAAGAAGTGATCGCCGGGCCGCCGACTAAGCTGGCGCGATGCCTGCCACTTCTGAAGAGATCACGTCTTCTTCTGAAGAGATCACGTCTTCGCTGGTCGGCTCCCTGGTGTCAGATCAGTTCCCACAGTGGTCGGAGCTGCCGATCCGCCCGGTGGAAATGCAGGGCTGGGACAACCGCACCTTCCGGCTGGGCGACCGCATGGCTGTCCGGCTCCCGAGCGCTGACGGCTATGTCGCCGGGCTCGTCCGAGAGCAGCAGACCCTCGCGACCCTCGGCTCCCGGTATCGAGTCACGATCCCCCGGGTCGTCGCGACCGGAGCCCCGTCGGCGGCCTTCAACCGGCCGTGGTCTGTTCGTGAGTGGATCGAGGGGCACACCCTGCTCGCCGTCGGCGCGCGCGAGCGAGAGAGCGCCATCACGAGTGTGGGTGACGCTCTGAGCCAGTTGCAGGGCTGCGACACGGCCGGAGGCCCATGGGCAGGAAGCGCCTCCGCATACCGCGGCTGTCACCTCAGCGTGGTTGGCGAGGAAGTACAGAGCGGGCTCGCGCTCCTGGGCAGACGCCAGGCTGAGGGATGTCGGGCGCTGTGGGACCAGGCCGTGGCTACCGCGTGGACCGAACCGCCGGTGTGGGTGCACGGCGATGTGGCGCCGGGCAACATGCTGTTCGATGGCAGCGGCCGCCTGGCGGCGCTGATCGACTTCGGCCAGACGTGCGTCGGCGACCCCGCCTGCGACCTCGCCTTCGCATGGTTGAGCTGCAGTTCTCGCGAACGTGCTCAACTGCGCGAGCGGCTGGGACTGCCCGAGGATGCCTGGCTACGAGGAGCCGCGTGGGCGCTGTGGAAGGCGCTCATCAGCTCTCCCGAAGCGATGCTCACCAAGTACGGGCGCGCACGCGATGCCGTGCTGAGCGACGCGGCCGACCTGGCGACGGAGTAGGAAAGAGCGGCAAGGCACTCCGGCAGCTGAGCAGTTTCAGAGTTCTGTGGAGCCGGGCGAGGTCGTGGTAATCCAATAGCGGCGCTTGAGCGTCTGGTGTCGGCCGGGACGAACGTCTTCCAGGACTCCGCCGAGCTTCTCGATCACGCCAGCGGATGCGACGTTCGCGTCGTCACACGTCACGAGCACGCGTTCGACACCCCGCTCGGCAAGGTCCGCGACAGCGAGACGAAGAATCTCCGTCGCATACCCGCGGCGGCGGAACTCGCGCCCAACCGCATATCCGACGTGTCCGCCTTCGTTTAGCAAGAACTCGTTCAGCACGTGGCGAATTGACACCCGCCCTACCACCTCGCCGTCCACGTCGGCGATGAGCCAGCTGCTACGGACTCGTCCTGGGTCGATGTCGATGCCTTCATGCTCGCGACGGACGATTGCGCAGATCTGCTCCCAGGTTCCGTCCGTCTGAAGGAACTCGAAGTTGTCCGCGGCCAGCTGCCCATGCAGGCGACGGCACGCCGCCTCGTCGGCGGGTTCAGGAAAGCGAAGCATCAGCACCATTTGGAGAAACTGTCATCTCCCGGCGCGGTAATCGCTCGGCGAGACCCCGTAGGCGGCTTTGAAGGCGCGACTGAAATGTGCGGCATCGACGAAGCCCCAGCGTGCGGCGATGGCGGCCACGGGGCGGTCGGCCAGCATCGGGTCGAGCAGGTCGCGGCGACACTGCTCGAGGCGCCGGGTACGGATCCACGTCGACACCGTGGTGCCCTGCTCCTGGAACAGTCCGTGCAGGTGCCGGGTGGAGATGTAGTGCGCGGCGGCGATGGTCGCCGGCGACAGCTCGGTCGACGCGAGATGGCGGTCGATGTGGGCGCGGATGCGCTGCATGAGGGCTCGATGCGGGTCGGCTGAGATCTCATCGAGGCCCAGCTCGCGCGTGAAGACGGTCGTCACAAGATCGAGGGCGCTGTGTGCGAGCCGGGCACCCGTGAGGCCGGCGAGTTGATCGAGATTCGTCGCGAGCTGCGACAGGTACGGGACCACGACACTGCCCAGGCCGTCCTGCCCCGAGATCCGCACCGCGGTGAGCTGCCCGACGAGGTCGGGCGGCAGGCTGAGCAGGTGCTTGGGGAACATCACCACCATGGTGCGGAAGTCCTCGTCGAAGACCAGCGAGTACGGGCGGTCGGTGTCGTACACGGCGAGGTCGCCGGGGGCGATCACGGCCTCGCGTCCGTCTTGTACGAGCAGCCCGGTGCCGGCCAGCATCAGGCTCAGCTTGAAGTACGGGCGATCGCCTCGGGCGATCAGCTCCGGTGTGCGTTCGACCACGTGCGGTGTGGCGCGCAGGTCGGTCACATGCACCTCGTCGACGGCGGCGCCGCGAATCACGCTGCGGAACCGATCGGCCCCGCTACTGGAGACCTGCAGCGGCACGAACGAGTCAGAGACCGCCGCACGGAACGTGGCGATGTCGCGCGCGACGAGCGTCGAGACGGACTCGGCGGGTGCGGTGGGTACTCCGGTCACGGCAGATCACCTCGGGATGGTGGAACAACGCTGTTTTCACTCGGTGTCGGCACTGTAGCACCGGTGCCGCGGCGGGGCAGGAGCGCTCTGCTCCCGCCGCGACACCGGAGATCTCAGTGGCCGCAGGTGCAGGCTTCGCCGCCTCCGCAGCATCCCGCGCCGGCCGATGACGCGGCGCCACCGTGTGCCTGTGACGACTCGGGCACGTCCATCGCCGGGTTCTGATCGAGGAAGCCGTACGGCTTGAACCAGAAGCCGGCGTAGTCGACCGGCATGATCGGCCAGTCTTCCGGGCGGGGGAAGTGCGTCAGACCGAAGGTGTGCCACAGGACGAGGTCTTCACCGTCGATCGACCGGTTTCCCGCGGTGTACTCCGGCAGGCCGGAGCCGCCCTGATGCGCGTTGGGGTATCGGCCACCGGGCCAGATCTCGCCCTTCTCGTAGCGGGTCGCCCACAGGTGCTTCGTCGCGAAGGTGGCGCGTGCGGCGACAGAGGAGGCCGGATCGGCCATCAGCAGGGCGGTCGGCTCGGGGATGAGGTGGTACGAGGTCGGTCGTCCGACCGCGTTGGTGCGTGATGTGCTCTGCACCTCCCACGTGCGGGCGACCGCGGAATCGGCCTCGCGCTGTGCCTCGACCTCGGTGCGCAGCGGCGTCTCCGACCACGTGAAGGCGTTGCCGAAGGGGTTGTCCGGCCCCATCGGGATGCGCTGCGCGTCGATCTCGACCAGGCGGTTCTGCTCGCCGTCGATCGCGACGTCGAGGCGGGCGCAGAACAGATGCTGGTGCACGGGGGCGAACACGCCGGGCGCGAGCTCGGTCGCGTGCTTCTGCGGCACACCGGGTTCCCCGGCGCCGACGAAGACGATGCCCGTCGCCTTGGCCTCCACTTCGATCGATCCGTCGAGGTAGAAGTGCCAGTAGAAGCCGTAGTCGTAGTTGCCGATGGTGGAGAAGTACGAGACCACGAACCGTCGTGAGCGGCGCACGTCGGCGCGGCCTTCGAGGTTGGTGTGCTTCCACAGGATGCCGTAGTCCTCTTCATGCATGCAGATGACGTTCGGGATGCGGACAGGGTGCCCGTGGTCGTCGGCGACGTAGCCGTCGAGATAGCGGATCACACCCAGGCAGTCACAGCCCAGTTCGAGGTGGTTGGCGTTCTTGCCGAGCAGGTACTCGCCGGCGTCGAAGTAGCTGATCCAGAAGCGTCCGGGCGCGGTGTCGCCGTAGGGGACGACCATCTCGGGCACGCTGGCCCTGCTGAGCACGCTGCGCCCGTCGAAGGTGACGTCGTGCAGCACCAGCCCCTCACGCGCGTTGAAGCTCACCCGCATCGCCCAGTTCTCCCACTCGACGAGAGAGCCGGACACCTGGAAGCTCGGACCGTCGGGCTGGGTGATCTCGATCGGCTTGAGGGTGGTGCGGGCCTCGCCCTGCACCTCCGGGTAGTAGTTGCCGTGGCCGGCGGGAACGGGGACATCGCCGATGTCCTCGACGCGGATCACGGCGTCGGCGGTGAGGTCGATGTGCACGATGAGTCCTTCGACCGGGTGCGCCCACGGCGAGTCGTGCTCGTCGTAGCGCAGGAACGTCAACGAGCGGATGACCCGGCGCCCGACCTCGTCATCGCGGCCGGTGTAGCCCGGTGCGAGGGGGGCGCAGAAGGCCAGCTCGATGTGCTCCTCCAGGCCGCGCCGCGTCATCGCGGCACGCCACTCGGGCGAGGCCTTGGCGATCCGTTCGGCGCGCTCGTACTCCTCGAAGAGGTACTGCGGCTGGCCGTAAGGAGGTGCGTCGGTGGGCAGTTTCTCGGCACTGAGCACCTCGCCGCGGGTGAGCGAGACGATCACGTCGGTGGCGTGGCCGGTGGCGGTGTCGAGCAGTGTCACATCGACGCGGCGGTCGATGGGCGAGCCGGGCCGCCACGACGCCATCTCTTCGCGCGTGGGCTCGTCAGGCAGCAGCATCGGCACGCGCACGCTCTCGCCGAGCAGTCCGGCGGCGTCGAGGATCGCTCTGGCGGTGGCGATCTCGGGGCCGGTGAGGGGATCGTGCGGGTGCGGGACGCCGATCGCGTCGTCGGTGGCGGGTGCGTGGTGGTGGGACATCATCGACCTCACTATTTCGAGCAAGCGCTCAATAAACGGGTTGCGTTGATGTTACGCCGGAACGGCGGGTGGGGCAAGGGTCAGGATGTGGGTGTGCGCCAGGGGGAGAGGATGCTCTCGAGCACGCGCACATGCTGCGCGGCGCTCTCGGGCGCGGTCACGTGAGCGATCTGTTGCCCGTAGGTGATCGAGCGCAGCAGCGCGAGCAGATCCTCTTGGGGTGTGTCCGCGCGCAGCTCGCCCGAGTCCACGGCCTCGGACAGTCCCTCGCGCAGCACGTCCTGCCACAGCGAGAGCGTCGGCGCACCGGCATCCGGTGTCTGGGCGTGGGCGGCCAGCCGCCCCCAGAAGCCGACCACGACGGCCGCTTCGGTGCGCGTCTCGTCGGTGAGCGGGAGCACCTCGCCCATGGCGGCGCGGACCTTGTCGAGGCCGGCGCGTCCCTCCACGGCCGACCGGATGCGGGCGTCGGTGCGCCGGGTGACCTCGGCTGCGGCCGCGCGGACGACATCGTCGAAGCCGGCGAAGTAGTGCCACAGGGCGCCGGTCGCCATACCGGCCTCGGCGGCCACGGCCCGCGATGTCACACTCTCGTGTCCCTCGCGCGCGGCGACGGCGAGCAGGGCGCCGGCGATCGCTCGACGGCGTTCATCATGATCGACGACGCGGGGCATGCTCCCATCCTCGCCCATAGGAGATCGAGATCGCCTCTTTGATTTTGAGCGCACGCTCAATATCATCGGCAGATGGACTCTGCTTCGGCATCCGCGATGGCGCTGATGGTCGCGGCGTCGGCCGCGGCCGCCGTGTGCGCCGTGGTCTCGCGCGCCGTACCGTGGCAGGGCAGGCAGGCGGCGGTGAGCATGGCGGTGGGGATGCTGCTGCTCGCCCTGCCCGGGGTCACGGTGCCGGTGATCGCCGTCGCCGCATTGTGGGTGCTCTCCGCCATGATCGGCACCGTCGGCCTGCGCGGACGACCCGAGGCGGCGGGCTGCTGCCACCGCGCAATCGGTGCCCTCGCGATGACTCTGTGTCTGCTGACCGGTGCGGCACAGGGTGCGGGGGCCGCGCACACCGGGCACGGCGTGACAGTGGGACTCCCGCTGCTGAGCGGCGCGGCCGTGCTCGCGGTGACCGCGTGGTCGGTCTGGGCGGCACGAGCGTCTGAGGCGATTGGTGCGTCGGTGGTGCTGCTGAGAGTCGAGGTCTGGACGATGACGGCGGGGCTTCTGCTGATGTGGGGCTGGCATGTTCTCGTGTGACCACACGGCAGGCGCCCTCGCGACCTAGAGTGTCGTCAGGAGGCGGCCGAGACGACGGCTGGTACGAGATGCACAGATTCAGAAGGCGCGTGCTCATCGCCCTGGCCGAACTCGCACGCCCTGCCCGGTCGCGCGAGGCACTGGAGACCGTCGCGCTGATGCTCGGCGCTCTCGCTTTCGTCGTCGGTTTCCCGGTGTCGCTGCTGCTGTTCTGGGGGCATCAACTGGCGATCACCGGCCCGTGGTCGATCGGATGGTACGCCGCGATCGGCGGTGCGATCGTGGCCGGCGTCGCGTTCATCCTCGGAAGGGTCGCGGTGCGCCCGCGTGATGCCGCCGAGGGCGACCCGCGTGACGGATTCCTCGCGTCGTCCGAGCGCCTGCGCTGGTACGACCTCATCGCCATCGCGCTCGCCTACGCGGCGATCGCCCTGCTCGGCTGGCTCGGCATCGCTCAGCTGCTCGAGCTGAGCTTCATCGACGCCCCGGTGTTCGCTCTTCCCGGCGCCGCGCTCGTCGGCGTCGCTTTCGCCCTCACCGGCTACGTGGCGTTCCTCGGTGGTGCCTCGCTGACACCGATGTCGCTCTCGCTGACCCTCGCGATCTTCCTCGTCATGGGCGCCTTCACCGCGATGCTCAATGCGGGCGACCCGCACTGGTGGCGCGACAACCTCTCGGCGCTCGGCATGTCGAGCAACGTCTCTGCGCCGGCGTTCAACATCACCCTGCTGATCTCGGGGATCATGGTCACGACGATCGGGCGCTACGCGACCGACGGTCTGCCGGTCGACCAGCCGCACCTGCGGCGCAACCGGCGACTGGTGCGCACGGCGCTCGTGCTGATCGGCATCCTGCTCGCCTGCGTCGCGCTGTTCCCCGTCGACCGCTTCTTCCTCGTGCACAACTCGGTCGCCACCGGCATGGCCGTCGTGTACGCCGCGCTCATCTTCGCGCTGCCGAAGCTGCTGCCGACGCTGCCGAAGACGTTCTACGCCCTCGGCTACATCTACGTCGCGGTCGTCGCATTGCTGGCGGTTTTCTTCGTCACCGGCTACTACAACCTCACAGCCGTCGAACTCATCGCCGGCATCCTCATCTTCAGCTGGATCATCGTGTTCCTGCGGGTCGCGTCGGCCGCGGGTACGCAGCCGGCGGCGGAGGTGCCGGCCGAGGACGCGAGCCTGAGCACTCCCTGATTCGGCGTCGCCGCGCGCCCCGCGTACGCTGGGAGGCATCCCCCGATGCTCACCCGGCAACCGCGCGCCGGGAGACCCCCGCGCGCACGCACCCATGCAAGGACGCAGATGAACGATTTCGCGGCGCACCGCGACGAATGGACGCAGAACGAAGAGCTCGCCGAGCGGATGATCCCGCTGATCGGCGCACTGAACCGGGAGCATGACGTCGTCACGTCGCTGCACGGTCATCGCCTGCTCGGCCTCTCCACCACCGGCATCCTTGAGGTGCATGAGCGCGTCGCGCAGCTGGGCCACGGCCAGCTCGCCGTCGCCGACATCCTCACGGTGCTCGAAGCCCTGCGCGACCTGGCGCCCGGCGCCTCGTCGCTCGACGTCGCCCGTCTCGTCGAAGAGCATGCGACCGGCGACCGGCCCCTCGACGAATACCTGCGCGAGGTGCTCGCCCCCGCGCTCGGCGCGACGCCGGCCGAGCCGACCGACGTCGTGCTGTACGGCTTCGGTCGCATCGGACGCCTGCTCGCCCGCATCCTCATCGCCCACACCGGCGGCGGCAGCGGTCTGCGCCTGCGCGCGATCGTCGTGCGCCGCGGGTCGGAGAACGACCTCGTCAAGCGTGCCTCCCTGCTGCTACGGGACTCCGTGCACGGCCGTTTCGAGGGCACCGTCGACGTGGACGAGGAGAACTCGCAGATCATCGCCAACGGCACCCGCGTGCAGGTGATCTACTCGAATGACCCGGCCGAGGTCGACTACACCGCCTACGGCATCCACGATGCGATCGTCGTCGACAACACCGGCCGCTGGCGCGACGAGGTGGGCCTGAGCCGCCACCTCGAGGCGAAGGGCGCCGCGCGTGTGCTGCTCACCGCTCCTGGCAAGGGTGCGCTGAAGAACATCGTGCACGGCATCAACGACGCCACGATCGAAGACTCCGACCGCATCCTGTCGGCGGCGTCGTGCACGACCAACGCGATCACGCCGGTGCTCAAGGCGGTCGACGAGGCCTACGGCATCGTGCGCGGACACGTCGAGACGGTGCACTCGTTCACGAACGACCAGAACCTCATCGACAACTTCCACTCCGGTGACCGTCGTGGTCGCTCGGCCGTGCTGAACATGGTCATCACCGAGACGGGCGCCGCGAAGGCTGTCGCCAGGGCGCTGCCCGAACTCGAGGGCAAGCTCACCGGGTCGGCGATCCGCGTGCCCACCCCCGACGTCTCGCTCGCGGTGCTGCACCTCACGCTCGAGAACCCCGCGACGAAGGATCAGCTCAACGACTACCTGCGCCGCGCATCGCTGCACTCGAAGCTGCGTCAGCAGATCGACTATGTCGAGAGCCCCGAGGTCGTCTCGACCGATTTCGTCGGATCGCACCGCGCCGGCATCGTCGACGGACTCGCCACCATCGCGAACGACCGCGATGTCGTGCTCTACGTCTGGTACGACAACGAGTACGGCTACTCGTGCCAGGTCATCCGCGTGCTCGAGGTCATGGCGGGGTCGCACCCGGTCGTCCTCCCGGTGCGCCGCGAGGTGACTCTGCAGGGCTGACACGACTGTCGGTGGGGGCGGGCATGATGGTCGCATGACCACGCCCGCCCTCGTCGATGAACGGCTGCGATCACACCGGTTGTCGGCGCCCGCCGCGACCGTGACGGAGGCGGCGGCGCACATGCTCGCCGTGCAGAGCCAGGATCTGTTGGCCGGTCGGTGGGCGCTCGCCTGCCGCACCCGAGGAACTCCGGGCTTGAGCGAGGTGGATGCCGCCTTCGCCCGTGGCGACCTCGTGCGCGCGTGGACCATGCGCGGCACCCTGCACATCATCCCCGCCCGGGATCTGGGCTGGGTGCTCTCGGTCACCGCCGAGCGGCAGCGGCGACAGGCGGCGGCGCGCCATCGTGAGCTCGGAATCGACGACGACCTGCTCGCCCGCGCCGAACGCGCCCTGCGCCCCGGCCTGCGCGACGGCGGTGTGACGCGCGCGGTCGCCTTCACGGCGTTCGAGGCGGCGGGGATCGACCCGCGCGCCCAGCGCGGCGTGCACGTTCTCTCGGCTCTCACCATCGCCGGTGTCCTGTGCCAGGCGCCGTTGGCCGGCGCGCCAGGCGCTGTGCGGCGCGAGCAGCTGTTCGTGCGCGTGGAAGACCACATCGCCGAGTCGGATGCTCCGGCCGACCCGCTCGGCGAGCTGTTCGTGCGGTACATCGAGGGGCACGGGCCCGCCGGCGCCGCCGATTTCGCCTGGTGGTCGGGTCTCACCCTCGGGGTCGCCCGTGAGGCGGCGTTGCGGGCGACGGGACGGGTCGTCGAGGTGTCGGAGGGGCAGTTCGTCGGCGCCGTACGACCCCGTAGGTCGGATGCCGCCACGCGGATGCGCGCACTCGGCGCCTTCGACGAGTACTACATCGCCTACGGCGACCGCACGGCCGTCTGCCCCCCGGAACACCTCGCCGCCGTCGGCCCCGGCAAGAACGGCATGGTGCGACCGGTCCTGCTCGACCGCGGCAGGGTGGCGGGGGGTGTGGTCTGCCGCAGGAGGGCGCGGCGCGGGGGTCGAGCTCTTCGCGGCCGAGCACGATGCCAACGAGGCGGATGCCGCGGTCGAGCGGTTCCGCTCCTTTCTTGCCCGGTGAGCCGTGCGGCGGCGGGCCACGGTGCACGACGCGCCGGGGCTCGCCGACTCTCTTGACAGAATAATCACGTGTCGAGCTACTTCCTGCGCCAGTCTGAGACCTCCTTCGTCCCCACCGAGCACGTCGGCGGAGCCTGGAAGGAAGACGAGCAGCACGTCTCACCGGTGTTCGGACTGCTCGCCCACCTCGTCGAGACCGACCATGCCCGGCGCCGGCCGGATGCCCCGCTCGTGCTCGCTCGGGCGAGCTACGACATCCTCGGGGTGATCCCGATGGCCGCGTTCGACGTCGACATCCGCGTGCTGCGGCCCGGACGCACGATCGAGCTCGTCGAGGCCACTGTCACTCAGAATGACCGTTCGGCACTCGTGCTGCGGGCATGGATGCTGCAGACCGGCGATACCGGTGCGCTCGCCGGGTCTCCGCTGCCGGTGATGCCCGGACGTGATGTCGTGGATGGGCCGGGGTTCGATGAGGTCTGGCCGGGCGGGGCCGTGCGCTCGGTCGAGATGCGGCGTCAGCGGATCGAGCCGGGGCGCGCACACTGCTGGCTGCGGCCGCGTGTGCCGATCCTCGAGGGTGAGCGGGTCTCCGCGCGGGCACGCCTGCTCGGGGCATCCGACTTCGCCAACGGCATCGCGACCCGCGTGCCGCCGGAGCAGGCGCTGTACCCGAACGTCGACCTCACCGCGAGCCTGTTCCGCGAACCGGTCGGCGAGTGGATCGGTCTCGACACCACCGTCGTCTTCGGCGCCGACGGAACCGGCCTCACCGAGACGATCCTCAACGACGAGCGCGGCCCGGTCGGCACCTCATCGCAGACCCTGACCGTCCGCCCCCGCCCGACCGCCCCCTGAGCCCCTCGGTCCCTGAGCTTGTCGAAGGGTGGTCCCTGAGCCCGTCGAAGGGCCCGCCGCTGGGTCCCTGAGCCTGTCGAAGGGCCCCAAGCCTGCCCCCTCTGGGTCCCTGAGCTCGTCGAAGGGCCCGACTCTGGGTCCCTGAGCCTGTCGAAGGGCCCGCCTC
The DNA here is from genome assembly GCF_037204145.1 of Microbacterium istanbulense. Classification (NCBI taxonomy): domain Bacteria; kingdom Bacillati; phylum Actinomycetota; class Actinomycetes; order Micrococcales; family Microbacteriaceae; genus Microbacterium; species Microbacterium istanbulense. The sequence continues at coordinate 306,470 of NZ_JBBDGN010000002.1, forward strand.
GGGCATCCGAATTTCGGACCCCCCGCCGAATCTCGGGTGTTTGGCCCGGATTCGTCCGAATTTTGAGGGTCTCGCCGAAATTCGGATCCGGATGCCGGCTCCCACAGCGTCCGCATCCGGATCCGTCCGCCGTCACTCCCCGGCGTGCCGATCGAGGAACGAATACACCTCGTTGTCGTCGACGCCGGGGAAGGCGCCGCGGGGGAGCGGCGAGAACATGTGGGTGTGCACGCGGGCGCTCGGCCATGCCTTGCCCTGCCACCGGTCGGTGATCGTTGCCGGTGCACGGCGGCAGCACGACTCGTCGGGGCAGGTCGAGTGCGCGCGGTGCGTGGTCTCGCGTCCGCGCCACCAGCGGGCGTCGTCGAAGGGGACTCCGACCGTGATCGAGAAGCCCCCGGCGCTGGTCGAGCCGGTCTGGGTCGAGCACCAGAACGTGCCCGAGGGTGTGTCGGTGTACTGGTAGTACTCGGTCGTGCGGTTGCGCTGTTCGAATGCGGCGCGGGCCGAGAACCAGCGGCAGGCGGGTTGTCCTTCGACGGCGCCGGTGATGTCCATCGGCAGCGGCAGGTCGTCGTTCTCGTACACGCGGGTGATGGCGCCGTTCTCGTCAACGCGCAGGAAGTGCAGGCGCATGTCGAGGTGCTCGGTCATGAGGTTCGTCATGCGCATGGCTGCGGCCTCGTGGGTCACGCCGAAGGCATCGCGGAAGTCCTCGACGGCGAGGTTGCGGTCCTTCTTCGCCTGCTGCAGGAACGCGACCCCGGCGGTCTCGGGGATCAGCGCGCACGCCGCGAAGTAGTTGATCTCGAGCCGCTGTTGCAGGAAGTCGGCGTAGTCGGTGGGCGGCGTGTGCCCGAGCAGACGGTGGGCCATGGCCTGCAACGCCATCGAGCGCAGGCCGTGCCCGCCGGGGATGGATGCCGGGGGCAGGTAGATCCGGCCGTGTTCGAGATCGGTGACCGAGCGCGTGGAGTGCGGGAGGTCGTCGACGTAGAGCAGCTCGAAGCCGAGCTTCTCCGCCATGAGGCTGACGGTCCGGTGGGTGAGCGCCCCGGTGCCGTGGCCCGCGGCCTTGAGCTGCTTCTCGGCGAGGGCCTCGATGTCAGCGAGGTAGTTGCCCTGCTCACGCATGCGCAGGCGCAGCTCGGTGTTGGCGCGGCGCGCCTCTTCGGGTGTGGCGATCGCCTCGCGTTCACGCCGGTGCAGTTCGTGGTGCAGGCCGAGGATCGACTCGATCGTCTCATCGCTCATGCCCTTCGTCACGCGCACCGGTGTGATGCCGAGCTGCCGGAAGACCGGACTGGTCTGGGCGCGGTCGAGCTCGATCTCGAGCGCGGCGCGGCGGTTCGGCGGCTCGCCCGAGATGAGGTCGGCCACCTCGGTGCCGGTGGCCTCGGCGATCGCCTGCAGCAGCGAGAGCTTCGGTTCTCGCTTGCCGTTCTCGATGAGGCTGAGCTGCGATCCGGCGATCCCCACCTGGGCGCCGAGCTCATCGAGGGTGAGTCCGCGCGAGGTGCGGTGGTGGCGGATGCGATGACCCAGGGTCGTGAGTTCCAGTCCGGTGCTCGGCATTCCTTGAGCATAGCGAAAGAAAGCACCTTCTTTCACGTCGAATCGACCGAAAGTGTGTCTAATCCGCGAAGAAGATGGATGTACAGCATCCCTCTCGATAAGGAGCAGACATGGCACTCGCCGAGACCTTCGCCCCCCGCGTCCCCGCCGTCACCCCGGCGCGCGAATACGGTGCGGCGCCGGCCTACGAGGCTCCGGCCATGGACGACCTGCGCGCCTGGGTCGCCGAGATCGCCGAGCTGACGCAGCCCGCGCACATCCACTGGGTCGACGGCTCCCGCGCCGAGAACGACGCGCTGCTGCGCGAGATGGTCGACGAAGGCAAGCTGATCAAGCTCAACCCCGAGTGGCGCCCCGGCTCGTACCTCGCCCGCTCGCACCCGAGCGACGTCGCCCGCACCGAGGGTCGCACCTTCATTGCTTCCGAGAAGGAAGAGGATGCCGGCCCCACGAACAACTGGGCCGACCCCGCGGAGATGCGCGAGAAGCTGAGCGGCCTGTTCGAAGGGTCCATGCGCGGTCGCACGATGTACGTGGTGCCGTTCTCGATGGGCCCCGTCGGCGGCGCGCTCTCCTACGTCGGCGTCCAGGTCACGGACAGCGCGTACGCGGTGGCATCCATCAGCATCATGACCCGCGTGGGTGACGCCGTCACCCGCCAGATCGCCGAAGGCGCACCGTGGGTCAAGACCGTGCACTCGGTCGGTGCCCCGCTCGCCCCGGGCGAGAAGGATGTCGCCTGGCCGTGCAACGACGACAAGTACATCGTCCAGTACCCCGACACGCTCGAGGTCTGGTCGTACGGTTCCGGATACGGCGGCAACGCGATCCTGGCCAAGAAGGCCTTCGCGCTGCGCATCGCCTCGGTGATCGCCCGCGACGAGGGCTGGCTCGCCGAGCACATGCTGCTCATCCGTGTCACCGACCCGAAGGGTAAGGCGCACCACGTGGCGGCCGCCTTCCCGTCGGCCTGCGGCAAGACGAACCTCGCCATGCTGCGCCCGACCATCCCCGGCTGGAAGGTCGAGACCCTCGGCGACGACATCGTCTGGATCCGCCCCGGCGAGGACGGCCGGATGTACGCCATGAACCCCGAGGCCGGCTTCTTCGGCGTCGCACCCGGCACCGGCGAGGCCACGAACGTCACTGCCGTCGAGACGCTGTGGGGCAACACGATCTTCACGAACGTCGCGCTGCGTCCCGACGGCGACGTCTGGTGGGAGGGTCTGACCGACACCCCGCCGGCGAACCTCACCGACTGGGAGGGCAACCCGTGGACGCCGGATTCGGGACGCCCCGCCGCGCACCCGAACTCGCGCTTCACCGTGGCCGCATCGCAGTGCCCGCAGATCGCCGAGGACTGGGAAGCGCCCGAGGGCGTGCCGCTCGATGTCATCCTCTTCGGTGGCCGTCGTGCGACGAACGTGCCGCTGGTCGTCGAGGCGACCGACTGGACGCACGGCGTCTTCCTCGGCTCGACGATCTCGTCGGAGCGCACCGCTGCAGCCGAGGGCACCCTGGGCGAGCTGCGTCGCGACCCGTTCGCGATGCTCCCGTTCTGCGGATACAACATGGGCGACTACTTCGGACACTGGCTGAAGGTCGGCCGCGGTCTGCGCTTCGACCGCGCACCGCGCATCTTCCAGGTCAACTGGTTCCGCCGCGGCGAAGACGGCCGGTTCCTGTGGCCCGGCTTCGGCGACAACTCGCGCGTGATCGACTGGGTCATCCGTCGCATCTCGGGCGAGGTCGACGCCGTGGACAGCCCGATCGGCCGCCTGCCGCGGATCGAAGACCTCAACCTCGAGGGTCTCGACATCCCGCAGGCCGACCTCGACGAGCTCTTCCAGGTCGACACCGCCGCCTGGTCGGCCGAGGCCGACTCCACCGAGGAGTTCTACGGCATCTTCGGCGACCACCTGCCGGCGGCACTGCGCAGCGAGCTCGAGGCTCTGCGCTACCGCCTCAGCGCCACGCGCTGATTCAGACCCGCGACGGCGGGATGTCGGGACGACACATGGCTGAGTGGTCCCGGCATCCCGCCGTCGCGTTTCCTCTGCCCCTCACGCCCCTGTCTCTCCCGCCCCCTACGCCCCACGCCCCGCGCCCACGCCCCACGTCACCTTCGCCGAGACCCCGGGCTGTCGCCGAGACCCCGCCTTGCGGGCATCCGCAGCCCGGGGTCTCGACGCGAAACCGGGGTCTCGGCGGAGGTAGACGTGCGTGCGAGACGCGGCGGAGAAAGACGGGCGAGGGGGAGAGGGCGAGGGGGAGCGGGGGTCAGGCGAGGAGTTGGTGGCGGGCCAGGTCGCGGTACAGCGGCACCTGCTCCACGAGCTCGCTGTGCGTGCCGATCCCGGCGACCTCACCGTCCTGCAGCACGACGATCACATCGCTGTCGACGACGGTCGACAACCGGTGCGCGATCACCACGAGCGTGCGATCCGCCTGCACCTGCTCGATCGCCTCGCGCATCCGCTGCTCATTCACGCCGTCGAGCGATGACGTCGACTCGTCGAGCAGCAGGATCGGGGCATCCGTCAGCAGCGCCCGCGCGATCGCGAGCCGCTGACGCTCGCCGCCCGACAGCATCACGCCGTCTTCACCCACGGGCGCCTGCAGACCCAGGGGACTGCGTTCGAGCACCTCGCCGAGATTCACGGCGCGCAGAACGCGTTCGCATTCGGCATCCGTGGCATCCGGCGACGCGAGACGCAGGTTGTCGGCCAGTGTGCCGGCCAGTGTCGGTGCGTCCTGCTCCACGTAGCCGAAGTGGGCGCGCAGCTCAGCACGCGGGTACGTACGCAGGTCGTGACCGTGCAGACGGATGCTGCCGCCGGTCGGGTCGTAGAAGCGCTCGATCAGACTCAGGACGGTGCTCTTGCCCGCGCCGCTCGGGCCGACCAGGGCGACGCGCGCCCCGCGCGGCACGGTGAAGGAGACGCCGCGCAGCACGTCGTGCGCGGGGGCGGGTGCGGGTGCCTCCTCGGTGCCGCGATCCAGGTGGGCGTCGACGAGTAGGTTCTGCGCCTCTTTCGCGGCGGCCTGGCGTGCTGCCACGACGTTCTCGGGGTAGCGGAAGCGCACGTCGGCGAACTCCAGGGCGGGAGCTCCGGCGACGGCGGTCGCGACGGCGAGGGCGTCTGCCGTGTCGTGTTGCTCCTCGGTGGGCAGATCGAGCACTTCCTGGATGCGCCCCAGCGCGCCGAGCGCCTGGTTCACCGACGTGATCGCCCCGAACGCCTGCCCGAGCGGCATGATCAGCATGAACAAGAACATGATGAACGTCACCAGCGATGCGATCGTCAGCGCGCCGGATGCCACGCGGAACCCGCCGACGCCGAGCACGACCAGCAGCGACACCTGCATGGCGATGCCGGCGACGGGCACGACGAGCGACGAGATCTTCGCGATGCGCACACCCAGGCCGTAGGCGTCGGAGGCGAGGCCCTGCACGGCTTCCGTCTCGCGCTCGGTCGCTCCCGAGGCGCGCACCGTGCGAATCGACGAAACCGCGCGCTCCACACCGGATGCGAGCTCGCCCACCTTCTCCTGCTGCGCAGCTGAGGCGGTGCGGATGCGGCCGCTGAGCAGCACCACGGTGACGACCGAGACGCCGATCACGACGACGATGAGGGCGAGCAGGACGGGGTCGATCACCAGCATGGCGACGAGGGCGCCGAGGAAGAGGATCGCCCCGCCGACGGCATCCGCCAGGCCCTGCGTGAGCACGGCGTACAGCAGCGTCGTGTCTGTGCCGACCCGCGAGACGAGATCCCCGGTGCGCCTGGCGTCGAATTCGCTGATCGGCAGATGCAGGATGCGACGGATCAACTGTCGCCGGCTGGAGTAGACGACGGCCGTGCCGGTGCGCTGCAGCAGGTAGTGCTGGTAGCCGGAGATGATCGACGAGACGACGACGAAGCCGATCAGCAACCAGACGAGAGTCCCCAGCGGCACGTTGTTCTGCACCCGATCGATGACCTGACCGACCAGCAGCGGCTGCACGAGCGACGTCGCGGCACCGATGATGCTGAGCACCGCGACGACCACGAGGGTGCGCTTGTGCTCGAAGAGGAAGGGGAGGAGCTGACGGAACGTGGCGCGCGGGCCATCCTGCTGCGCGCCGCGTCCGCGTCGGCGCGTCGGCGCCGTGCTGGACATGCGAGACCTCGTTCTGTGGGGTTGCTTCTATTGTCTCGCCGTTCCGGGTCGAGTGCGGCATCGGACGCTGACCGGGGAGGGCGCTGACAGGATGGAGGGATGCTGCGTCCCCCCAAGCTCGCGCCCGGCGACCGCATCGCCGTGCTCTCGCCCGCCTTCGCCGCGCCCGCCGTCTCGGAAGCCCTGCACGAGCAGGCAATGCGCCGACTCGCGGCCGAGACCGGGCTGGTGCCGGTCGAGTATCCGACCACGCGACTGCTCGGTGCGAGCGCCGAGGCCCGCGCGGCCGATGTCAACGCGGCCTTCGCCGATCCCGGCATCCGCGGCATCCTCGCGACGATCGGCGGCGACGACCAGATCACGGTGACCCCGCACCTCGACCCGGCGCTCGCCGTGGCCGACCCGAAGCCCTTCGTCGGCTACAGCGACAACACCAACATCCTCAACTGGCTGTGGCGCCTGGGGATTTCGGCGTTCCACGGCGGTTCGACCCAGGTGCATCTGGGGGCGGGGCCGGAGATCGACCGCATCCATCTGCGTTCGCTGCGCGCCGCGTTGCTCGACGGCGGCGATGTCGAGATCACCGAGCCGGGCATGTCTGAGGACTACGGTCGTCGCTGGGAGGATCCGCGCGCCCTCACCGAGTTCGGCGACCGCGCGGCCACGGGTGACTGGAGCTGGGCCGGGCCCGAGCGCCGGGTCAGCGGGCCGACGTGGGGCGGATGCCTGGAAGTGCTCAGTCAGCTCGCGCTCGCCGACCGGTTGCCGACGAATGCGGAGCTTCACGGCAGCATCCTGCTGATCGAGACGAGCGAACGACTCACCCCGGCCGACGCGGTCGCCGAGCAGCTGCGTGCCTTCGGCGAGCGGGGTCTGCTTGCGGCGGTGTCAGGCGTGCTGGTCGCCCGCCCGCCGGTCAGCACTTTCGATGTGAACCCGAGCCCTGCCGCCGGCGCTGCGCTGCGCGCCGCTCAGCGTGATGCGGTGATGACGCAGGTGACGCGTTACGACCCCGAGGCCGTCGTGTGCGTCGGAGTGCCGTTCGGGCACACCCGGCCGCAATGGATCCTGCCCTACGGCGGCGAGATGACCCTCGACCGTGCGGCGCGCCGGGTCGTCGCGTCGTTCTGAGCGCCGCGCCGGGGCATCCGGGATCGCCGCTGCGGGGCGCAACGGGTGGTTTTCCGCTGTAGCGGCGTGTCGCGGCTGCCGCAGCGTCTGACACGCCGAGCCGGCGCGAGATCACCCGTTCAGCCCCGCAGGCCGGGCGACGTCAGCAGAGCCCGACAGGTCGGTCAGCTCACCAGAGAACGGCGATACCGGCGTTGACGAGGGTGAGGATGCCGATGCCCCAGAACATCGCGGGCGGAACCGCGCCTGTCTTGCGCTGGCGGCCCTGACCGATGCCGAGCAGCGCGCCGATCACCAGTACGATGACGAGCTTCGTGCCCACCTTCGCGTAGTTCAGCTCCACGCCCTCGGCGAGCCCCCACGGGGCGGCGAGGGCGAGGCCGGCGACGGCGGCGATCGTCACGCCGATGTGCATCAGGCTCGTGATGCGCCGCTTTCCGCCGAAGGCCTCGACGGCCCACGCGCCGAACAGCGTCGCGAAGCCGATGAGGTGGATGAACAGCACGATGTGGCGCAGGGTCTCCATGCCCTCACGCTATTGCCCCTGGTGACGGAATACCAGTGAGGCGAACCTCAGCTCCCGGCGCGCAGCTCGCGGGTCACCAGGGCCGTGCGCAGGGCGGCGTCCGCGGCCTCTGCGCCCTTGTCCTCCTTCGAGCCGGGCAGGCCGGCACGATCGAGGCCCTGCTGCTCGTCGTCGAGGGTGAGCACGCCGAAACCGACCGGCTTCCCGGCATCCAGCGACACCCGGGTGAGGCCGTCGGTGGTCGCCGCCGACACGTACTCGAAGTGCGGGGTGCCGCCGCGGATGATCACACCGAGGGCGACCACTGCATCGGCCCCGCCCGCGAACGCCGCCTGCGCGGCCACGGCGAGCTCGAACGAGCCGGGAACGCGCACGAGGCTGTGGGCTGCACCCGCCTCGTCGAGCAGGCGCTGGGCGCTGACGATCATGCCGTTCGTGATCGTCTCGTGCCAGGTGCCGGCGATGATGACGACGCGCAGGCCGCGCCCGTCGATCGGGGTGGACGTGGTGGGTGCTCCGGCGCCGCTCATGCGTGGTCCTTTCCGGTGGCGAGGGCGTCGGCCAGCTCGGCTTCGCCGATGATGTGGCCCATGCGGTCGCGCTTGGTCTCGAGGTACTGGTGGTTGTTGGGGCCGACGCCGACGATCAGCGGCACCTGCTCGATCACGTCGAGGCCCAGCTCGCGCAGCTGCTTGACCTTGTCGGTGTTGTTGGTCAGCAGGCGCACCTTCGACACGCCCAGATCGGAGAGGATGCCGGCTGCCGCCGCGTAGTCGCGGGCGTCGGCGGGAAGGCCGAGGGCGAGGTTGGCGTCGACGGTGTCGAGACCTTCCTCCTGCAAGGCGTAGGCGCGCAGCTTGTTGATCAGCCCGATGCCGCGTCCTTCGTGGCCGCGCATGTAGATGACGACGCCGCCGTCCTGCTCGATCGAGTCGAGGGCCGCCTGCAGTTGCGGGCCGCACTCGCACTTCAGCGAACCGAACGCCTCGCCGGTCAGGCACTCCGAGTGCACGCGCACGAGGGCGGTGTCACCGAGCTCGCCCGAGACGACCGCGATGTGATCGGTGCCGGTCACCCGGTCCTTGTACGCGAGGAAGCGGAACGAGCCGTGGTCGGTGGGCACGGTGGCATCCGCCCGCAGGCTCACCCGACGGCGGCTCTGCGGGGCCGCGGTGGCATCGACGGGCTCGTGCTCGTTCAGGTGCGCGATGAGCTGCTCGATCGTGATCACCGGTACGCCGTCGCGGGCGCCCAGCTCGATCAGGCCGGGCAGGCGCATCATGCTGCCGTCCTCGGCGACGACCTCGGCGATCGCGCCGACCGGCTGCAGACCGGCCAGACGCATGAGCTCGACAGCCGCCTCGGTGTGGCCGCTGCGCTCGCGCACGCCACCGTCGACCGCGCGCAGCGGCAGGATGTGTCCGGGCCGGATGATGCTCGTCGCGGTCGAGGACGGGTCGGCCAGCACGTTGAGCGTGTGGGCGCGGTCGCTCGCGCTGATGCCGGTGGTGACGCCGCTGGCGGCATCCACGCTGACCGTGTACGCGGTGGAGCGGGCGTCTTCGTTGGACTCGACCATCGGGGGCAGGTTCAGCTGATCGGCGAGGTCGGCCGGCATCGGTGCGCAGACGAAACCCGACGACCAGCGGACCATCCACGCCACCGATTCCGGGGTGGCGAGTTCGGCCGACAGGATGACATCGCCCTCGTTCTCGCGGTTCTCATCGTCGGCGACGATGATCGGGCGCCCGGCGCGCAGGGCGTCGAGGGCCTCGGTGATGGTGGACAGGCTCATCGCGAGCCTCCTTCCGGAGCGGTGCGGAACGCGAGCAGGCGCTCGACGTGACGGGCAAGGATGTCGGTCTCGAGGTTGACGCGGTCACCGACGGTGAGGGCGCCGAGGGTCGTGGCCACGAGGGTTTCGGGGATGAGCGAGATCTCGAACCAGGCCTGAGCGGCATCCGGCGCGCTGACCGCGCTGACGGTGAGCGAGGTGCCGGCGACGCTGATCGAGCCCTTGTCGACGACGAGGGGGGCGAGGTCAGCGGGCAGGCTGATGCGGATGACGCGCCACTGGTCGCCCGGACGCACCTCGAGCACGGTGCCGGTGCCGTCGACGTGGCCCTGCACGATGTGTCCGCCCAAGCGAGCGCCGATCGGCATGGCCTTCTCGATGTTCACGGTCGAACCGACCACGACGTCGCCCAGCGCGGAGACGTCGAGGGTCTGCTTCATCACGTCGGCGTCGAAGGTGTCGGCCGTGGAGTCGACCACCGTGAGGCACACGCCGCCGACGGCGATCGACTCGCCGTGCACGGCGTCGGCTGCGGCCTTCGGGGCGCGGACGGTGAGTCGCCAGCCGTCGCCTGCGGGGGTGATGGCGGCGATCTGGCCGATCTCCTCGATGATTCCGGTGAACATCAGGCTCCTTCCGGGGCGGTGGGGTGTGCGATCACAAGCAGGTCGTCGCCGAGCGGCATCCACTCGTCGACCGTGAGGCGGCGGGCATCGGCGATCGTGTCGACGCCGATGTCGGTGAGGGCGAGGCGTGAGCCGCCGAGCAGTACAGGCGCGACGTAGGCGAGCACCGTGTCGGCGAGCCCGGCCGCGATGAACGCGCTGGCGAGGGTCGGGCCGCCTTCGACGAAGACGCGCTGGATGCCGCGCGTGCGGAGCTCCTCCAATACGGATGCCAGATCGTGCGACGCGAAGAACAGCGGCGCCTTCGGGTGGGCGTGCAGCGCCGCATCCGCCGGGGTGGGCCGAGACCCGATCACCACCGGAACCGGCTGCTCGGCGTACAGTGCGTCGCCGTCGCGGGCGGTGAGGGCGGGATCGTCGGCGAGCACGGTGCCGGTGCCGACGACGATCGCGTCGGATGCCGCACGGCGGCGATGCACATCGGCGCGCGCCTCCGGCCCGGTGATCCACTGGCTCGTGCCGTCGGATGCTGCCGCACGGCCGTCGAGGCTCTGCGCCCACTTGACGGTGACGTGCGGGCGGCCGAGGCGCTGCACCTCGAGCCAGTCGGAGATGAGGATGCCTGCCGCGGCGGTCTGCTCTCCGGCGTCGACGTCGACACCGGCTGCGCGCAGGCGGTCGGCGCCGCCGCTGGAATGGTCGCCGGGATCGTCGACGGCGTAGACGACGCGAGAGACGCCGGCGTCGATGAGCGCCTGCGCACAGGGGCCCGTGCGGCCGGTGTGATTGCACGGTTCGAGGGTGACGACGGCGGTTGCCCCGCGGGTCTGTTCGGCGGTGAGCTGCGCGAGCGCGTCCACCTCGGCGTGGGGCGTGCCCGAGCCTCGGTGCCAGCCTTCGGCGAGAACCTCGCCGGTGGGGGAGAGGATGACGGCGCCGACCTGCGGGTTGAGACCGCGCGGCCCGTTGGTCGCCAGTGCGAGCGCCCGCGACATCGCGTCGCGTTCTGCGTCGTTCACGGCCATCCGTCGTCCTTCGTTGAGGCTTCGGGGATCGCGGAACGCGCGCGTGCGCGCCCTGTGCTTCCTCTCATCCGGACTAGCGAGCTGTCGCTCGCATCACCGTCGGTTCCGGATTTCCACCGGATCGGCGCCTGGGATCAGGCGTTCGCGGACTGTCACCGCCGGTTCGGATTCACACCGACCCCGGAGCACGTTGATGCTCTGAAGTCTACCCAACGTGTCTGCGGGGATTTCATTCCCGGTGTGACGCTCCGTTGTTTCGGCTGGGGGTGTCGAGTGTGAGGAGCAGATCGCGGAAACCCTCGTGCTGCGCTCCGAGGGCCGAGAAGTACTGGGCATCGGCGTCTTCGACCGTCTGTATCGCGCTGTTGACGGCGCGGAGCCCCTCGGTGGTCGCGCGGAGGGAGACGGCGCGACGGTCGGTCGGGTGCGAGTGGCGGTCGATGAGGCCACGCGCGGCCAGGGCGCGCACGACCTGCGAGGTCATCATCGGGTCGGTCGCGGCGGCATCGGCGAGCTCACGCTGAGTGACCGGCGCTGGATGCAGCGAGACGATGGTGGCCAGAAGAACGAACTGCACGTGAGTGAGCCCGTGCGGGGCGAGGGCCGCGCGGATCGCCCGCTGCCAGGCGTTGGTCACCCTCCAGAGCAGGAACCCGGGGCTCTGGTCTGGGCCGGCGAAGCGGGAGTGGAGGGCGTCGTCGGTCATCGCGAGACGAGGTGCTGTGACAGGCCGGAGATGTTCTGGGTTGCCGTCAGTGCGAAGGTGCGACCGAGAAGTCGGCGCCAGAGCGGGGCGAGAGCACCGTCGACCGAGATCCGTACCTCGACGTCGGAACCGGCGGTGCTCGGCTCGACGAGGTGGTCGAACGTGAGGGTGGCGCCGGGGAGGCGGGATGTCGTGGTGACGCGCCGATCGGCTTCGAGCCGGGTGATCGTGAAGGTGGTGGACGGGCCGGATGCCGGACGCATGCGACCCTGCGCTCCGATACGGACGTCGCCGTCGAACTCGACCGCCGTGACATCCGGATCCCACTTCGCCCAGGCGCGGGGATCGGCCCACAGCGCAAAGACAGTCGAGGCGGAGTGGGGAAGTTCGGCGCGGTGATGGCTGAGGGTCGTCATAAAAGTAGTATGCGCGCTTACTGTATGAAGATCAAGGCCGACCTGGAGGTCGGGTCCGGTTTGTGTTGTTCCAGTATTCTCGTACATATCTTCGAATATTGACGTAGAATGGAGTCATGTCCGAACACCTGACTCCGCTGTACGAGGCGATCGATGCCCTCGATGCTGCGTGGGGTGACGCAGGCTCGGCGCAGAGCTTGTCTCGGGGACGGTTGATCGCGGCGAATGATGCGGTGGGGGTGGTGCGGCGCCGGTTGGACGCGCTGCACGCCGAGCTCGCGGCGGGTATCGCGCACGAGTCGCGGCCGGAGCTGGGGGCGGGGAGTCTGGCGAAAGAGCAGGGGTTCCGCGGAGTGCCCGCTCTGATCGCGGCGACCGGTGGCGGGAGCACCGGGGACGCGGCGCGTCTGGTGCGGGTGGGGGAGGCGACCGCACCACGGTCGAATCTGTCGGGCGAGGTGCTCCCGGCGAAGTACCCGGCGGTGCGGGCTGCGCTGGGGCGGGGAGCTGTGAGCGCTGCCGTGGCGGCGGCGATCATCTGCCTGTTGGACCGGGTGTGGGTGAAAGTCGGCGCGGCGCGGGTTCACGAGGCTGAGGTGCTGCTCGTGGAACGGGCGCCGGGGCTGTCGATGGACGAGGTGCGCAAGCTCATCACCCGTGCGGAGGCGTGGCTGGACCCAGATGGGGTCGCGCCGCGCGAAGAGGAGGCGCGGGCGGCCCGGTCGCTGACGATGTTCGAACGCGACGGCATGTTGCACATCAACGCCAAACTCGACATCGCTGCGGGCGCCCCGGTCAAGACCGCGATCCAGGGGATCGTCAGCGCCGTGTTCCGTGCGCGCAAGGATGCCATTGAGCCCGGCGCACCTGATGCGGATCGACGCACCGTTCCGATGCTGCAGGCCGATGCGCTCAGCGAGATCTGTGCGCACGCCGTCGGGTGCGAATCCGACGAACTGCCGTTGGGTGGAGCGACCGTGATCGTGCGCGTCGACCTGACCGATCTCGAATCCGGCGCAGGCTGCGCGACGATCGACGGTTTCGACAGCGCGGTGAGTATCGCCGCCGCCCGCCGGATGGCGGCGTCCGGCGGCGCGATCCCGTGGGTACTCGGCGGCGATGGTGAGATTCTCGACTGGGGCCGGGAACGCCGCCTCTTCACCGGGGCCCAGCGCAGGGCGCTCGTCGCGCGCGACGGCGGCTGCGCGATGTGCGGACTCGATCCCGAGCTCACCCGGGCGCATCACATCCGCTGGTGGCAGCGGGATGCCGGCGCGACCGACCTCGACAATGGCGTTCTCCTCTGCGAGAGCTGCCATCACCGCACCCACGACAACGGCTGGGAAATCCGCATCGACGGCGCCGGGATTACCGGTCGCGGTTCATTCCACCGCCCTACGTCGATCCGCTGCGGCGCCCACGGCTGGGCGGGCGAGCCCGCTACGACATCGCCGCCTGAGCGGCGCGACGCGGCCGCTCGAGCTACTTGAGCAGCCGCGACAGCCGGCGGTCGGCGAGCACCTTGCCGCCGGTCTGACATGTCGGGCAGTACTCCAGCGACCGGTCGGCGAAGAACACGCTGCGTACCGTGTCGCCGCACACCGGGCACGCTTCGCCTCGTCGGGCGTGCACCTGCATGCCGCGCCGCTTGGCATCCTTCAGATCCGCCGGCGGCTTGCCCGAGGCGGCCGTCACGGCATCTGTCAGCGTCGCCTGCATCGCCGCGAACAGCCGATCGACCTCGCCGGCGTCCAGTTTCGCGGCGACCGCATAGGGCGACATCTTCGCCGCATGCAGAATCTCGTCGCTGTACGCGTTGCCGATGCCCGCGATGATCGACTGATCCCGCAGCACGCCCTTGATCTGCGTACGCCGGTCCGCCAACAGCGCGCCGAATGCCGCCCGCGTGAACTCCGGATCGAGCGGATCGGGACCGAGACGCGCGATCCCCGGCACGTCGGCGGGGTCGCGCACCACGTACACGGCGAGCGACTTCTTGGTGCCGGCCTCGGTGAGGTCGAACCCGGCGCCGTCGTCCAGGGCGACGCGCAGCGCGATCGGGCTGCGTCCCGGCTTGATGAGCGTCGTCGGCAGCTTCTCGTACCAACGCAACCATCCGGCCTTCGCCAGGTGGAACACGAGATGGAGGTCGTCGCGGCAGGTCACCACGACGAACTTGCCGGCGCGCGAGACCCGCGTGATCTCGGCGTCCTTCAGCGCCTCGATCGGCGGATCGTACGTCTTCAGCGCGGCGATCTCACCCACGCTCGTGCGCGTGATCGAATGGCCCACCGCGCGTCCTGCGAGGAAGTCGACGAGGCCCTGCACCTCCGGCATCTCCGGCATGCCCTCATCCTGCCACCCGCCGTGCTCGCCGCTCCACCCTCGGCACCGCGCCAGTGTAGGTGGTGCGGACTAGACTTCTGCGGTGACTGTTCCAGGGATTCTGCGCGCCTTGGAAGAGGCGAACCTCTACCGTGACGCCCTCACCTGGGCCCAGACCGACGCCGACGTCTCACTTGTCGACGGGCTGGATGCGCCGGTGCTCGCCGGACTCCTCGACAAGCGTGCACACAGCGGTGCTCCGGCATCCGTGCTCGCCATCACGCCCACGGGGCGCCGCGCCGAGAGCCTTGCCGCGGCACTGCAGGCGTACCTCGGTGATGCCGAGGTTCTGACGTTTCCGGCGTGGGAGACGCTGCCGCACGAGCGCCTGAGCCCCAGCCCCGACACGGTCGGACGGCGACTGGAGACCCTGCGCCGACTCCGCACCTGGAACGGTGAGCGGCCGATCGTCGTCGTCGCGTCCGTCCGGGCCGCTCTGCAGCCGGTCGCCGCGAACCTCGGCGACGCCGCACCCCTCGACCTGCGTATCGGCGGCCGCGGCATCGAACTGGAGGATGCCGTCTCTCAGCTTGTCGAACGCGCCTACTCGCGCGTGGACATGGTCTCCCGTCGCGGCGAGTTCGCCGTGCGCGGCGGCATCCTCGACGTCTTCCCGCCGACGGCCGACCACCCCGTGCGCGTGGAGTTCTTCGGCGACGAGGTCGACCAGATCCGCGCGTTCTCCGTCGCCGACCAGCGCTCGCTGCCCGGCGACATCGACATCGTCTCGCTGCCCGCCAGCCGTGAGCTGCAGCTCACCGACGAGGTGCGCGAGCGTGCGGCATCCCTCGTCGGATCCTTCCCCGCGATCGCCGGCATGCTCGAGAAGATGGCCGAGGGCATCCCCGTCGAGGGCATGGAATCGCTGCTGCCGCTCGTCGCCGCACCGCTTGTGTCGCTGGTCGATTACCTGCCCGAGCGCAGCGCGACCGCCGTCGTCGACCCCGAGCGTGCCGCGGCACGCGCGCAGAACCTGGGCGAGACGAACCGTGAGTTCCTCGACGCGGCCTGGAGCGCCGCGACCTCCGGCGCCGACGCCCCGGTCGACACATCGGCGCTGCTGGGCGCCCGGCTCGACGCCGGCGACTTCCTCTCCGTCGCCGCCCTCCGCGAGGTCGTGCACGCACGCGACGGGGTCTGGTGGCGGCTGAGCACCTTCGCCGGCGACGACGAGGACGCCGCGAACCTCGACGCCTCGATCATCCCGTCGTTCCACGGCAACGTCGACGGCGCGATCGCCTTCGTCGAGGCCAAGGTGCAAGACGGCTGGCGGGTCGCCATCGTCGCCTCCGGTCAGGGGCTCGTCGAGCGCGCCCGCGACGTGCTCAGCGACCGTGGCGTCGCCGCGCGCATCGTCGCCGATCTCGCCGACAACCCTGAAGCCGGGGTCGTCACCCTCACGACCGGGTCGATCGAGGCCGGTTTCCAGGTGCCGGATGCTCGGATTGCGGTGCTCACCGACAACGAGTTCTACGGCCGCACGATCGGCGGCGACCAGCGGGTCGTCAAGAAGCTCGCCTCACGGCGGAAGAACGTCGTCGACCCGCTGCAGCTCAAGCCCGGCGACTTCGTCGTGCACACCACGCACGGCATCGGCCGGTTCGTCGAGATGACCCAGCGCGAGGTGTCCACCGGCGGTCGCAACGCCACCAAGTCGACCCGCGACTACCTCGTGCTCGAATACGCGCCGGCCAAGCGCGGCTACCCCGGCGACAAGCTGTACGTGCCCACCGACCAGCTCGACCTGCTGTCGAAGTATGTCGGCGGCGAAGCACCCACGCTCTCGAAGATGGGCGGCAGTGACTGGTCGGCCGCCAAGGGCAAGGCACGCAAGGCCGTGCGCGACATCGCCGTCGAGCTGGTCAAGCTCTACTCGGCCCGCATGAGTGCCAAGGGTTACGCCTTCGGGCCGGACACCCCCTGGCAGCGTGAGCTGGAAGAGGCCTTCCCCTTCGCCGAGACCCACGATCAGTTGCAGACGATCGACGAGATCAAGGCCGACATGGAGCGGCCCATCCCGATGGACCGCCTGCTCTCGGGCGACGTCGGCTTCGGCAAGACCGAGGTCGCGGTGCGCGCCGCGTTCAAGGCGATTCAGGAGGGCAAGCAGGTCGCGATGCTGGTGCCGACGACCCTGCTCGTCAAGCAGCACCTCGAGACGTTCACCGAGCGTTTCGCCGGATTCCCTGTGAAGGTGCGGCCGTTGTCGCGGTTCCAGACCGACAAGGAAGCGCGGCTCACGCTGCAGGGACTCCTCGACGGGTCGGTCGACATGGTGATCGGCACCCACCGCATCCTCACCGACCAGGTCATCTTCAAAGACCTCGGTCTGATGATCATCGACGAGGAGCAGCGCTTCGGTGTGGAGCACAAGGACGCCCTCAAGAAGATGAAGACCAACGTCGACATCCTCGCCATGAGCGCCACCCCGATCCCGCGCACGCTCGAGATGGCGGTCACCGGCATCCGGGAGATGTCGACGCTGCAGACGCCGCCGGAGGACCGGCATCCGATCCTCTCCTTCGTCGGGGCGCGCAGCGACAAGCAGATCGCGGCCGCGATCCGGCGCGAGATCCTTCGCGAGGGTCAGGTGTTCTTCGTGCACAACCGCGTGCAGTCGATCCAGCGCGTCGCCGCCGAACTCGCCGAGCTCGTCCCCGAGGCGCGGATCGCCGTCGCACACGGCAGGATGGGCGAGCATCAGCTCGAGCAGGTCGTCGATGACTTCTGGGAGCGCAAGTACGACGTACTCGTCTCGACCACCATCATCGAGACCGGCCTCGACATCTCCAACGCGAACACGATCATCATCGATCGCGCCGACAAGTACGGCCTGTCGCAGCTGCATCAGCTGCGCGGGCGCGTGGGTCGTGGCCGTGAGCGTGCGTACGCGTACTTCCTGTACGACGACATGAAGCCGCTCAGCGAGACCGCCGCCGACCGTTTGCAGACCATCGCCGTCAACAACGAACTCGGCTCCGGCATGCAGGTGGCGCTGAAGGATCTCGAACTGCGCGGTGCGGGCAACCTGCTCGGCGCCGAGCAGGCCGGGCACATCGCCGGTGTCGGATTCGATCTGTACCTGCGGATGATCGGCGAGGCGGTCGCCACCTTCCGCGGCGACGAGGTCGAGACCGGGCAGGAGCTGCGGCTCGAGTTGCCGGTGGATGCCCGCATCCCCGACTACTACATCGACAGTGAACGACTGCGCCTGGAGGCGTATCAGAAGCTGGCGACGGCATCCACCGCGACCGCGGCGGACGACGCGATCGACCTGGTGATCGAAGAGCTCACCGACCGCTATGGGACGCCGCCCGCCGAGGCCGAGGGGCTCGTCGCCATCGCGCGCCTGCGGCGCCGTGCCGCCAGAGCGGGGCTCGCCGACGTGGTCGCCATGGGCTCGAACCTGCGCATCGCCCCGGCGCGTCTCGAGGACTCGATGAAGGTGCGTCTGCAGCGGCTGTACCCGAAGGCGAAGCTCGTCTCGGGCGGCGAGGCCCTGGTCATCCCGATGCCGACGGTGCCCGCTCCGGTCGGTGTGGGGATGGATCCGTTGCCCGCCGCCGAGCTCCTCGCCTGGGTCGGGCAGCTGTTCACCGCGATCTTCCCCGAGCCCGCCAAGGAGCCGTCCAGCGTCTGAACCCGCGCAGGCATCGGCCCGGAGGCGTCAGACGCTGAGATGCGCGCTTCGCGCGGAGCGGATGCCGAAATCCGTCCGCGCGAAGCGCACATTCCCGCGTGAAGCGCCCACCTCCGTGCGCCCGCGGCGCGCGGTCTACTGATGGAGCGAGAATCCGCCGTCGCTGGTGAGCACTTGCCCGACCATCCACGAACCGGCATCCGAACACAGCCACGCGATCAGGCGTGCCGGGTCCTCAGGCCGACCGAACCGACCGAAGGGCGTGCCGGCGAGATACCCGGGCACCCAGCTCACGTCGCGGTCGGCGGTCTCGGGGTCGAGATAGCCGGTGTTCACCGGACCGGGATTGACGGTGTTCAGCAGGATGCCCGCATCGAGTAGCTCAGCGGCGACCGTCTTCGTGATACCCGCGAGAGCCGCCTTGCTCGTGGCATAGGCGACTTCCCCCGCCATCGGCCCGTGGGCCTGTCCCGAAGTCATCCAGATGACGTGGCCGGTCGCCTGCTCGAACGGACGCTCGATGCCAGCCGCGGTCAGCCGGGCGCGCGCACGCCGAGCGAATCCTGCGGTGAGCAGCAGGCTTGCGCGGGCATTCACCTGCCAGTGCGCATCCAGACGGTCTCCCGTCATCTCGAAGATGCTCCCATCGTCACCGCTCAACGCCTGGTTGCAGACGAGGATGTCGAGGGTGCCGGTGAGCGACGCCGCGGCATCGAGGAGCGGCTCGATCGTCGAGAAGTCGCGGAGGTCGGCAGCCGCGTCGCCGACGCGCGCGCCCGCGGCGGCGCAGGCCGAGATGTCCTCGCGCACGGCGGCGAGGTCATCCCCGCCCCAGGGCTGATCCAGGTCGTGTGGGCGGTGATGGTGGAAGAACACACTGGCCCCGGCCGCGGCGAGGGCCCTGGCGGTGCCGAACCCGATGCCTTTCCGGCGCGAGACACCGGTGATCAGGGCCGTGCGGCCGGAAAGAGGGAGGTCGAAAGAAGAGCGCATGAGTGAACCTTGTCCGTGCGTGGATGTGATCGGGGACGGATTCAGCGCTTCATGAGGGCGAGCTTAGCGGGCGTCAGATGCGGAGATGTGCGCTTCGTGCGGAGCTGATGCCGAAATCCGTCCGCGCGAAGCGCACATTCCCGCGCGAAGCGCGCCGGCATCCGTGGTGCGCGGCAGGGGCCGTCGCTAGTCTGGCGGCATGTTGTACGAGCACCTGGGGTCGAAGCCCCGCGTCCATGACACCGCCGTCGTCGCTCCCACCGCCGTGATCTCGGGCGATGTCGAGATCGGCCCGCACTGCCAGGTGCTGCACGGAGCCGTGGTCACCGCCGAGGGCGGCCCGATCACCCTCGGCGAGCATGTGATCGTGATGGAGAACGCGCTCATCCGTGCCACCGCGGCCAACGCCGTGCACATCGGCGATCACACGCTCGTCGGCACCCTCGCCAGCATCGCCGGCGCGACCGTCGGCGAAGAGGTCTTCTTCGCCTCCGGTGCGCGGGTGTTCAACGGCGCCAGGGTGGGAGCGCGCTGTGAGGTGCGCGTGAACGCCATCGTCCAGCGACGCGCCGTCGTCCCCGAGGGCACCGTCGTGCCGATCGGGTGGGTCGCCACCGGCGACCCGGTGCAGCTGTTCTCGCCCGATCGGGCCGACGAGATCGCCGCCGCCCAGCCCGAGCTCGACTTCCCCGGCCACGTGTTCGGTGTCGACCGCGACACCCCCGACCTGATGGTGCAGCTCACCGAACGCTATGGCAGCTCGTTGGCGCGTCACGCCGACGATCGTCCCGTCATCGAATAGCCACCGCAGGGCGGGATCTGCTCAGATCACGCCCTGCGCGAGCATCGCGCCCGCGACCCGCTCGAAGCCGGCGATGTTCGCGCCGGCGACGTAGTCTCCCGGGGTGTCGTGACGCTCGGCGGCCTCGAACGCGGCGGCATGGATGTCGCCCATGATCTCGCGCAGCTTGTTCTCGCTGTCGCCGAAGCTCCAGCGCTGACGCGAGGCGTTCTGGCTCATCTCCAGCGCCGAGGTCGCCACGCCGCCGGCGTTCGCCGCCTTGCCCGGTGCGAACAGCACACCGGCACGTTGGAAGGCATCCACGGCATCCGGCACGGTCGGCATGTTCGCGCCCTCCGACACGGCGCGCACGCCGTTCGAGATCAGCGCCTCGGCATCCGCCGCGCTCAGTTCGTTCTGCGTCGCCGACGGCACCGCGATGTCGACTGGCACTTCCCACACGCTGCCGCCCTCGACGAAGCGGGCGCTCGGCCTGCGGCGGGCGTATTCGACGATCCGCGCGCGCTCGACCTCTTTGAGCTGGCGGAGCAGGTCGAGGTCGATCCCCGCATCGTCGACCACGTACCCGGACGAATCCGATGCCGTCACCGCCGTCGCGCCGAGCTGGGTCGCCTTCTGGATGGCGTAGATCGCCACGTTGCCCGAGCCCGACACGCTCACCCGCTTGCCGGCGAGCGAGTCGCCGTGCACGCCGAGCATCTCCTCGGCGAAGAAGACGGCGCCGTAGCCGGTGGCCTCGGTACGCACCTCTGCGCCACCCCAGCCGGTGCCCTTACCGGTGAACATGCCCGACTCGTGGCGGTTGGTGATCTTGCGGTACTGGCCGAACAGGTAGCCGATCTCGCGCCCGCCCACGCCGATGTCGCCAGCGGGAACGTCGGTGTGCTCGCCGAGGTGCCGGTAGAGCTCGTTCATGAACGACTGGCAGAACCGCATGATCTCGGCATCCGAGCGGCCGTGCGGGTCGAAGTCCGATCCGCCCTTACCGCCGCCGATGCCCTGACCGGTGAGCGCGTTCTTGAAGATCTGCTCGAACCCGAGGAACTTGATGATCGACAGGTTCACCGACGGGTGGAACCGCAGACCGCCCTTGTACGGGCCGAGCACCGAAGAGAACTGGATGCGGTACCCCCGGTTCACCTGCAGGCGCCCGGCGTCATCGACCCACGGCACCCGGAACAGGATCTGCCGCTCCGGTTCGACCAGTCGCTCCAGGATGCCGCCGTCGACATACTCCGGGTTGCGTTCGAGAACCGGAGCGATCGAGCCCAGCACCTCGTGCACGGCCTGCTGGAACTCCGGCTCGTGCGGGCTGCGTGCGAGTACCGTCTCGAACACGGGCTGGACGGCGGCGGGAAGCGGGCGGAAGGCTGCGGTGGTCTCGGTCACGTGAACACTTTCTCGAGAAGGGATGAAGGGGAGTGGCGGCTGGGATCAGCCGGTGTTCTGCAGACCGGCGGCGACGCCGCTGACCGACAGCAGCAGCAGTCGCTGCAGCTCCGGATCGGTCGGGAGGTCCTGGTCGGCGGCGTCCGCCTGGCGGAGCGCGCGCAGGGCGCGCAACTGCAGCAGCGACAGCGCATCCACGTACGGGCTGCGCAACTGCACGGCCCGCTGCAACACCGGCTTGTTCTCGAGCAGGCGGTCGCCGCCGGTGAGGCGGATCACCCACGAACGGGTCAGCTCCAGTTCGTCGAGCACGAGCTGGGCGAGATCGTCGCGGTCGCCGAGCGCCAGGTACTGGCGCGCGATGCGCTCATCGGTCTTCGCCAGGCTCATCGCGACATTGTCCACCAGGGTGTGCAGCAGCGGCCACTCCTGATACGCCTGGCGCAGCAGCGCCTCATCGCCCACGGCATCCAGCGCCGTGCCGAGACCGAACCAGCCGGCGAGGTTGATCCGCGCCTGTGTCCACGCGAACACCCACGGGATCGCCCGCAGGTCTTCCAGCGACTCCACCGAGAGTCCGCGGCGGGCCGGGCGGGAGCCCAGCGCGAGCAGCCCGATCTCTTCCAGCGGGGTGACCGTGGCGAACCAGGGCGCGAAGCCCGGTGCCCCGACGAGCGAGAAGAAGCGGTCGCGGGATGCGGCATCCATCACCCGCGCCACCTCGGCGAACCGCTCGGCCGCGCCGCTGTTGCGCTCTTCCACCGTCGGCGACGACGCGAGCAGCGTCGCGGCGGCGACCTGATCGATGTGACGCATCGCGATCGCCGGCTCGCCATAGCGGGCGAAGATGACCTCGCCCTGCTCGGTGAGCTTGAAACGCCCGTCGACGGAATGCGGGGGCTGGGCGAGGATGGCCGAGTTGGCCGGCCCGCCACCGCGACCCAGGGCGCCGCCACGACCGTGGAACAGGGTGAGCTCGATGCCCGACTCCTGCGCCCACTGCGCGATCAGCCGCTGGGCCTCGTACAGGGCGAGGTTGGCCGCCACCGGCCCGACATCCTTCGAGGAGTCGGAGTAGCCGAGCATGACCTCCAGGCGATTGCCGGTCTGGGCCATCCGCGCCGCGACCTCGGGGAACGTCACCGTCTCGGCGAGGATCCCCGGCGCCGCCTGCAGGTCGGCGAACGTCTCGAATAGCGGAACGACATCGAGCACCGGGGCGTCGTCGCCGAGCGCATACGTGGCCAGTCGGTACACGTTGCGCAGGTCTTGAGCAGACTGGGTGAATGACACGACATACCGGCCGGCCGCACGCAGCCCGTAGCGTCGCTGGATGTCGGCGATCGCCCGGAACACCTCGAGCACTTCGTCGGTCTGTGCGCTGCGCTCACCGCCGGCGTCGAGCTCGGCCAACGCCTGCGCGTGCACCTTGGAGTGCTGACGCACCTCGAGTTCGGTGAGGTGGAAGCCGTACGTCTCGACCTGCCAGATCAGGTGCTGGATGCCGCCGAAACCGTGCCGGGCGGCGCCCGCGGCCACGAGCGAGTCCTGCACGGTGCGAAGGTCGGCGAGCAGTTCCTCGGGGGCCGCGTACGCGTCGTCGCCGCCGGTGCGCGTGGCGTGCACGCGGTGGACGAGGAAGAGCAGCACCTGGCGGTGGGGCTCCTCGGGGGAGCGGGCGGCGATCTCGCCGGCGAGCTCTGGGGCGGCCTCGACGAACGACTCCCACCGCTCCACGAGCTCGGCACTGGGCGGGGTGTCGTCCGCGTCGAGCGTGAGCGTGCGGCCGATGCGTTCGATCGCCCGCTCCAGACCGCGCAGCACGTGATCCGAGGCGATCGCGGCGGCCTCGCGGGTGACGGATGCCGTCACGAACGGGTTGCCGTCGCGGTCACCGCCGACCCAGGAGCCGATGCGCACGAACGCGGGCACGACCGGGGCGACCGAGCCGGCCGCGTCACCCTGCAGGGCATCGTCGATGCGGCGGTACACGTGGGGCACGGTGGTGAACAGCGTCTCGTCGAACACGCCCATCACGGTGCGCACCTCGTCGGTCGGCGTGGGCTTCTGCTGGCGCAGCGGCGCCGTGCGCCAGAGCGTGTCGACCTCTTCGAGCATCCGGCGCAGCGCGCGGCGCTCCTCGGACCCGTCGGCGCTCGCCGCGTCGTGCTGCGTGAGCAGTTCCGACAGGCGGCGGATGCTGGATGACACCGCCCGGCGACGTGCCTCGGTGGGGTGCGCGGTGAACACGGGCTGGAACCGCAGGCCGTTCAGGCGGCGGCGAGCCTCGTCATCGCCGACCTCGCGGCGCAGCTGGGCGTAGGCGGTGGCGACGGTGTCGACGGCATCCTCTCGCCCCGGCTGACCGGCGCGCTCCCGCAGCACCCGCACGCGCTGGTGCTCCTCGGCGAGGTTGACGAGGTGGAAGTAGCAGGTGAAGGCGCGTGCGACCTCGTCTGCCCGCTCGATGGTGAACGACTCGGCGATCGCCGCCGCGCGCTGGAAGGCGTCGTCGGTCTCTTCGTCGAAAGCCTGGATGGTCGCGAGGCGCAGACGTTCGACGTCTTCGAAGAGGCCGGGCGTGCCCGACTCGCGCAGCACCTGACCGAGCAGTCCGCCCAGCATGCGCACGTCGGCGCGCATCGCCTCGGGAATGCCGTCGGATGCTTCGAATCGGGTGATGACCCGGATGGCTTCGGTGTTCGTGAGCTCGGGGGACATGGTTCGACAGTAGACCGGACCTGCCCAATGCCCTGACCAAATGACGCCTCGGTAGCATGGAGGGGATGCGTATCTCGGCGAACCCCCTCCGCGGTCAGCAGTTCCCGGCCATGCTGCTGCTCCTTGCAGCGGCTCTGGGCCTCCTGTTGGCCAATCTGCCCACCCACGATGCGATCGCAGGTGTGCTTGATGCGCACATCGCGGTTCCCGGCACCAGCCTCGACCTCTCGGTCGCACACTGGGTGTCGGACGGCCTGCTGGCCATCTTCTTCCTCGTGGTCGCGATCGAGCTGCGGCACGAACTCACTCACGGCGAGCTGAACAGCCCGCGCAAGGCTCTCCAGCCCGCGATCGCCGCCGCTGGCGGCGTGATCGTGCCGATCGCCGTGTACCTGCTGATCGCGGGCGGCGAGACCACGGCATCCGGCTGGCCGATCCCCACCGCCACCGACATCGCCTTCGCGCTGGGCGTGCTGGCCATGTTCGGCAAGGGCCTGCCCTCGGCCGTGCGGGTGTTCCTGCTGGCGCTGGCGATCCTCGATGACATCATCGGCATCATCTTCATCGCCGCACTCTTCGCGCACGACGTGAACTGGATCTTCTTCGGACTCGGCGTGCTCGGCGTGGTCGTGTTCGGTCTGCTCAGCCGCTGGCTGCACGCCACCGGTCACGCCGGCATCGCCGTGACGATGGGCATCGTCGGCGTGGTCGTGTGGGGGCTTGTGGCCGCTTCGGGCGTGCACGCCACGATCGCGGGTGTGATGCTCGGCCTCATCATGGCGCCGGTGCCCGCTGAGCGGGTGCGCCATGGCCTCGAGCCCACGGTGAACGGCTTCATCCTGCCGGTGTTCGCCTTCGTCGCGGCCTTCGTCGTGATCCCCGGCGTCTCGCCGAGCGAACTGTCGCCGGCCTTCTGGGGCATCCTCATCGCGCTGCCCGTCGGCAAGATCCTCGGCATCGGTTTGTTCGGCTGGATCGCCATGCAGATCCGCCCGCGCGGCACCAAGCCCACACTCGAGACGCCCGATCTGCTGGCCGCCGGCGCGCTGGGTGGTATCGGGTTCACGGTGTCGCTGCTGCTGGCGAATCTCGCGTTCGCCTCCGACAAGCTGCTGCGCGACGAGGCGATCCTCGGTGTGCTCGCCGGATCGCTCCTGGCCCTCGTGCTCTCGGGCGTCATCGTCTCGCTGCGCGCCCGGCACTATCGCCGGCTCTCCGCGGCCGTCGAGTGAGCGACGC
This sequence comes from Microbacterium istanbulense, assembly GCF_037204145.1. Lineage (NCBI taxonomy): Bacteria > Bacillati > Actinomycetota > Actinomycetes > Micrococcales > Microbacteriaceae > Microbacterium > Microbacterium istanbulense. The sequence goes on from NZ_JBBDGN010000002.1 coordinate 331,603, forward strand.
CGTGACCGACCCGCTGCGCGATGCCGCCGAGACCATGCGGCTGGTGCGCGAGCGCTGCGTCTGGTCACAGCAGATCACGCACCGCGACCTCGTGCCGTATCTGATCGAGGAATCGCACGAGGTCATCGACGCGGTCGAGGCCGGGTCGCGGGCGGAGCTGCAAGAGGAACTCGGGGACCTGCTCTGGCAGGTGCTGTTCCATTCGGCCGTGGCCGCGCAGCATCCCGACGACCCGTTCGACATCGATGACGTCGCCCGCGCGCTGACCGAGAAGATGGTGCGTCGGCATCCGCACGTGTTCGCGGACGCTGTGGCAACAACCCCCGAAGAGGTGCTGGTGCACTGGAACGCGGCGAAGGCTGCGGAGAAGCGGGAGCGCTCCAGCGTGCTCGACGGCGTGCCCTCAGGGATGCCGGCGCTGGCTCGGGCGCAGAAGGTGCTCGGCCGGGCAGCCTCCGTCGGCGTCACCGCTGGCGAGGCGCCGCCCGTCGCGGCGTCGGAGGCCGAGCTCGGCGACGCGCTGCTCGCCCTCGTCGCGCAGGCGCGGGCGGAGGGCTGGGATGCCGAACGTGCGCTGCGTGAGCGTCTGCGCGCGCTGGAGGCCGAGGTGCGCGCCGCGGAGTGAGGCCCTTCGTCTCGCTCCGCTCGCTCAGGGACCGGGGCCCCGTGGTTCGCGCCCTTCGTCTCGCTGCGCTCGCTCAGGGACCGACCGCGTGGGTCGCTGCCCTTCGTCTCGCTGCGCTCGCTCAGGGACCGGGCCCCGTGGGTCGCTGCCCTTCGTCTCGCTGCGCTCGCTCAGGGACCGGGGCCCTGTGGGTCGCTGAGCTTGTCGAAGCGCCGGCGCGCGACCTGGAAAGATGGAACCGTGGCAACGGTCAATCCTCCGCGCGGGATGCGCGACTTCCTCCCCGCTGACAAGACGCGTCGCGAGCGCGTGCTCGCCGTCATCCGTGACCGCTACCGGGCGCACGGCTTCGACGAGATCGAGACCCCGGTGGTCGAGGAGTACGACCGGCTGCATGCCGGCATCGGCGGCGACAATGAGAAGCTCTCGTTCAACATCCTGCGCCGCGGTCTCGACGCCGACGGCATCCGTGAGGCTGCCGACGACCCCGCGGCGCTGTCCGACCTCGGACTCCGCTACGACCTGACGGTGCCGCTTGCCCGCTTCTACGCGACCAACCGTGGTCAGCTGCCCGGAGTGTTCCGTTCCATCCAGATCGGCCCGGTGTGGCGCGCCGAACGCCCGCAGAAGGGGCGTTACCGCCAGTTCGTGCAGTGCGATATCGACATCATCGGCGACGACTCGGCACGTGCCGAGGCCGAGCTCATGGTCGCCTCACTCGACACGCTCGACGCGCTCGGCCTCGAGGGCGGCACGATCCGGGTGAACGACCGCCGCGCGCTGGACTGGATGCTCGGCTCATTCGGTTTCACGCAGGATGAGCGCCCCGGTGTGCTCATCACGATCGACAAGCTCGACAAGATCGGTGCCGAGGGCGTCGCCGCCGAACTGCGCGAGCGCGGCGCCACGGCCACCGCTGTCGATGCCTTCGCCGGCTTCCTCGCCCGCCCGCAGGCCGAGCATGGCACGTACGGTGAGGCGCAGATCCGCGCGGCCCTGCCGGAGGGGGCGCCCGACGACGTGGTCGCCGACCTGGTCGGCCTGGGTGCTGCTGTCGAGGCGGCACGGGGGAGTGTGCCCCTCGTGTTCGACCCGTTCCTCGTGCGCGGCATGGGCTACTACACCGGCACGATCTTCGAGCTCGCGCACCCGTCCGTCGGCTATTCGCTGGGCGGTGGCGGCCGCTATGACGGCATGATCGGCCGCTTCCTCGGCCAGCAGGTGCCCGCCGTCGGCTTCTCGATCGGTTTCGAGCGCATCGTCGACCTCGTCGCCGAGCGCGAGGCGGATGCCGCACCGGCGATCGCGCTCATCCATGACGCCGACGTGCCCGTCGCCGAGTTGCTGGCGCACAAGGCGGCGCTGGTGTCGACCGGGGCTCGGGTGCGGCTGGAGCGCCGCACGAAGAACCTCAAGGGGCTGCTCGAGCGTGCGGCGGCCGACGGCTACACCGGCTTCGTGACCGTGCGCGCCGGCGACGTGATCGGCTCCGCCGAGGTCAAGCCGCTGGGCTGATCGCCCGGCGTACCATCCGGTAGACCACACCGACAAGCACGACACCCAGGCCGATCGCTGCGGCGAGCGGCGGGAGCGTGCTCACGAGCGTCACGCACCCGATCGCGCCGACGACCTGCAGCGCCTTCGGATAGCGGCGACCCTGCCGCTGCCGGAAGGCCGCGACGTTCGCGATCAGGTAGTACAACAGCACGCCGAATGACGAGAATCCGATCGCTCCGCGCAGGTCGGCCACCAGCACGATGGCGATGACGATCGCGGCGATGAGGATCTCGGCGCGGCGCGGCACCTGCCAGCGTTCGTCGATCACGGCCAGCAGGCGCGGCACATCGCCCTCGCGAGCCATGGCCAGCGTGGTGCGCCCGATGCCGGTCAGCAGTGCCAGCAGCGCGCCCAGGGATGCGGCGGCCGCCGCGACCTGCACGACGGGGGCGAGCGGTTCCCACCCGGCTGCGGCGACGACGTCGGCCAGCGGGCGAGCCGTGCCGACCGCATCCGCGCCCAGGGTGAGCACGACGACGACCGCGACCAGCGCGTACACGATGACGGCGCCGGAGAGGGCCAGCACGATCGCGCGGGGGATGGTGCGCGACGGGTCGGTGACCTCTTCGCCCATGGTCGCGATGCGCGCGTAACCGGCGAAGGCGAAGAAGAGCAGACCGGCGCCCTGCAGCACCCCGTACACGGTGGCGTCCGCCAGCGGCGCGGGCGCGGCGGCGGGCGCCGCCGTGAAACCGGCGGCCACGACCACGGCCAGCCCCAGCAGCGAACACACCACGAGGATGCGGGTGAGCAGCGCCGTGCGAGTCACGCCGAAACAGTTCACGGTCGCGAGCGCCGCCACGGCAAGGACGGCCACCGGAACGCGCCAACCGGCGGGCGCCGCATAGGCGGCGAAGGTCATCGCCATCGCCGCGCAGCTGGCGATCTTGCCGATCACGAAGCACCAGCCGGCGATGAAGCCCGACCACGGGCCGATCTCGGCACGGGCGTATGCGTAGGTGCCACCGGCGACCGGATGCACGGCGGCGAGCTGCGCCGAGGAGGTGGCATTGCAGAAGGCCACGAGCGCGGCGACGGCGAGTGCGAGCAGGATGCCCGAGCCGGCGGCGCCGAGTGCGGGTGACCAGACCGCGAACACACCGGCACCGATCATCGAGCCGAGCCCGATGGCGACGGCATCGGCGAGGGACAGGCGGCGGGCGAGCGGCATCCCGCTATCGTCGCATCCCGAGGTTAACGGACGCCGTCGCGCGCGGCCGTCACGCGCTGCTTCTCACGCACGTAGACTTCGCGGCGCACCTTGGCGACGACGTCACCCTCGCGGTCGGTGATGACCGTCTCGAACCACTCGAGCACCTTCTCGCCGCCGTGCGCGCGGCGGCGGATGTCGTCGGCGTGCTCCTTCGACACCTCGAATTCAGCCGTGAGCACGCCGCGGCCGGGCTTGAGGAACTCGATCTCGCCACGGGTGTCCCACACGACGTAGTCACGGCCGAGCTGATGCATCACCAGCATGAAGAAGTAGGGGTCGGTCATCGCCGACATTGATCCGCCGAAGGCGGTTTTGACGTAATTGTGCGTGAGCAGGTTGACGTGCAGTTCGACCGTCGCGTGGGTCCAGTCGTCGCTGAAACGACGGACGCGGATACCGCTGAACAGGTTCGGGAACCACAGACTCATGCCCACGGCGAGGCGGCGAGGGGTGATGCGCATGGCCTCAGAATGTCGGATCCCGGCACGGCGGCGCGATTCGATGTGAGGGTGTTGACAATAGTTCTAGTTGAACTAGAGTTTTATGAGAAAGGGGAGCGATGCTGATCAAGATCGACACCGAGAGCAGTCGGCCGCTCTTCGAGCAGGTCGCCGGCGCCGTGCGCGCCGAGCTCGCCGGCGGCTCTTTGGTGCCCGGTGACCGGCTTCCCCCCGCCAAGGAGATCGCCGCGGCGCTGGAGATCAACGTGCACACCGTGCTGCGCGCCTACCAGCAGCTGCGCGACGAGGGGCTCATCGATCTGCGCCGAGGCCGCGGTGCGGTCGTCACCGTCGCCGCCGCGCCCCTCGTCGCCCTCCGCGCCGAGGTCGCAGACCTCGTCCGCCGCGCAGCCGGCCTTGGCCTCTCACCCGCAGCCCTCGCGGCCCTCGTGAAGGAGACCTCATGACCTCCGATCTTCGGCGTGCCCGCCGCGCCTTCCTGCTCGTCGGGGTGCTCGTGCCCGTCGTGCTGTCGGTCGTGGCGCTCGTCATCGTGCTGGGCCTTCTCCCGCTCGTGCCCGACCCTGCTGCGACGCACTGGGGCACGTCGGGCGCCGACGGTTTCGCGACGCCGTGGGCGTATGTCTGGATGCTGCTCGGAGTCGGGCTCGCTCTGCCGGTCGTACTGTCCCTCTCCGTCCTCGCCTCGTCGCGTGACAGCTGGGGCGTCACCGGTCGGTTCCTCGGTGCCGTCGCGGCCGGGCTCTCGGCGTTCTTCGCTGTCGCCTTCCCCGGGTCGCTGTGGATTCAGCGGGGGCTCACCGACGCCGCGGATGCTCCCGACGTGCTGCCCGTGGTGGGCGTGGCGTTCGGCGGGGCGCTGGTGGCGGGCGCCGCGGCCTGGTTCGTGCAGCCATCAGTGCGCGTGCTGCCCTCGCTAGGTGACGGCGCTGAGACCGTGCGGCCGATCGCCCTGCGCTCGGGCGATCGTGTGGCGTGGGTCGGCACCGCGACGGTCGGTCGGGCCGGTGTGATCGTGCTGGCCTTCACGCTGGGTGTGCTGGTGGTGACGGCCGTGGCGCTGCTGCTGGCCGGTGTGGGCGCGTGGTGGCCGGTGGCGGTGACCGCGGTGCTGATTGCGCTCGCGATGGCGGCCACGCTGACATTCCGTGTCCGGGTGGGACCGGGCGGTTTCGTGCTGCGCTCGGTGCTCGGCTGGCCCGGCGTCTCGCTGCCGCTCGCTCGGATCGCCGATGCGCGCGCGGTGCACATCTCCCCGCTCGCAGAGTTCGGTGGCTGGGGGTGGCGAATCGGTCTGGACGGCCGGCGGGGCGCCGTGCTGCGCGCCGGGGAAGCCCTGCAGGTGACGGCCGACGACGGGCGGGTATACGTGGCGACCGTCGAGGGGGCAGGCGACGCGGCTGCCGTGCTCGCCGCCCTGATCGGGCGCACGGCGGAACGAGGCGACGTGGAGCGCGGCCGAGAGGAGTGAGCATGGACGGTGGTTTCGGAAGGCCCAGCGGACGGGTGCCCTGGGGCGCCGTTGCCGGTTTCACCGTGCTGGCCTGTGTTCTGGCCTGGCTGGTGTGTCTGCCGCTCTGGCTCGGCGATGGGCTCGCCCATCCGCTGGCGCCGCTGTTGTTACCGGCCATGATGCTCACCCCTGCGCTGGCCGTGCTCGTGGTGCTCGGGTTGTGGCGCACGCCCGCTCGCGGCGACCGGCTCCGCGGTCTGGGGCTGTGGCCGTTGCGCCCGGCACGACGCGTGGTCTGGCTGATGGTCGCCGGGTGGCTGGTGCCGCCGGTGATCGTGGCGGCGAGCGTGCTCGTGGCCTGGCTCTTGGGCTGGGTGATCATCGACCCCGGAGCATCCGCCCTGGCCAGGCAGCTGGAACAGGTGCTGCCGGCCGGCACGCCGATGCCGCCGATCGGGCTACTCATCGGTGCCCAACTGGCGGCAATCCCGGTGGGGGCGCTGGTGAACAGTCTCTTCGCGTTCGGCGAGGAGCTGGGCTGGCGCGGGTGGCTGCTGCCAGCGCTGCGTCCGCTCGGTACGTGGCCTGCGCTGCTGCTCAGCGGCGCGATCTGGGGCGTCTGGCACACGCCCGTCATCCTGCTCGGCTACAACTTCGGCCGCACCGACCTCACCGGCGTGCTGAGCATGGTCGTCGGATGCGTGATGTGGGGAGTGCTGCTGGGATGGCTGCGTCTGCGCTCGGGGTCGGTGTGGCCGGCCGTGATCGCCCACGGCGCCCTGAACGCCGCAGGCGGTATGGTCCTGCTCTTCGCGGCCGGCGCACCCGACCTTGCGCTCGCCGGCCCGCTGGGCGTGGCCGGGTGGATCGTCTGCGCGCTCGTGATCGTGGTGTTGCTGGTGGCCGGGCAGTTCCGGATCCAGCCGCCGCTCGCCGGTGGTGGGCTTGACCGCCTCCGCTCGCGCGGGGTTGGCTGAAACCATGCGATCAACACCCGAGAACTGGCGTGCCGCCGATGACTACCTGGCCGATACTCTCGTCGGCCATGATCCGGCTCTGGAGGCCACACTCAGCGCGCAGCGGGCGGCTGGCCTGCCTGACATCGAGGTTGCTCCCGTCAGCGGCAAGCTGCTGAACCTGCTTGTGCGGATCAGCGGTGCCCGTCGGGTGCTCGAGATCGGCACTCTCGGCGGGTACTCCACGATCTGGATGGCCCGCGCGGTGGGGGAGCACGGGCGGGTGGTGACGGTCGAGGCCGAAGCTGGCAACGCCGCCATCGCGCGAGCGAGCATCGACGCTGCCGGGGTCGGCGACCGGGTGGAGATCCGCGTCGGCCGCGCCGCCGACGTGCTGCCGACGCTCGTCGGCGGGTTCGACCTTGTCTTCATCGACGCCGACAAGGAATCCAACACCGTCTACCTCGACTGGGCCGCGCGTCTCGGCCACCCCGGGACGGTCGTCGTCCTCGACAACATCGGCCGCGAGGGCGAGATCGCACGCGCCGACAGCACCGATCCGATGGTCATCGGAACCCGCGATGCGCTGCAGATGCTGGGGGAGGATCCACGGTTCGACGCGACCGCCCTGCAGACCGTCGGACTCAAGGGTTGGGATGGTGTCGCGATCGCTCTAGTCGTCTGAGCGCGCATCGCTACACTGAGAGCGGACCGACGCCGCTCCACCCAACCCCTTTCCTCTTGAACAAGGAGCACATTCGTGGCACTGATCGAGGCTGTAGGCGCACGCGAGATTCTCGACTCGCGCGGAAACCCGACCGTTGAGGTGGAGGTGCTCCTCGATGACGGAATCGTGCAGCGCGCCGCCGTCCCCTCCGGTGCATCCACCGGCGCCTTCGAGGCGTACGAGCTCCGCGACGGCGACAAGAGCCGCTACGGCGGCAAGGGCGTGCTCAAGGCCGTTGAGGCCGTCATCGACGAGCTCGGCCCCGCGATCGAGGGCGTCGAGGCCAGCGAGCAGCGCATCATCGACGAGATCCTCATCGAGGTCGACGGCACCGACAACAAGAAGCGCGTCGGCGCCAACGCCATCCTCGGCGTGAGCCTCGCGGTCGCCAAGGCCGCCGCCGACTCGGCCGACCTGCCGCTGTTCCGCTACCTCGGCGGCCCGAACGCGCACCTGCTGCCCGTTCCGCTGTTCAACGTCATCAACGGTGGCGAGCACGCCGACAACGGCATCGACATGCAGGAGTTCTTCCTCGCCCCGATCGGCGCCGACACCTACAGCGAGTCCCTGCGCTGGGGTGTGGAGACCTACCACGTGCTGCGCAGCGAGCTGAAGGCCGCCGGCTACGCGACCGGCCTCGGCGACGAGGGCGGCTTCGCCCCCGACCTGCCCAGCAACCGTGAGGGCCTGGACTTCCTGCTGAAGGCTATCGAGAAGGCGGGCTTCACCCCCGGCACCGACATCGCCGTGGGTCTCGACGTCGCCGCCACGGAGTTCTTCAACGACGGCGTCTACCGCCTCGACAACAAGGACTGGACGGGCCCCGAGCTCATCGAGTACTACGTCGGTCTGGTCAACGACTACCCGATCGTCACCATCGAGGATGCCCTCGCCGAGGACGACTGGGCAGGCTGGAAGCTGCTCACCGACCAGCTCGGCTCGAAGGTGCAGCTCGTCGGTGACGACCTGTTCGTGACCAACCCCGAGCGTCTCGCCGAGGGCATCCGTCGCGGCGTCGGCAACTCGCTGCTGGTCAAGGTCAACCAGATCGGCACGCTCAGCGAGACGTTCGACGCGGTCAGCCTCGCCCAGCGCTCCGGCTACACGGCCATGCTGTCGCACCGCTCCGGTGAGACCGAAGACACGACGATCGCCGACCTGGTCGTCGCGACCAACTCGGGTCAGATCAAGACCGGTGCGCCCGCTCGTTCCGAGCGCGTCGCGAAGTACAATCAGCTTCTGCGCATCGAAGAGGAGCTGGGCGACGCCGGCGAGTTCGCCGGTCGCTCCGCGTTCCCCCGCTTCCGCGGCTGAGCGCAGCTGAACCGTACGACCTGAACGAAGGGGGAGCCATGGCCCGACGCCCGGCTCCCCCTTCGGCATCCACGGCGAAACCCGCCAAGCCCGCGAAACCTGCCGGTCGCGCCGCCACGTCCGCGGAGCCACGGCGCCCCCGACGCTCGGTCGACGTGCGGGAGTGGACCAGCGGCATCCGCCTCTCCGGCTTCGCCGTGATCATGCTCTCGCTCGTCGTGCTGGGCACCTGGGTGCTCGTGCCCACGCTCGGCACCTACCTCGAGCAGCGCCAGCGCATCGCCGCCCTCGAATCATCGGTGCAGCTGACCACGGATGAGATCGCGGCGCTCGAGGCGGAGCGCACCCGCTGGGACGACCCGGCGTTCATCACCACGAAGGCCCGCGAGCGGCTCTATTACGTGAAGCCCGGCGAGGTCGTCTACCTCATCGACGACGACCTCGAGGCCACAGATCTGCCGCCCGAGCAGGGGCCCGTCAGCGATGAGGTCGAAGAGCGCGAGTCCGACTGGATGCCGCAGCTGCTGCGCGGCGTCGTCACCGCCGGCCTCGCGCAGAACGCGGTCGAGGCCCCGGCACGCTGAGGCCGCATCCAGCCAGCCTCCCGTACGCTGGAGGGGTGAGCAGACCGCCCTTCCCGACCCCGTCCGACGCCGAGATCGCGGTGGTCTCCGCACAGCTCGGTCGTGAGGCCCGCGGCGTCGTCGGCATCGCGGCCCGCTGCGTGTGCGGCAACCCGACGGTCGTCGCCACCGCGCCGCGCCTGACCGACGGCAGCCCGTTTCCCACTTTCTACTACCTCACCCACCCGGCGGCGGCGGCAGCGATGTCGACCCTCGAGGCCGAGCATGTGATGCCCGAGCTGGCCGAGATGCTCGACGACGAGGATGTCGCGGCGGCGTATCTCGCCGCGCACGAGTCTTTCCTCGACGACCGTCGCCAGTACGGAGACGTGCCCGAGATCGACGGCATCTCGTCGGGAGGCATGCCCACCCGCGTGAAGTGCCTGCACGCCCTCGCGGGACACGCCCTGGCGGCAGGTCCCGGAGTCAACCCGATTGGCGACGCCGCGCTCGCACGCGCCTCCTGGTCGCCCGAGCGCTGCGCCTGCGTCGACCCCGGTGCAGCGCGAGGGAACGGCGCCGGATGACGGTCGGACGGATGCTGCGCTCCCTCGCCGCGTTCGCGGCGTTGGCGGCATCCGTGACGCTCCTCAGCGCGCCGGCGGCGGCCGCCGCCCCCGCAGAGCCTGCGCCCACGAGCACCCCGTCACCCGGGCCTGTCGCCGACGACCCGAGCGACCCCGTGCGCGCGGCGGAGTACTGGCTCGACGGCGCGGGCATCCGGGATGCCTGGAAGGTCACCCGTGGCAAGGGCGCGACGATCGCGGTGATCGACACCGGCATCGGCAAGCCCCCGCTCATCTTCGACGACGCGGTCGCCGGCGGCACCGACGTCTCCGGAAATGGCACCGCCGACGGTCGCACCCCGGTCGGTGCGGTCGATCGGAACCACGGCACCTGGGTGGCATCGCTGGCCGCCGGGCGTGGCAACCCGGACGGCACCGGCATGATCGGCGTGGCTCCCGAGGCGAAGCTGCTGTCGATCTCGCTCGGTTTCGGCGCCTCGGCGGCCGTGCCCTTCGCCGAGCAGGTCGCCACCGCGATGCGGTGGGCGGTCGACAACGGGGCCGACGTGATCAACCTCTCCTTCACGACGAACACGCTCGACTGGGATGAGAGCTGGGATGAGGCATTTCTCTACGCCTATGAGAAGGACGTCGTCGTCGTGGTCGCCGCCGGCAACCGCGGCAGCGGCACCTCGGTGATCGGCGCCCCCGCGACCATCCCCGGCGTGCTGACCGTGGGCGGCGTCGACCAGACCGGAACCGCCAGCGTCGAAGCATCCACCCAGGGCATCACGATCGGCGTCTCGGCTCCCAGTGAATCGCTGCTGGGCATGTCGCCCGACGGCGAGCTGCAGAAGTGGAACGGCACCAGTGGCGCGGCTCCGATCGTCGCCGGCGTCGCGGCACTGGTGCGCTCGGCGCACCCGGATCTGGATGCCGCGAACGTCATCAACCGCATCATCCGCACGGCCACGTCGGTGCCGGGGATGAAGGGGATGCCAGACGCGCTGTACGGATACGGGCTGCTGGATGCGAAGAACGCCGTCTCCGCGTCGATCCCGGAGGTGTCGTCGAACCCGATGGGCGATCTCGAGGAGTGGATCCGGGTGTACCGTCGCGCCGAGTCCGACCCCGAACCTCAGCCCGAGGTGACACCGGTCGCGGTGCCGCCATTGCCGGCTGCCGAACCGCCCACCGAGGCGGGATCGCCCCTGCTGCCCAGCCCCGATTCACTGCGATACGGTACCCTGCCTCTGCTCGCGGTCACAGTCCCTGGTATCCTGATCGGGCTTGGCGTCACCGCTGCTGCCCGGCGCATCCGATCGGCGCGCGATCGACGCACGCCCACCCCCTGACTCTCTGAGGAGTTTTCCCCCTGTGCCTGAGAACAACTCTGTGCCTGCGAACGGCTCTGTGCCCAAGATCCTGATCGTCGGTGGCGGCTACGCGGGCTTCTACACGGCGTGGAAGCTGGAGAAGCACCTTCGCAAGGGCGAAGCCGACGTCACGCTCGTCGACCCGCTGCCGTACATGACGTACCAGCCGTTCCTGCCCGAGGTCGCCGCCGGCTCGATCGAGGCCCGCCACGCCGTGGTCGCCCACCGCCGTCACCTCGACCGCACGCACATCATCACGGCCAAGGTGACCGGCATCGACCACGCCAACAAGGTCGCCACGATCACGCCGCCGACCGGGGAGCCCTACGAGCTCGCGTACGACCACATCGTCGTCACCGCCGGTGCCGTCTCGCGGACCTTCCCGATCCCCGGCATCGCCGACAACGCGATCGGCCTGAAGACGATCGAAGAGGCCGTCGCCGTCCGCGACAAGCTCATGTCGAACTTCGACAAGGCCGCTGGCATGCCCGCCGGTCCCGAGCGTGACCGTCTGCTGACCGTCGTGGTCGTCGGTGGTGGCTTCGCCGGCATCGAGGCTTTCGCTGAGCTGCGTTCGCTCGCCTCGGCGCTCGTGGGCAAGTACCCCGAGATCACGTTCGACGACACGCACTTCCACCTCATCGAGGCCATGGGGCGGATCATGCCCGAGGTCTCGTTGAAGACGAGCGAGTGGGTGCTCAAGGACCTCGCCAAGCGTGGCGCCAATGTGCACCTCGACACCCAGGTCACCGGAGCGATCGACGGCAACGTCGAGCTCTCCACCGGTGAGACCATCCCGACCGACCTCATCGTGTGGACCGCCGGTGTCATGGCCAACCCCACCGTCGTGCGCGGTGGCGACCTGCCCGTCGAAGAGCGTGGCCGCATCCAGACCCGCGCCGACCTGCGCGTCGGCACGGCCGAGGAGCCCCTCGTGGGCGCCTGGGCCGCCGGTGACGTCGCTGCCGTCCCTGATCTCTCGGGTGGCGGTGTCGGCGGCTACTGCGTGCCGAACGCTCAGCACGCCGTGCGTCAGGCGAAGCTGCTCGCGAAGAACATCGTCGCGGTGCTGCGGGGCGAGCAGCCCAAGGAGTACTTCCACAAGAACATGGGCGCCGTCGCGGGCCTGGGCCTGTACAACGGTGTGTTCCAGTCGGGCAACATCGCGCTCAAGGGCTTCATCGCGTGGCTCGCGCACCGCGGTTACCACGGCCTCGCGATGCCGTCGTGGGAGCGCAAGTGGCGTGTGCTGTGGGGCTGGTGGAACAACCTGTGGCTCGGCCGCGACATCGTGAACCTCGAGACTGTGCAGAACCCGCGCTACGTGTTCGAGGAGTTCGCCGCGCGTCCGCGTCCGGCTGCTCCGGCCGCTCCTGCGCCCGCCGCTCCTGCAGCGCCGGCGAAGGAGGTCGCGGCGGAGAAGGCTCCGGCCGCGGCGAAGGCTCCGGCGAAGAAGGCTCCGGCCAAGGCAGCCGCCGACAAGGCGGCGGCAGTGAAGGCGCCCGCCAAGAAGGCTCCGGCCAAGAAGCCGGCTGCCGAGAAGGCTCCGGCCGCCGGCAAGTGATGCCTGCTCGGCGCCGCTGAGCGTCGACCAACGAGAACCCGTCGGGAGAGATCCCGGCGGGTTCTCGCGTTCGGTGGCGGGCCGCGCTGCCTCTCAGGCCGCGTAGAGCCGGGTGACGGCGTCGATCAGCTCGGCAAGGCCGGCGGGGGGATCGTCGCGCCACCAGGCCAGACGCACGGGAACTCGGGGGCCGTCCTTGATGGGTCGGAAGGTCACACCGGGGCGCGGGTGGTGAAACGCCGTGGCCTCGGCGGTGGTGCCCACCCCGTGGCCGGCAGCGATCGCACTGAGCCACTCGTCCACATCGGATGACTCGGCGAAGCGCGGCGTCTGCGCCGACCCCGCCCACAGCTCAGCTCCCGTCGAGCCCGTGCGGGAGTCGATGATGACGGTGCGTTCGGCTACCTCGGCCATGGTCAGTTGCCGGCGCCGTGACCAGGCCGGGTCATCGGAGGCGAACGCCACCAGGCGGCGCTCCAGCCCGACGATCACCGAGTCGAAGCGCCTCTCGTCGGCCGGACGTCGCAGGATCGCCACGTCGCAGGCGCCCTCGCCGAGTCCCGCGGTGGGGGTGTTGTGTCGAATCAGATGCAGCTCGCGTGCGGGATGATCGGCGTCCCAACCGCGCTGCAACTGTGTGGTGTGCGCGCCGAGCGCGGCCCAGGCGTAGCCCAGCCGGAGTACGCCGTGCCGCGAGCGGACGAACTCCCCGAAACGGTCGGCCTCCGCCAGCAGCCGTCGCACGGCCGGAAGCAGCTGGTGTCCGGTCGGGGTGGGTTCGCAGCCGCGGGGCGTGCGCCGCAGCACCCGTTCACCCACCTGTCGCTCGAGGGCCGCGATCGTGCGTGAGACTGCTGCCTGTGAGGTGTGCAGGGCGGATGCCGCATCCGTGAACGACCCCGTGTCGACGGCCGTGGCGAACACCCGCAGCTCGCGCAGACTCCATTCCATACGCTGAGCGTATAGCAGAGTCAAAGATTGCATTATGCGTATGTACGATGGCTGCTTAGCGTGAGCGCATGACACAGCTCACGGATGCACTTCGCGCTGCCGCGGCGGCCGGCGAGCACGACCGGGCGAGCGGCCTGGCCCTCGTGGTGGCCGCCTCCGTCTCGAACCAGGCGGGAGCCGCCGTCGGCGCGCTCGCCTTCCCCGCCATCGGACCCGTGGGTGTCGTCGCGGTGCGTCAGATCGTCACCGCGCTCGTGCTCACGGCATCCGTCCGCCCGCGTCTGCGCACCCTGCGCCGCGGCCAGTGGATGCCGATCATCGGCCTCGCACTGGCGTTCAGTGTGATGAACCTCGGCCTGTACGCGGCAGTTGAACGCATCGGTCTGGGGCTCGCTGTCACGCTGGAGTTCCTCGGGCCGCTGGCCGTCGCGATCCTCTCGTCGCGACGCCGCACCGATATCGCCTGCGCGATGCTGGCCGGCGTGGGCGTGGTGGTCCTCACCGACCCCGGCCCGTCGACCGATCTCGTCGGGATCGCCCTCGCGCTCACGGCCGCGGCGGCCTGGGCGGGGTACATCCTGCTCAACCGTGCAGTGGGGCGACGGGTCCCCGGCATCCAGGGCACCGCCGCCGCCAGCCTGCTCACGGGACTGGCCTGGCTGCCGGTGGCGGCGCTGTGGTTCCTCGCCCATCCGCCGACACCGCTCGCGCTCGTCCTCGCCGCGACGTGCGGTGTGCTCGCCTCCGTCATCCCGTACGTGTTCGACCTGCTCGCCCTGCGCCGGATCCCCGCGTCGCTGTTCGGCACGCTGACGAGCCTGAACCCGGTGTGGGCGGCGCTGGCAGGCTGGGCCGTGCTCGGGCAGCTGCTCACCGTGCAGGCGTGGGTGGGACTGAGCCTGATCGTCACGGCCAATGCGGTCGTGTCCCTGCGCGGAGCGCGGTTGCGGCCGACGCGACTGACCGGTGGCTGAGTGCCCCCACTGGGATTCGAACCCAGACTGAAGCGAGTTTAAGTCGCCTGCCTCTGCCGTTGGGCTATGGGGGCGCGCGCCCATAGCCTAGTTGTCCTGAGCGCTGTCGACTCGCAGAAAGGCGCACCCGATGCCCGCACCCACCCGCCGTTTCCGCCAGGTCGATGTCTTCGGGCAGGGTGTCGGCACGGGAAATCCCGTGGCCGTCGTGCTGGATGCCGAGGGGCTCGACGATGCGGAGCTGCGCCGCTTCTCGGCGTGGACCAACCTCTCGGAATGCACGTTCGTGCTGCCGCCCACCACGGCCGAGGCCGACTACCGGGTGCGGATCTTCAGCCTGAACACGGAGCTGCCGTTCGCCGGGCATCCGACGCTCGGAACGGCCCGTGCCTGGTTGGGTGCCGGTGGCGAGCCACGCGTTGCCGATCGTGTCATTCAGGAGTGCGCCGCCGGCCTCGTCCCCGTGCGGATCGAGGACGACATCCTCTCCTTCAGCGCCCCGCCGCGCACGCGTTCCGGCCCCGTCGACCCCGCGCTGCGGGCGACGCTCGCCGAGATCCTCGGCATCGCCGACGGCGACATCATCGACGCGGAGTGGCTCGACAACGGCCCCGGCTGGGTGGGACTGCTGCTCGCGGATGCCGCAGCCGTGCGTGCTCTGCACCCCGATGCCTCCGCGCATCCGGGACGCTGGGACATCGGCGTTCTGGGGCTGCACCCGCCCGGCGCGGGCACGGCGCTCGAGGTACGGGCCTTCTTCACCGAGGGCGACGCCCCGCTCCGCGAAGATCCGGTGACCGGCAGCCTGAACGCGTCGGCAGCAGAATGGCTGACCTCCAGCGGACGCCTCACCGCCCCGTACCTCGCGTCACAGGGCGGGGCGATGGGCCGGGCCGGCCGGGTGCACGTCTCGGCCGAGGGTGACCGCCTCTGGATCGGCGGCCGTGCCGAGGTGGTGATCAGCGGAACCGTCGCACTCTGACACGGCGGCCGACGCCCTAGGGTGGAGGGGTGCTCGAGCTCATCGCGGATCAGGGCCCGCCGGCGTCGTCCGCCGGCGACTGGCGGAATCCGGCCCACTACTGGCGCACGCTGACCGACGCCACCGCTCACCTCGCTGCACCGGTCGCGGTGATCGACCAGGTCGCCCTGCGACACAACGCGCTCGACCTGCTGGTCCGTGCCGGCGGCGTCCCCATCCGGGTCGCCTCCAAATCCGTGCGGGTGCGGGCCGTGCTCGATGCGGTGCTGCGCCTGCCCGGCTATCGCGGCATCCTCGCCTTCACGTTGCCCGAAGCGCTCTGGCTCGCCGAGGCCCACGATGACATCGTCGTCGGGTACCCCACCGTCGACCGTGCGGCGATCGAACGGCTTGCGCGCGACGACCAGGCGGCCGCCCGGATCACCCTCATGATCGACGACCCCGCCCAGCTCGATCTCATCGACGATGTCGTCGCGCCCACCGCACGCCCCGAGCTCCGCGTGGCCATCGATGTGGACGCCTCCCTGCGATCGGCGACGTTCGGCCATGTCGGCGTGCGGCGCTCCCCGCTGTTCACCGCCGCGGACGCCGCCGCCCTCGCCCGGGAGATCGTCTCGCGCCCCGGATTCCGGCTTGTCGGCATCCAGATGTACGAGGCGCAGATCGCCGGACAGCCGGATGCCGTCGGAACCGAGGCCCCGGTGATCCGCAGACTGCAGGCCACATCGCGTGCGGAGCTGCGCCGCCGCCGTGCCGAGGTCGCCGCCGCCGTGCTCGAGGTATCCCCGCTGGAATTCGTCAACGGTGGGGGGACGGGCTCGCTCGAATTCACCGGCCGCGACTTTGCCGTCACCGAGGTGACCGCCGGCAGCGGGCTGCTCGCCGGACACCTCTTCGACGGCTACCGCCGGTTCTCGCTCGCGCCGGCCGCGGCATTCGCGCTCGACGTCGTGCGCAGACCCGCGCCCGACATCGCCACACTGCTCGGGGGCGGTTGGATCGCCTCCGGGCCCGCGCTCGCCTCCCGGCAGCCACTGCCCGTGTGGCCGCCGCAGCTGCGCACCTTGCCGCGGGAGGCGGCCGGAGAAGTGCAGACGCCGGTGCAGGGCGAGGGAGCTCGCGACCTGCGCATCGGCGACAGGGTGTGGCTGCGCCACGCTAAGAGCGGCGAAGCCGCCGAACGCACCGACCGCTACCACCTCGTCTCGGGTGGTGTCATCACCGATGAACTGCTCACCTACCGCGGAGAAGGAAAGGCATTCCTGTGACACGACCAGGCGGCACCTGGCAGAACTGGGCGCGCACGGCCTCCGTCCGTCCTGTCCGCATCGAGCGTCCCCGCTCACCCGAGGGCGTGCAGCGCGCCGTCAAGGCGGCCGCAAAGCACGGCCTGACGGTCAAGGCGATCGGCGCCGGACACAGCTTCACCGGCATCGGTGTCGCCTCCGGCGTGCTGCTCGAACTCGACGACCTGCAGGGCCTGGTCGCTGCCGACCGGGAGAGTGGGCTGGTCACCCTGCTCGCCGGCACCCGGCTGCACCGCATCCCGCGTCTGCTCGCGCCCTTCGGCCTCGCGATGCAGAATCTCGGCGACATCGACCGGCAGTCGATCGCCGGGGCGATCTCGACCGGAACTCACGGCACGGGCGCCCAGTTCGGCGGCATCGCGACCCAGGTGCGCGGCCTCACGCTCATCACCGCCGACGGCGCGTTCCTGCGCATCGACGCCGACAACAACCCCGAGTTGCTGCCCGCGGCCGCCGTCTCCCTCGGGGCACTCGGCATCATCGTCGAGGTCACGCTGCAGTGCGTTCCCGCCTTCGTGCTTGCTGCCGTCGACGCCCCTGCGCCGCTCGACGAGGTGCTCGGCAGCCTGCCGGCGCGGGCGGCGGATGCCGATCACTTCGAGTTCTACTGGCATCCGCACACCGACGTCGCGCTCACCAAGACCCAGACCCGCCTGCCGGAGTCGGCCACCCGCTCGCCGCGGCCCGCTGTGGGGCGTTGGGTCGACGAGCAGGTGCTCAGCAACGGCGTGTTCGGCGCGTTCTGCGCCGTGAGCAGGGCCGCGCCCGCTGTCATCCCCCCGTTCAACCGGCTGGCGGTGCGTCTCACCGGTGACGCGGCGTACTCCGACCAGTCGCATCGGGTGCTCATCCACAGTCGGCGCGTGCGGTTCCGTGAAATGGAGTACGCGCTGCCGATCGATGTCGTCGTCCCTGCCTTCCAGGCCGTGCGCCTGCTCATCGTCGAACGGGGCTGGAAGATCGAGTTCCCGATCGAGGTGCGCTTCGCCCAGGCCGATGACCTGTGGATGTCGACCGCCACCGGCCGCGACAGTGCGTACATCGCCGTGCACCGCTACGCGGGCGTCAACCCCACATGCGGTCGAGCAGATCATGCTCGAATACGGCGGCCGGCCGCACTGGGGCAAGCTGCATGGACTGGATGCCGAACAGCTGCGCGCCCGTTATCCGCGCTACGACGACTTCGTCGCACTCCGTGACAAACTCGATCCTGAGCGCGTGTTCGGAAACAGGCATCTCGAGCGGATTCTCGGCGCCTGAACCGGCGGCGCGCCCAGCCGATCCGCAGGCTCGGGCCATAGGATTGACCGGAACCACAGAGGGGGCACGGGTATGGAGTGGCTTTGGCCTGTACTGATCGTCGTCGGAGTATTGGCGCTCGTCGGTATCTACTTCTGGTCGACGTACAACTCGCTCGTGCAGCTGAACGTGCGCGTCGACGAGGCCTGGAGCGGCATCACCGTGCAGCTCAAGCGTCGAGCCGACCTCATCCCCAACCTCATCGAGACGGTCAAGGGCTATGCGGCTCACGAAAAGGCCGTCTTCGAGGGCGTCACGCGGGCCAGGGCAGAGACCCTCTCCGCTGACGGCCCCGCCGCTGCGGGGATCGCCGAGGGCCACCTGCAGCAGGCGCTGCGCAGCCTGTTCGCCGTCGCCGAGGCGTATCCGCAGCTGCAGGCCAGCCAGAACTATCTGCAGCTGCAGCACTCGCTGGTCGACACCGAAGACAAGATTCAGGCCGCGCGCCGGTTCTACAACGGCGGCGTGCGTGAGCTGAACACCAAGATCAAGGTGTTCCCGAACAACCTCTTCGCCCGCGGCCTCGGCTTCACCGAGCGTGAGTTCTTCGAGGTCGCCGACGACGGCGCCATCTCGGAGCCGCCCCGCGTGCAGTTCTGAGCGCACACGGCGAATTCAGGCGGCGTCTTCCTGAGGATGCCGATGACGCTCGATCCGCGGCATCCGCGCGCTCAGCGCGGCGGCGACTGCCTCGGCGGCGTCGCCCCAGCGTGAGACGCTGATCGCCTCGAGGCCCTGCCATTCCGCGGCCCGCACGAGTTCGTCGGCCAGGGCCTCGACGTCGGCCGGCCGCCCGTGCGGTTCCCACCACGCCGACTGCACACGCAGGGTGGAGGTTGCTCGATCGGCCTTGAGATCGACCCGTGCAGCGATGCGGTCGCCGACGAGCACGGGCAGGGAGTAGTAGCCGTAGCGGCGCTTCTCGGCCGGTACGTAGATCTCGATGCGGTAGTCGAGGTCGAACACGCGCAACGCCCGCTGCCGAAACCACACCACGGGGTCGAACGGGGTGAGCAGCGCGGCGCGGTCGATGCGGCGGGGGAGTGCGGCATCCCGATGGCGCCACGCAGGCACCTCCTTGCCGCTCTGCAGCCACCCGCGCACCTGCACCGGCTCGAGCTCACCCGCGGCGCTCAGCTCGGCGATCGCCGTGCGCACGGCCGAGCGATCGCGCAGCCGGTGGTAGTCGTCGACGTCGGATTCGGTGGCCACGCCGTACGCCCGGAACGCGCGTCGCACCAGCTCACGCACCGCGTCGTCACGCGCGACCGTCCGCTCAAGAACTGCCGCCGGGATCACCTGCTCGGCCAGCGCGTAGCGGCGCTCGAAACCGGCCCTGCCGGCGATGGCCACCTCACCGCAGCGCCACAAATGCTCGAGAGCGACCTTCGCGTCGTCCCAATCCCACCACGAGCCCCGTTCCCGGGGTGCGTCGTCACGCAGGTCGACGGGGCGCAGCGGCCCGCGCTCGCGCAGTTCGGCACGCACCCAGTCGAGCGTGCGGGCGTGCGCGTGCATCCACGCATCCGGTCGCGCCGCCCGCTGCCGCCACTCCTCCATGCGGAAGCCCCACAGCGACCAGTCCGCCACCGGCATGAACGTCGCCTCGTGCGCGAGGTACTCGACGTAGTGACGGGTGGACTGCAGGAAGGTGCGATCGAGCAGGTTGGGCTCATAGCTGCCCAGACGCGAGAACATCGGCATGTAGTGCGACCTGGCGAACACGTTGACCGAGTCGATCTGCAACACGCCCATGCGTTCCATGGCCCGGTGCAGATGTCGCGACGACACGGCGTCCGGCCGCGCACGGGAGAATCCCTGCGCGCCCAAGGTCATCCGCCGCGCCTCTGCCGCGCTGAGGGTCTGCATCATCCGCCCAGCGTATCCACGGCCTCCGACATCATCACGGAACTCGCATATCTCGCCCTCTAGACTTGCGAAATGAGCGACGAGCGCAGGCCGAGGTTCAGAAACCCGTTCCGTCCCCTCCCTCCGGCATCCACCGATCGTACGGTGACCACAGAGCCGGACGAATACGTTCCGCTGTCCTTGCGGATCACGGCCTCGTACGCGTGGCGGATGCTGTTCATCGCCGCCGTCATCGCGGTGTTCATCTGGCTGGTGATCACGCTCAAGCTGCTCGTCATCCCGTTCATGGTGGCGATCCTCGTGGCGGCCCTGCTCTGGCCGGGGATGGAGCTGCTGCTCCGGCGGAACGTGCCCAAGTGGCTGTCGATCGTGATCACGCTGCTGGGCACGTTCGCGATCGTCACCGGGCTCATCTGGCTGGTCGTCTGGCAGGTCCGCGACCAGCTCGGCGACGTGCAGGCCAAGACGCGGGAGTCCATCCGCGACCTGCAGGAGTTCCTCATCTCCGGTCCGCTGCAGCTCACCGAGGCGCAGATCGAGGAGTACCTGCAGCGCGGGCTCAAGCTGCTGCAAGACCAGGCAGACTTCATCATCAACGCGGCCAGTGCGGTCGGCGGCACGGCCGCCCACATCGCTACCGGCGCGGTGCTGGCGGTGTTCATCCTCATCTGCCTGCTCGCCGACGGTGGGGGCATCTGGCGCTGGACCCTGCGCCTGTTCCCCCGGGTCGCGCGGCCGGCGACCGACGCCGCCGCACGCAACGGCTGGGCGACCGTCGTCAACTACGCCAGGACTCAGATCCTCGTCGCCGCGATCGACGGCTTCGGCATCGGCCTCGGCGCGGCTCTGCTCGGTGTGCCGCTGGCGATCCCGATCGGTGTGCTCGTCTTCCTCGGTGCGTTCGTGCCGATCGTCGGTGCGGTCGTCACCGGTGCGGTCGCCGTCGTGATCGCGCTCATCTACAACGGACCGATCATCGCGATCGCCATGCTCGGCGTCGTGCTGGCCGTGCAGCAGATCGAGGGTCACATCCTGCAGCCCATCCTCATGGGCTCGGCCGTCAAGGTGCATCCGCTCGCCGTGGTGCTCGTCGTGGCTGGCGGCACGATGATTGCCGGCATCCCCGGAGCCTTGTTCGCTGTGCCGCTCGCGGCCTTCATCAATGTCTTCGCCCTCACGATCAGCTCCGGCTCGTGGCGCACGGGAGAGATCCCCGAGGGTGATGTGATCTGGAGCACAGTGCCGCGCGAGCGGCGAAGGAGGAGTCGATGACCGCAGTGCCGAGCCTTGCCGAGTTCGAGTCTGCCGCTCGGAGTCTGGTGGGGGTCATCTCGCACACACCCGCGCTGCCGTCCCGCGCATTGAGTGATGTGGCGGGCGTACCCGTAGTGCTGAAGATGGAGAACCTGCAGCGCACCGGCTCGTTCAAGATCCGCGGCGCGACCTACCGCCTGGCGCAGCTGACCGACGAGGAGCGCGCCCGCGGTGTCGTCGCCGCCTCGGCCGGCAACCACGCCCAGGGCGTCGCCCTCGCCGCGCAGGCGCTCGGGATCCCGGCGACGATCTTCATGCCGATCGGCGTGCCCGTGCCCAAGCTGCTCGCCACCCGCGGCTACGGGGCCGAGGTCGTGCTCGAGGGTGAGACCGTCGCGACTTCGCTGCGTTTGGCGGCGGAGTTCGCGGAGCGCACCGGCGCCGTGCTCATCCACCCCTTCGACCACCGTGATGTCGTGATCGGTCAGGGCACCCTGGGGCTGGAGGTCTACCAGGACGTGCCCGATGTCGAGACGCTGCTGGTGGGGATCGGCGGCGGTGGCCTCATCGCCGGGGTCGCCGCGGCCGTCAAGGAGGCGGCCGCACGTGATGGTCGCACCGTGCGGATCATCGGTGTGCAGGCCGAGAATGCGGCTGCGATGCGGCCGTCGATCGACGCCGGGCATCCGGTGGAGATCACCACGCACCCGACGATCGCCGATGGCATCCTCGTCGCCCGCCCGGGTGCCGTGCCGTTCGAGATCGTGCAGGAGTACGTCGACGAGATCGTCACCGTGTCGGATGACGACATCGCCCGTGCCCTGCTGATCCTGCTCGAGCAGGCCAAGGTGGTCGTCGAACCCGCGGGCGCCGTCGGCGTCGCCGCGATCCTCGCCGGGAAGGTGACACCGCAGGGAACGACCGTATCGATCCTCTCGGGCGGCAACATCGACCCACTGCTCATGCAGCGCGTGGTGGCCCACGGCCTGGCGGCCTCGGGCCGGTACCTCACGATCCGCATCCCGCTGCCCGACCGTCCAGGACAGCTCGCCCGTGTGTCGGAACTGCTCGCCGAGGTCGGGGCGAACGTGATGGAGGTCATGCACACCCGGCACGGACAGGGCCTGCAGATCAGCGAGGTCATCCTGCAGCTGTCGATCGAGACCCGAGGCGCCGAGCACACCGAGCTCACCCTCGACACGCTGCGCCGCGCCGGGTTCGACCCGATCGTCGTGCCCGACTGAGAGTCGTTTGACGGCGAAGCCAGCCAACGCAGAACGGCGCCGGATGCCCGAGGGCAACCGGCGCCGTTCGCGTCGCGGTGGGGTCTCAGCCCGTGTAGGTCTCCACGCCGGTGATCTCCACCGAGATCGCGCGGCCGTTGGGTGCCTCGTAGGTGGTCTTCTCGCCGATCTTCAGGCCGATGATGGCCTGGCCGAGCGGGCTCGCCTCGCTGTACACGTCGAGGTCGCTGCCCGCCGCGATCTCGCGGCTGCCCAGCAGGAAGACCTCTTCGTCGCCGGCGACGAGGGCGGTCACGACCGTGCCCGGCTCCACGATGCCGCGGCTGGCCGGAGCCTCGCCGACCTTCGCGGTCTTCAGCAGCTCCTGCAGAGTGCGGATGCGTGCCTCCTGCTTGCCCTGC
The DNA here is from genome assembly GCF_037204145.1 of Microbacterium istanbulense. NCBI lineage: Bacteria > Bacillati > Actinomycetota > Actinomycetes > Micrococcales > Microbacteriaceae > Microbacterium > Microbacterium istanbulense. The sequence goes on from NZ_JBBDGN010000002.1 coordinate 354,259, forward strand.
TCGTCCTTGGCGGCGTGGTAGCCGCCGTTCTCCTTGAGGTCGCCCTCTTCACGGGCCGCCTCGATGCGCTTGGCGATCTCGTCGCGACCCTCGGTCGAGAGGTGTTCGAGCTCGTCGACGAGCCGATCGTATGCTTCCTGCGTGAGGAAAGGTACCTGAGCGTCTGCCATGGCATGCTCCTTCGTGCGGGCCCCTTCAGGGGCGGGTGACCGGCGCTCCGCCCCCACGGGGCCGCCGATATGCCAAGACGCCCCGGCACGGGCCGGGGCGTCGGTGAACGGTCATGAGTCTAAGACACCCAGCAGGTGTTCACCAAACTTGTCGTCGCGGTCGCGACCGTGGGGATCGACACGGTGAGTGCCTGCGCGTGGCTTTCGGATGCCGGGATCTCGACGATCTTCCAGCCCACCACGCCGAACTCCTCATCCTGCGCCTCCACGGCGCACAGGATGTCGGCTCCGGCGGGGCCGGTCACCTGGAAACGCAGGTTCACACTGTGCTCGTCCACGACCTCGAAGCCCAGGTCATCGGCATCCACCGCGTTCATCGTCGAGGCGACCGTCATCCACCCGAACGCGACCACGACGGCCAGCGCGACAGCGCCGCCGATGATCCAGGGCAGGCGTCCTCGACCGGTTCGGCCATAGCGCTCATCGAGCTGCCGGGAGGTGGTCACTGCTTCCTCGAATCTGTGCCGTGGGCGATCGTCGTTAGTCTGGTAGTTCCAGGTTATTCGACCTGTGCAGGAAAGGCGGACCCATGCTCCCGTTCGGCGAGAAGACCCCGATGCCGACGCCCACGATGACCGTGGATCCTGAGTCGGTGACGCCCGGCGCCATCGGCTTCGCCGCCGTGGCACTGCTCGTCGTCATCGTCGTACTTCTCATCTGGGACATGAACCGCCGCATCCGTCGCGTGCGCTACCGCGAAGAGGTGCGCGAGGAGCTTGACGCTGAGCAGGCTGCGCAGGAGGCCGCCGAGCGCGACGACCCGCAGGGCGACGCCGAGGGCGACCAGCCCCGCTGAGGCGACTCAGACGCCGACGCGCTCGAAGGCGTCGAGGCTGATGCCCTGATCGAGGATCAGTCGCGACCACTCGCGCGCGCTGTGCAGGCTGTGGTCGCGGTAGTTGCCGCACTCCACCGCCGAGACGCCGGGCACGTCCTCCCACTGCGCGTCCTCAGCGATGAACCGCAGGCTCTCCCGGATGCCGGCGACGACGTCGGCGATGGCCGGCTCGCCCCACGTCATCAGGTGGAACCCGGTGCGGCATCCGAACGGGGAGATGTCGATGACCCCGTCCAGGTGATCGCGCAGCTGTGAGGCGATCACGTGCTCGATCGTGTGCAGACCAGCCGTGGGGATCTCGCCCTCGTTGGGCTGCACGAACCGCACGTCGAAGTTGCTGATCGCATCGCCCTTGGGGCCATGCTCGACGGCGATCAGGCGCACGTAGGGTGCCTTGACGGCGGTGTGGTCCAGGGTGAAGCTCTCGACGTCGGCCATGGTGGGTTCCTCCGGTTGGGGGCTGTTCGGATGCGTGGGCTCAGGCGGGAGCGCCGAGCGAGGGCACGTGCGGGGCGAGCGAGATCAGCAGGCACGCAGTCCAGTGGCACAGGAAGGCGAGCACCGTGCAGACGTGGAAGATCTCGTGGAAGCCGAAGTGGCCGGGCCACGGGTTCGGCTTCTTCAGGGCGTAGACGATCGCGCCGCCGGTGTAGAGCAGACCGCCCACACACACGAGCACCATCATCGCGACGTTCGCGACGACGAGGTCGCCCATGTACATGACGGCCGCCCAGCCCAGCGCCAGGTAGAGGGCGACGTAGAGCCAGCGTGGCGCGTTGATCCAGAACACCCGGAACAGGATGCCGAGGATTGCTCCTGCCCACACCAGGCACAGCAACAGCAGACCCTTCTGCGGTTCGAGCGCGAGCACCGCGATCGGCGTGTACGTCCCGGCGATCAACAGGAGGATGTTGGCGTGGTCGATGCGCTTGAGCACCATCTTCACCTTGGGGCTCCAGTTGAAGCGGTGATAGACGGCGGAGTTGCCGAACAGCAGCAGCGAGGTGGCCATGAAGACGGCCGCCGCCCACTTCGCCGGAGTGCCGTGCGCGAGAACGATCAGCACCACGCCGGCGGCGATCGCGATCGGCACCGTCGCTGCGTGGATCCACCCGCGCCAGGTCGGCTTGATCTCGACTGCCGCATCGTAGGCCGCGGCTTCCATCAGCGGGAGCACGGGGACGTCGGGCGTCGTCTTCTCAGGGGAGCTCACGTGCTCACTCTAGGCGTCGGCACATGCCGTCGGCGGAACATATCGGGTGGGGGAGTAGCGTAGGGGGGTGAGTGCGCGAGAGAGCTCCGGGCGAGGCCCGCTGTATCGGCTCTACGGAAACCGACTGCGTCGTCGGATCGACCCGGCATCCGTGCCGCACCATGTCGCCATGATGATCGACGGCAACCGTCGCTGGGCCCGCCAGCTCGGCTTCGACTCCGCCGCCGACGGCCACCGGGCCGGAGCCGCCAAGATGCGCGAGTTCCTCGAGTGGTGCGATGAGCTCGGGGTGCGGGTGGTCTCGCTGTACCTCCTCTCCAGCGACAACCTGCGCAAGCGGGACTCGAAGGAGCTCGACGACCTCATCGAGATCATCGCCGAGCTGGCCACCTCGCTCGCGGCGCGCGGCAACTGGCGGGTCAAGCACGTCGGACGCAGCGACATCCTCCCCGCGGAGCTCGCGCGCGTGCTGGCGGATGCCGAAGAGCGCACGCGCGACCACACCGGCCTGCACGTGAATCTCGCGGTCGGCTACGGCGGGCGTCACGAGATCGTGGACGCCGTGCGCAGTATCATCGCCGCGCACGAGGCATCCGGCGGCACCCTGGAAGACCTCGCCGCGCACCTGACTCCCGAGATGATCGGTGAGCACCTGTACACGGGCGGCCAGCCCGACCCCGACCTCGTCATCCGTACCAGCGGGGAGCAGCGTCTCAGCGACTTCCTGCTCTGGCAGAGCGCGCACAGCGAGTTCTACTTCGTCGAGGCGCTGGGCCCCGACCTGCGCCGTGTCGACTTTCTGCGCGCGATTCGCGACTTCGCCGACCGCGACCGTCGCTTCGGGCGCTGACACCCGTCGTAGGCGGGCCAGTCCAGCAGTGCCAGACTGGGATGATGACCGTCATCGACGACTATCTCGCCACGTTCGACGCCGAGCCCGGCTATCTGAACTGGGCCGCGTTCGGACCGCTCTCGCCCACCGTGCGGGCAGAGGTCTTCGCCGACGCCGACTTGCTGGGCAGCGGTCGTCCCACCTCGATCGGTCTGGTCTGGGAGCGGGTCGAGCAGGCCAAGACCCTCGCCGCCCAGCTGCTCGCGGGTGAGGCGAGCGAGGTCACCCTGCATCCGTCGTCGACGCACGCGCTCATGCAGGCGCTGTACGGCCTCGATGGCGAGGTCGTCGCCTCGACAGCCGAGTTCCCCAGCGTCAGTCTCACGCTGCAGCGGGCCGCGCAGGCCTCACACGGGGAGCTCGCCCCGCGGTGGATCACCCCGGAAGACGGACGGGTGACGCCGGATGCCGTCGCCGCGGTGATCGACGATGACGTGACGGCCCTCGCCGTCAGTCACGTCGACTTTCGCACCGGGTACCGCGCCGATCTGGCGGCTCTGCGCGAGGTGCTCGGCCCCGACCGGTTGCTGATCCTCGACGCCGTGCAGTCGATCGGCATCGTCGAGGATGACTACGCCCTCGCGGATGTCGTGGTCGGGCACGGCTACAAATGGCTGCGCGCAGGCCGCGGCACCGGCTTCGCCCGGTTCTCCGACTTCGCGCGCGAGCGCATCGAGCCCGTGCTCAGCGGCATCACCGGAACGACCGCCGACGGACTGTTCGTCGACGAACTGCCCGAGCCCGCGGCATCCGCCCAGGCCTTCACGGTCAGCAACCTTGATCCGCTCGCCACTGCACGCCTCGCCGTCGGCCTGCGTGACGTGCACGACGTCGGCGTCGCGGCGATTGAGACGGCCCTCGCCGCGCAGGTCGACGGCATTCTCGAGATCGCCGACCGGCACGGCATCCCTGTCGTTTCACCACGGGCCCCCAGCCGCCGGGCGGGAATCGTGACGCTCGCCCCGGAAGCACCGGGGCGGGTCGCTGCGGCGCTCGCCAACGCCGGGCTGGTCGTCACCGCGCGCGGCGCGACGGTGCGAATCGCCCCGCACGCCGGCACCGACGCCGAGACCGTGCGGATGCTGGATGAGGCGCTCGCCGGCTCCGGTAACGAGATGTTCATCTCCGCGTAGCATCCATCCGCGTGTCGTGCCACGCAGCGGTCGTTCGGCGGACGTACGTTCATGGCATCGGACACCGCGTCCGGTCGAGTCGGCCTCAGGTTCACGACTCGTGGCCCTGGTCGACTCGTGGCGAAGCCGGGAATGATCCCGGGTCGGGAGTGGGTCGTGACCACACGTACAGCGCAGCAGCCGTCCACCCGAAAGGCCGCCCAGAACGGGTCGGTGTCGCACAAGGACACGGTGCTTCGCACCTACGTCCTCGACACCTCCGTCCTGCTGAGCGACCCGCAGGCCCTGTTCCGCTTCGCGGAGCATTCCATCGTCTTGCCCGTCGTGGTCATCTCGGAACTCGAGGCCAAGCGCCATGACCCCGAGCTGGGCTATTTCGCGCGCCGCGCGCTGCGGCACCTGGATGAGCTGCGCATCGAGCACGGACGTCTCGACTTCCCCGTCGAGGTCGGCGAGGGCGGCACGCTGCGGGTCGAACTCGGCAACGCCGACATGTCGATCCTGCCTGCCGGCATCCGCCTCACCGACAACGACAGCCGCATCCTCGCCACCGCCGCCCACCTCGCCCAGGATGGGCAGGAGGTCACGATCGTGTCGAAGGATCTGCCGATGCGGGTCAAGGCCGCCTCGCTCGGCCTGCGCGCGGAGGAGTACCTGGCCGAGCAGGCGGTCGACTCGGGCTGGACCGGCATCGCCTCGCTCGATCTCTCCGGCGACGACATGAGCGACCTGTACGAGAGCGAGGTGGGGCTCGCCGAAGAGGCGCGGGGCCTGCCGATCAACACCGGTCTGATCATCCACTCCGAGCGCGGATCGGCGCTGGGCCGCGTGGTCGGCGATGGGGAGTTCCGCCTGGTGCGCGGCGACCGCGAGGTGTTCGGGTTGCACGGACGCTCGGCTGAGCAGCGCATCGCGATCGACCTGCTGCTCGACCCCGAGGTGGGCATCGTCTCGCTCGGCGGGCGAGCCGGCACCGGAAAGTCTGCGCTCGCGTTGTGCGCGGGGCTGGAAGCGGTGCTCGAGCGGCAGCAGCAGAAGAAGATCATCGTGTTCCGGCCACTGTTCGCCGTCGGTGGGCAGGAGCTCGGCTACCTGCCCGGCGACCAGGGCGAGAAGATGAACCCGTGGGGGCAGGCCGTGTTCGACACGCTCGGCTCGGTCGTCTCGGGCAACGTGCTGGAAGAGGTCATCGAGCGGGGGATGCTGGAGGTGCTGCCGCTCACGCACATTCGCGGGCGCTCGTTGCACGATGCGTTCGTGATCGTCGATGAGGCCCAGTCGCTGGAGCGCAACGTACTGCTGACGGTGCTCAGTCGCATGGGGCAGAACTCGCGCGTCATCCTCACCCACGACGTCGGGCAGCGCGACAACCTGCGCGTGGGCCGTCACGACGGCATCGCCAGCGTGATCGAGACGCTCAAGGGCCACGACCTGTTCGGTCACGTCACCCTGCAGCGCTCCGAGCGCTCGGCGATCGCGGCGCTGGTGACCGAACTGCTCGAGGGTGGGGAGCTCAGCTGACGGCATCCGCCCGGGCTGTCCCGATCCACTGACCACGTCACGTTCTGCTGGCGATGTCCCTGAATTCGTCAGCAGAACGTGACACCGTCAGCTTTTTGGGCCCGGCTCAGCGGCGCGCACGGTGCAGCGCGGCGAGGATCGCGGCCTGCACGGATGTCCAGTAATACACGACCTGGGCATAGTCGAAGCGCAGTGTCTCGTAGCCCAGGCGCGAGGCGGCGGCGTCACGCACGAGATCTTTGTGCCTCATGGTCGTGCCGTCGTGGTTCTCGCGGCCGTCGACCTCGATGATGAGCCGGTCCCCGGCGACGAAGTCCACGCGCCCGACACCGTCGAGCGCCACCTGGCAGTCGAGGCTGATGCCGAGCAGGTGCAGCCGCAGGCGCAAGAGTGACTCCAGGCCGCTGTCGGCATCCGGGCGAGCGAGATCGACGAGCCAGCGCGCCGAGGCGGGCAGGGCGGAGCGGATGCGCTGCCGCGCGGCGCGCGGCAGCAGCCCCTTGCGCCAGGCGGATTCGTACGCCGCGAAGAACGCCTCATCACCCGCGCACTTTCGGAACACGAGCAGTGCCCGGTCCACACCTGTCTCGCCCAGCGGCGGGCGGCCCGCGCCGAAGTGCGTGCGACAGCGGCATCCGTCATGGGCCAGCGGATGCCGATCGGAACCGACCCAGACGTGCGGGCGGTCGTCGGCATCCAACACCCACACGCCGTGTCGATGGAGGACGCTCGCGCAGGTCAACGCGCCGCCGTGCGCGACGGCGGACCGCACCTCGGCATCCACCGGGGCGACGGCGAACACGCCATGGCGGACGCGCTCGATCTCGCCGCGCTGCACGAGGCGCGACAGCGCCTGCCGAGAGAAGCCCAGGCGCTGCAGGTGGGTGCCGCGGGCGAGTCCTCCCAGTCGGCGGATGGTGTCAGAGGCGGAGAGCATGCGCACCAGACTGCACCGTCGCCCGGCGTTATCCCGGTGGTTGGGGATAAAGACGGTGGGACGCCTGCTGGGGAGAGGGAACAAGAAACTGACCCCGTCCCGATTCGCTGACGAATCCGAGCAGGACGTCAGCGAAACGGGACGGGGTCAGTGAAACGGGACGGCTCAGCCCGCGTGCGTCATCGAGAGCAGGTCGAGCTTCTCGTCGAGCTGCTCCAGGGTCAGCTCACCGCGCTCGACGTAGCCGAGGTCGATCACGGCGTCGCGCACGGTGATGCCCTTGGCGACCGAGTGCTTGGCGATCTTCGCGGCGGCCTCGTAGCCGATGAGCTTGTTCAGCGGCGTGACGATCGACGGGCTCATACCCGCGAACGCGGCGGCCCGCTCGAGGTTGGCCTGCAGCCCGTCGATGGTCTTGTCGGCGAGCACGCGCGAGGCGTTCGAGAGCAGGCGGATCGACTCGAGCAGCGCGGTGCCCATGACCGGGATGGCCACGTTGAGCTCGAACGAACCGGATGCCCCGGCCCAGGCGACCGTGGCGTCGTTGCCGATGACCCGCGCGCACACCATGAGCACCGCCTCGGGCACGACCGGGTTGACCTTGCCCGGCATGATCGACGAACCCGGCTGCAGATCGGGGATGTGCAGCTCGCCGAGGCCGGTGTTGGGGCCGGAGCCCATCCAGCGCAGGTCATTGTTGATCTTCGTCAGCGAGACGGCGATCGTGCGCAGCGCGCCCGAGGTCTCGACGAGACCGTCGCGGTTGGCCTGCGCCTCGAAGTGGTCCTTCGCCTCGGTGATCGGCAGCTCGGTCTCGGCCGCGAGCAGCTCGATGACCTTCTGCGGGAAGCCGAGCGGCGTGTTGATGCCGGTGCCGACGGCCGTGCCGCCCAGCGGCACCTCGGCCACGCGGGGGAGCGCCGACTGCACGCGCTCGATGCCCAGGCGCACCTGGCGGGCGTAGCCGCCGAACTCCTGGCCGAGGGTCACCGGGGTGGCATCCATGAGGTGGGTGCGGCCCGACTTCACGGCGTCCTTCCACAGCTCGGCCTTCGCCTCAAGGGCGACAGCGAGGTGGTCGAGCGAGGGGATGAGGGTGTCGATCAGGGCCTGGGTGACGGCGATGTGCACCGAGGTGGGGAAGACGTCGTTCGACGACTGCGAGGCGTTGACGTGGTCGTTCGGGTGCACCGGGGCGCCCAGGATGCCGGTCGCGAGCGTGGCCAGCACCTCGTTCATGTTCATGTTCGACGACGTGCCCGAACCGGTCTGGTATGTGTCGACCGGGAACTCGCCGTCGTGGATGCCAGAGGCGACCTCGTCGGCGGCCTGCGCGATGGCGTCGGCGATCGCGCCGTCGAGGGTGCCGAGGTCCTTGTTGGCGAGGGCAGCGGCCTTCTTGATGCGCGCCAGCGCAGCGATCTGCGTGGACTCCAGGCCCTTGCCGGAGATCGGGAAGTTCTCCACGGCGCGCTGGGTCTGAGCGCCGTAGAGCGCGTTCACGGGCACGCGCACTTCACCCATGGTGTCGTGCTCGATGCGGTACTCGGTGTCAGTCATGCAAGTCCCTCCTCGGACTCGGGGACGGTCCCCTCGGTGTCGATTCCCACGGTGATCACGGGCGTGGCCGTGCCCTCCGCGAGACGGTAGTTGGCGCCGACGATGCCCAGACGGCCCTCGGCGACGGCCGCGCTGATCAGCTCGGACGACTGCAGCACGTCACGGACGGTGTTGCGCAGGTGCTCCTGCCCGACGAGCTCGGGATCGATGTCGGCGACGGCGGTGCCGCCGTTCTCGGCCAGCACCTTGCGGGCGGCGGGCACGATCGGGGCGACGAGCTTCCAGATGTGCGGGGGCAGCGGTGCCGCGTCGATCGCGGTGCCGTCGATCGCGGCGCGCACCGCACCGCACGAGTCGTGGGCGAGCACGACGATCAGCGGCACACCGAGCACGGCGACGGCGTACTCGAGACTCGCCACGATCGACTCACCGATGACCTGCCCGGCGTTGCGGACGACGAAGAGGTCGCCGAGCCCCTTGTCGAAGATGATCTCGGCGGCCAGACGCGAGTCGGAGCAACCGAACAGGGTCGCCATCGGCGCCTGACCGTCGGCGAGCTCGTGCCGCTTGCTGACGTCCTGATGCGGGTGGGCGGGTTCACCGGCGACGAATCGTCGATTGCCGTCGACCATCTCCTGCCATGCCTGAGCCGGGGTGAGGGTGACGGTCATGGTGCCTCCGAGAGTACGTCGATCTGGGTGGAAAGGGAGGATGCGAGTTCTGCGGTGGCCTCTTCGGGCAGCGAACCGTACAGCAGCACGTAGTCGGATCCGGCCTGCGTGCCCAGCGCGTAGGAGATGTTCGCGTTGCTGCTCGGGTCCTTGACCACGAACTCGTCCCACTCGCGGCCGTCGATCACCTGCGAGTCGGTCGGGGCGATGCCGGAGAGCACCTGCGGCGCCCACGTCACGTCGGCGTCGAACGCCTGCGCGATGTGCACGAAGCCCTGCTCCGGCACGGCCACGGTGATGTCCCACACCGGCACGGCCGCGTCGACGAGCTCCGCGGCATTGACCTGCCAGTTGGCGGGCAGATCAGGCACGAGCACGGGCGACCCCATGGTGGACTCGACGTTGGCGGCGACGGCGGCGACATCGATCTGCGGGCGGGCGGCCGGTTCGCCGCGCGGCACGGCGAGCACGATGACGGCCACCACGGCGACGGTCACGATCAGGGCGGCGATGAGATTGCGGAACGTCTGGCTCGACCGGTAGACGCGGCTCGCCTCGGCCTTGCGGTCGGCGGTCTCCTGCGCGGTCTCGGGGCGACCGAGACCAGCGACCACGCGCGGCCCGCGGCTCACGCGTCGTCCTCGTCGGATGCCGCAGCGCGTGCAGCATCCAGTCGGCGCTTGGCGCCCAGCAGCCACTCCTCGCACCGAGCGGCGAGCGCTTCGCCACGCTCCCAGAGCGCGAGAGACTGCTCCAGAGTCGGTGCGCCCTGTTCGAGTTCAGCGACGACGCGGACGAGTTCGTCCCGCGCGGCCTCGAACGACAGCGATTCGACGGGGACGTCAGTCGGGGCAGTCACCCCTCCATCCTACGTCGTCTGGCCGTGCGGCCCTGCGGGCGCTCAGCCCTCGCCGTCGCCCTCGGCGATCTCACCCTCGGAACGGGCGGCGATCGATCCGCGGTTGACCGTGATCGTCAGGGACGTACCGGCGGGGGCATCCGCGGCGTCGCGCAGAATCACCCCGCCCTCGAGGTGCGCGATCGCGTACCCGCGGGCGAGAGTCGCCGCCGGCGACAGTGCGCGCAATGAGGCGCGCAGCTCGGCGGTGCTGCGGTGGCCGGCATCCAGCCCGCGGGTGACGGCGTCACGGCCCCGCGCGGACAGCAGCAGCAGCTCCTGGGCGCGGTCGTCGATGATCGGGTCGGGGGAGCGCAGCACCGGGCGTGAGCGCAGCTGCTCGAGCTGGGCGATGTCGTGCGCGACGCGCTGGGTCAGCCGCGTCGTCGCGCGCGCCCGCAGCTGCGCCACGATCGCGCGCTGCTCGCCCACGTCGGGCACGACGCGCTTGGCGGCGTCGGTGGGCGTCGAGGCCCGCAGATCGGCGACGTCGTCGAGCAGCGGGTGGTCGTTCTCGTGCCCGATCGCGCTGACGATCGGGGTGGATGCTGCGGCGACCGCCCGCACCAGGCGCTCGTCGCTGAAGCCGAGGAGCGTCTGCGGGTCGCCGCCGCCGCGGGCGATGATGATGACATCCACATCCGGGTCGGCATCCAGTTTCGCCAGCGCCGCGAGCGTCTCCGGCACGCAGCGGTCGCCCTGCACGGCCGCGTACTCGGTGCGGAAGCGCACCTGCGGCCAGCGCAGTTCGGCGTTGCGGTGCACATCCTTCTCGGCATCCGAGCGCTCGCCGGTGATGAGTCCGATCACGTGCGGCAGGAATGGCAGGGGCTTCTTGCGCACGGAGTCGAACAGGCCTTCCTGACGCAGTTGGGCGCGCAACTTCTCAAGCCGCTCGAGCTGATCGCCGAGCCCGACGTGCTTCATGGCCGAGACGGCGAAGCTGAAATCGCCCGACTTGACGAAGTAGTCCGACTTCACGGCCGCCACCACGTGGTCGCCGACGCCGAGGTCGGCGGGGATGCGGGCCCGCACGCTCGACCAGATGCGGATGGAGATCTGCGCGTCGGAGCGGGTGTCCTTGAGGCGACCGAAGACGTTGCCGGCTCGGACGTTCCACGAGGTGATCTCACCCTCGACCCACACCGTGTTCCAGCGGGCGACGAAGTCGCGGATCGTCGCGTTGAGCCGGGCGACGGAGGTCGGCGCCTCGGCGGACGAGTCGCGCGGGGCGACGGAATCGGCCGGCGGCTGCTCACCCGGTGCGGTGGCGGCGTGGAAGACGGTCATGCCCTCATTCTCTCGCCCCGCGGCGACATCCGTTCGGCTCGGAGCCTTCGACCAGGGGCGCTCGGTAGAATCCTGAGGTGACTTCCACTCCCGTCTCCCTGCCCGTGCCACAGATTCCCGGCCGCCGCCGCGCCGCGGAACGCGTGCCCCTGGAAGACCGCCCGGTCGAGGGTGTCAAACGTGTGCTGCTGGCCGCCCCCCGCGGCTATTGTGCGGGAGTCGACCGTGCTGTCGTGGCCGTCGAGAAGGCGCTCGAGCGCTATGGCGCCCCTGTGTACGTGCGCAAGCAGATCGTGCACAACATCCACGTGGTCACCGAGTTGGAGGCCAAGGGCGCCATCTTCGTCGAGGAGGTCGACGAGGTGCCCGAGGGAGCGCACGTCGTCTTCAGCGCCCACGGTGTCTCGCCTGTCGTCGTGGATGCCGCTGCCGACCGCGGTCTGCACGCGATCGACGCGACCTGCCCGCTGGTGACCAAGGTGCACCGCGAGGCGGTGCGCTTCGCCAAGAGCGACTTCGAGATCCTGCTCATCGGCCACGAGGGGCACGAAGAGGTCGAGGGCACCGCGGGCGAGGCGCCCGAGCACGTGACCATCGTGAACTCGCCCGAAGAGGCCGACACGGTCGAGGTGCGAGACCCGTCGAAGGTCGTCTGGCTCTCGCAGACCACGCTCTCGGTCGACGAGACGATGGAGACGGTGAACCGTCTGCGCACGCGTTTCCCCGAGCTGCAGAACCCGCCGTCCGACGACATCTGTTACGCCACCCAGAACCGTCAGGTGGCGATCAAGAAGGTCGCGCGGGATGCCGATCTCGTGATCGTCGTCGGCTCTGCCAACTCGTCCAACAGTGTGCGACTTGTCGAGGTCGCGCTCGAGTACGGCGCGAAGGCCGCCTACCGGGTCGACTACGCAGATGAGGTCAAGCAGGAGTGGCTCGACGGCGTCGGCACGGTCGGCGTCACCAGTGGTGCGTCTGTGCCCGAGGTGCTCGTGCAGGAGGTGCTCGAGGCGCTCGCCGAGGCCGGCTACGGTGACGTCTCCGAGGTGCGCACCGCCGAGGAGGACCTCATGTTCTCGCTGCCCAAGGAGCTGCGCCAGGATGCCTCAGGTCACCGCGACGGTCGCGCTCTGGGCGGTCGTACCTCGCGCTGATCCGCGCGTCCGTTCCCTGTGAACGCCGCACGGCCACGCTGGCTAGCATGGCCGCATGAGTGACGAGCGCCCGCAGTACGGCGAGTATGCGACCCCCGAGGAACAGCGTCTGCGTGCGGGCCTGCCCCCGGCGGATGTCCCGCCCGCCACGCCGATCATGCCGCCGGCCGCGCCCCCGATGCCCCAGGCCGCTGCGGCGCCGGATGCAGCCAAGCCCCGCGTCGCCGACCGGGCGATCACGTTCGGTCTGCTCGCCTTCGGGCTGGTGAACGTGCTGTCGTCGCTGCCCGGGTTCTTCAATCTCGCCGCCACGCTCGACCAGAGCCTGGAGATCATGGGCCTGGAGGGCGAGTTCACGAACTTCGCCGCCGCGCGCGTGTGGGGCCCGGTCGCTGCTGCCGTGCTGATCGTCGGGTACGCACTCACCGTCTGGCTGGCGGTACGTCGAGTGAAGGCGCGTCGCGCCGCGTGGTGGGTGCCGCTGGTCGGTTTCGTCGTCACGACGGCGATCGTCTCGGTCTGCATCTCGGTGCCGATGTTCGGCGACCCGGCATTCCTCCAGGGTCTGAACACCCCGGCTGGATAGCCTCGGAGGTATGCCCGAATCGCAGGTCGCCCTCCAGGTCCAGTTCGCCGCGATGGATGCCGGTGACGGCTCCGATCCTCGCGAACGAGGGCTGGCGATCCTTCGTCGGGAACGCGTGCTCTCCGCGCTTCGTGACGCCTCGGCTCCCTGGACGGACCAGGAAGAGGCCGTGCTGCTGATTCCGGTAACGGACGACGGGCATGTCGTCGCGCTCGACGTGGATGACCGCTTGGCCTTCGAACTCGACGTCGAGCGCCTGCGCGCACTGTTCAGCGAAGCGGGGCTCACCCTTTGGCTGCAGAGCCCGCGTGACCTCGACGAGGATGACGCCGAGCTCTCCGGCGTCGACGAGGAGACCCTTGCGGCCCTCGAGCGGGAGTTCGAGAGCGGCGACATCGATCCGCACGACGATGACGCCGACGCCGCAGATGATGACGAGGTGCCGGACGACCTCTTCGCGGTCGAGCCCGTCCGGGTGGCCGAGTTCTCGCACCGGGGGCCGTTCGTGGCGCGGCTGATGGCACAGATGCTTGACACCGACGTGTCCTACCGCGCGCAGGCCGACTGGTCGCTGCTGCAGTACCGGACGGGCGAGGCGCACTCGGTCGTCACCGCCTCCGGAGTGGACGGCGTCGTCATCGTGCTCAACGTCCCGGCGCAGGGCGACGCATGGATCGAGGTCACCGGAACCGACGGGGAGACGTCGTGGTTCTGGCCCAACATCGAACGTGACACCCGCCCGGTGCTGGACGTGGAGTCGATCGCCGTCCCTGAGATCGCCGACCTGTACCGCCGGATGCTGTCCGAGGCCGACGGCTCGCTGGACGAGCTCGCCGCCCTTGACCTCGGCACCGAGGTCGACCTGGCCTCCGCCTACCGGGCGTGCGCGCCCGAGGCGGTCGGCGGAACGATCGGTCAGGATGCCCGGCTGCGCGCCTTCCTCGTCGCACTCGGCGCACCGGCAGAACTCGTCGATCAGGCGCTGTCCGAGTCGGACGGCGACGACACGACGCAGCGCTTCACTGCCAACGGATGGCCGGCGTTGGCCCGGGATGTCTTCGTCGGCGGCCTGGGGGAGGCGCTGTCACTGACCAAGCGTGATCGGCCGATCGCGCGCTTCACGCGTGCGCTGAACCGGCGGCCGCTGCTCGGTGCTGCGCTCAGCGCGGCCGAACTGACCACCGGGGCGGCGCTGACGCGCTCGCGCTCGCGGGCGGTACGCGTGGTCGGTGTGCTGGTGATCATCGATGCCGTCGTCGACCTGGCCATCTGGACCACCCGGTGGCGTCTGCGGACGCGCGCGGGGAAGGCATCCCGCTGATGGCACGCCTCGTAGCCGTCTGCACGGTGCATCAGCTGCGCCCTGATGCGAGCACGATCGGCGTGACGGCGATCGACAAGCGCGCTGTGGATGGGGCGGTCAAGATCGGCCCGTATGGGGTCTACGCCGACGTGCAGGCCGACCGCAAGCACCACGGCGGGCTCGACAAGGCGCTCTATGCGTACGCCGAGGAGGATGCCGCGTTCTGGGCATCCGAGCTGGGACGAGACCTGCCGCCCGGCTGGTTCGGGGAGAACCTGCGGGTCGAGGGGATCGACGTCAACGCCGCCCTGGTCGGTGAACGATGGCAGATCGGCCCGCGGGTCGTGGTCGAGGTCACCATGCCGCGAACTCCCTGCCAGACCTTCGCGCGCTGGGTCGGCGGCGACGATGAGCGAGGCTGGGTGAAGCGCTTCTCCGAGGCCAGGCGTCTGGGCCCCTACCTGCGCGTGGTCGAGAAGGGCCGGGTGCAGGCGGGGGATGGGATCACCGTGATTCAACGGCCGGATGGCGCGCCCAGCATCCTCGACATCTACCGCGGTCCCTGACAGCGCGAGCCACCAACGCAGAACGCCCCGGACTGACGTCCGGGGCGTTCTTTCATGCGGAGGGGGTCAGCTCTTCGACTGGCCGTACGAGCCGAGCTGACGGGTCGACTCGACGACGCGAGCGGCCATGGCGGTCTCGGCCACCTTGCCCCAGGCGCGGGGGTCGTAGACCTTCTTGTTGCCGACCTCGCCGTCGACCTTGAGCACGCCGTCGTAATTGCTGAACATGTAGCCGGCGACCGAGCGCGTGAACGCGTACTGCGTGTCGGTGTCGATGTTCATCTTGATGACACCGTTGGCGACGGCCAGTGCGATCTCCTCATCGGTCGAGCCGGAGCCGCCGTGGAAGACGAGGTCGAGCGGCTTCGGGCCGGTGCCGTACTTCTCCGCGACCTGCGCCTGGATCTCGCCGAGCAGTTCGGGGCGGAGCTTGACGTTGCCGGGCTTGTAGACGCCGTGCACGTTGCCGAAGGTGAGGGCGGCGATGTAGCGGCCGTTCTCGCCGAGGCCCAGCGCCTGCACGGCCTGGTCGACGTCGGCGAAGGTCGTGTAGAGGGCGTCGTTGGAGCCCTCGTGCTGCACGCCGTCCTCTTCGCCGCCGACGACGCCGATCTCGACCTCGAGGATGGCGTTGATCGCCTTCATGCGGGGGAGGAGCTCCTTCGCGATCTCGATGTTCTCCGCGAGCGGCACGGCCGAGCCGTCCCACATGTGCGACTGGAAGATCGGGTTGCCGCCAGCCTTGACCTGCTCCTCGCTGGCCGCGATGAGCGGCTCGACGAAGCCGGCGAGGGCGTCCTTGGGGCAGTGGTCGGTGTGCACCGCGACGGTGATGGGGTACGACTTCGCGACCTCGTGCACGTAGCGGGCGAAGGCGAGGGCGCCGGTGGCGCGGGCCTTGACGGTGTGGCCGGCGAAGTAGTCGGCACCGCCGGTGGTCACCTGGATGATGCCGTCGGAGCCCGCCTCGGTGAGGCCCTGGAGCACCGAGTTGATGGTCTGCGAGCTGGAGACGTTGAACGCGGGGTAGGCGAAGCCGCCTGCCTTCGCGCGGTCGAGCATGTCGGCGTACTGATCCGGAGTGGCGACGGGCATGAATTCTCCTGCGGTCGATGGAGTCGGTCAGTGCTCACTTTAGCGGCGCGAGGGAAGGATGCCGGTGGGATGACGACGCCCGCATCGCAGTCTCTTCAGATCTCTAAAGAAACGCGATTCCTTCATGCTGGAGAGTGGCAAATTCGCCAAAATCCGCCATGCCTGACCGCTAGGCTGACCGCATGGTGAGCCTTACTGCCGATCTCAGCCCCCTTCGTCCGGACCGCAACCTCGCGCTCGAGCTTGTCCGCGCCACGGAGGCGGCCGCGATCCGCGCCGTGCCGTTCATCGGACGGGGCGCAAAGGAGGAGGCAGACGGCGCGGCCGTCGACGCCATGCGCGCGTTCCTCGGCACCGTGCACTTCCAGGGCAGGGTCGTCATCGGTGAGGGCGAGAAGGACAACGCACCGATGCTGTTCAACGGTGAGGTCGTCGGCACCGGCCGCGGCCCCGAATGTGACATCGCGGTCGACCCGATCGACGGCACCTCGTTGACCGCCGCCGGCCGCCAGAACGCCCTGTCGGTGCTCGCCGTGTCTGACCGCGGCTCAATGCTCGACGCCTCCAGCGTCTTCTACATGGACAAGCTCGTCACCGGTCCCGCCGGTGTCGGTGTTGTCGATATCCGCCTCCCCATCGGTGAGAACATTCGCCGTCTGGCGGCGGCGCTCGGCAAGCCGGTGGATGAGATCGTCGTCTCGGTGCTGAACCGTCCGCGCCACGAGAAGCTCATTGAGGAGATCCGCGAAGCGGGCGCCGGCACCCGACTGATGAGCGACGGCGACGTCGCCGGTGGTATCAACGCGGCGCGCCACGGTGCGCGCACCGACATGTGTGTCGGCATCGGCGGCAGCCCCGAGGGCATCGTCACCGCCTGCGCGATCAAGGCGCTCGGTGGGCACATCCAGGGCAAGCTCTGGCCCCGTGACGACGAAGAGCGCCAGCGCGGCGTCGATGCCGGCCTGGACATCGACAAGGTCTACGAGGCAGACGACCTGGTCAAGGGCAACAACACGATCTTCGTCGCGACCGGTGTCACCGACGGTCAGCTCGTCGGTGGTGTGCGCCGCGAGGGCGATTACCTGTACACCGAGAGCGTCGTGCTGCGCGGTGCGTCTGGCACCCTGCGGCGCATCTCTTCGGAGCACCTCGTCTCGAAGTGGCTCTGACCCAGAAGCGGCCCTGATCGCGCGATCGCACGCGCCATCCCCTCTTTCTCAGCCGTAGCTGGCACAATGTGACGTGCCGGTGCGCATGCGCCGGCACGGTCAGGAGAAGGGGAGTTCGCGATGGCGTCGCCGAAGGAGCAGGGTGGAATGCCCTCTCGCGAAGAACACGTGACCACCAAGACCGGCCGTATTCTCAGCATCTCTCAGGCTGAGGCCGAAGCCGCGGCCGCGCAGGCGACCATGTCGGGTTCTGCCGCCGTGGGCGCTATGGATCCCGCGCGTCGCACGGACGTGCTGTTCCGCGTGCGTCGCGATGAGGGGCACGAACTGAGCTCCTGGTGGAACATCGGCGCGTTCCTGGTCACCTCCGGCGTGGTGATCGCTCTGCTCTACGGGGTGCCCAGCATCGCCTGACCCGCAGCGCCGGCGTCGTCGGCGTCCGCCGACCCATCGGGCGTGGTATCTGACAACCGCGCTCGCACATCACCGAGATCCGCGCCCGTCTGGGGCGCGTCGGGATCAGCCACGAGTTCGGCGGCGGTGAAGCGGCGTACCGGTGTGCTGATGGCGGTCGGCTTGGCATCCAGCGCCGCGGAGTCGATCCCGGGAAAGCGGCGCGCGGTCACCAGTACCCGGTTCTCCAGCGATCCCGCGAAACGGTTGTAGCTGTCGACCGTGCGCTCGAGCGCGCGGCGCAGGTCGTCGGCGTGGCCGGAGAGCACGCCGAGCCGGTCATAGAGCTGCGTGCCCAGGGCGAGTAGCTCTCGCGCCTCGGTCGAGACCTCCTGCTGCGTCCACGTGTAGGCGACCGTCTTGAGCACCGCCCACAGGTTCACCGGTGAGGCGAGTGCCACGCGGCGCCCGAAGGCATGGTCGAGCAGCGTCGGGTCCTCGTCGATCGCGGCCGCGAGCAGCGACTCGCTGGGCAGGAAGCAGATCACGAACTCGGGGCTGGAATCCAGGCCCGTCCAGTAGGCCTTCTTCGCCAGGGCGTCGACATGGGCACGCACGGCCTTCACGTGCCGCTGCATGAGGGCCTTGCGCTGAGCATCATCGGCGTTCACGCCCAGCGCGCTGGCTTCGAGGTACGCGTCGAGGGGCACTTTGGCATCCACCGCGATCGATGCCCCGCCGGCGAGGCGGATCACCATGTCGGGGCGCCCCTGGCCACGATCTGACGAGATGGTCGACTGCAGATCGAAGTCGACGTGCCGCGTGAGGCCCGCGGCCTCGACGACACGGCGCAGCTGTGTCTCACCCCACACGCCACGGGTCGCCGTGGAGCGCAATGCGCCCGCGAGCGTCTCGGTCGTCGCGCGCAGCGCTTCATCCGACTCGTGGGCTCGGCGCAGCTGCTCGCTCAGCGAACCGAACTGTGCATGGCGCTCCTGCTCGATGGTCGACACCGCACGCTGCATCCGCTCCAGGCTGTCTTTGACCGGTGCCAGCGCGGTGAGCACGGAGTTCTCCCGTGCGGCGCGGTCGGCCGCCGCGCGCTGCTCAGCGCGCGTGTGTTCGACGGCATCGCGATAGAGGTCGTACTGGCGGTCGCGGTCTTCGCGCAGGGCCGCTGCCTCGGTCTGTGCCTGCGCGAGCTCCGCGGCGGAGCGAGAGCGGGCGACCAACCAGCCCAGGGCGGCGCCTGCGGCGAGGGCGACCAGGGCGAAAACGACGGCTGCGGCATCCATGCCCTCATTCTGGGCGGTGCCACCGACATCGGTCGGTCAGGCCACGGCGCGCTCGGGCATCGCGGTCGGCGCGGGGGTCACCGTCACACCCAGCGCATGGGCGAGAGCATCCACGTCGCTCGCGCCGACCCGGCGGGCGGCGTCGATGACGATCTGCGCGCACGCGCGCGCATCAGCGAGGGCATCGTGGTGGGGGAACGCGCCGAAACCGGCGGCCTCCGCGGCCTTCGGCAGGCGGTACGACTCCAGTCGGTAGGTCTTTCGGGCGACAGCCAGCGAGCACAGCGAGCGGTAGGGCGGCGCATCGAGCTCTGTCGCCTCGCAGGCGCGGCGGAGCACATTCAAGTCGAAGCCGGCGTTGTGCGCGACCAGCACATCACGACCGGCGAAGCTCGTCAGGGCGCCGAGCTGCTGCTCCCAGGTGGCGGCCGTCTCGACATCCTGCGGGCGGATGCCGTGGATGCGCACGTTCCACTCCTGGAAGTCATCGTGCCCGACAGGAGGGCGGATCAGCCAGCCTGCGGTGGCGACCACCTCGCCGCCCCGCACCCGGACCAGTCCCACGGAGCAGGCGGATGCCGGGCTGGAGTTCGCGGTCTCGAAGTCGATCGCGGTGAAATCCAGTGGCACATCTCCACCCTCTCCCGGCAGACCGAGCGAGTCGGGCAGGCGCGCCGGACTGCCGCGCACACCGTGGCTGCGGGAGCAACGTTCGGCGCGCGGGCCC
The DNA here is from genome assembly GCF_037204145.1 of Microbacterium istanbulense. Taxonomy (NCBI): domain Bacteria; kingdom Bacillati; phylum Actinomycetota; class Actinomycetes; order Micrococcales; family Microbacteriaceae; genus Microbacterium; species Microbacterium istanbulense. The sequence goes on from NZ_JBBDGN010000002.1 coordinate 373,730, forward strand.
GCGCCGGTAGACTCTTACCCCGTGGCTCTCACTATCGGCATCGTCGGCCTGCCCAACGTCGGCAAGTCCACCCTCTTCAACGCACTCACCAAGAACGACGTGCTCGCGGCGAACTATCCGTTCGCGACGATCGAGCCGAACGTCGGCGTGGTGAGCCTGCCGGACGCGCGCCTGGACGTGCTCGCCGGGATCTTCGGCAGTGAGCGCATCCTGCCGGCGACGGTGTCGTTCGTCGACATCGCCGGCATCGTGCGCGGCGCGAGCGAGGGGGAGGGCCTGGGCAACCAGTTCCTCGCGAACATTCGTGAGGCGGATGCCATCGCGCAGGTCGTGCGCGGTTTCGCCGACGACGACGTGGTGCACGTCGACGGCGCGATCGACCCCAAGAACGACCTCGAGACCATCAATGCCGAGCTCATGCTCGCCGACCTGCAGACGCTCGAGAAGGCGATCGTCCGCCTCGAGAAGGAGGTGCGTGGCAAGAAGGCCGACCCCGCAACTCTAGAGACGGCGAAGCAGGCGCAGGATGCCCTCGAGCGCGGAGTTCTGCTGTCGACGGCCGGAATCGACCTCGCGCCGATCAAGGAGCTCGGCCTGCTGACCGCCAAGCCGGTGATCTTTGTCTTCAACGTCGACGAGGGCGTGCTCACGAACGACGAGCGCAAGGCTGAGCTGGCTGCTCTGGTCGCTCCCGCCCAGGCGATCTTCCTCGACGCGAAGATCGAGTCGGAGCTGATCGATCTTGACCCCGAGGATGCCGCTGAGCTGCTGGCGTCGACCGGGCAAGAGGAGTCTGGCCTCGACCAGCTCGCCCGCATCGGATTCGACACCCTCGGCCTGCAGACGTACCTGACCGCTGGCCCCAAGGAGGCTCGCGCCTGGACGATCGGCAAGGGCTGGAAGGCCCCGCAGGCCGCCGGTGTCATCCACACCGACTTTGAAAAGGGCTTCATCAAGGCCGAGATCGTCTCGTTCGAGGACCTCGTCGCGACCGGCTCGATCCCCGAGGCGCGTGCCAAGGGCAAGGCGCGCCTGGAGGGCAAGGACTACGTCATGCAGGACGGCGACGTGGTGGAGTTCCGGTTTAACGTCTAGTCGCCGCCCCGGCGGGGCGCACCTAGCAGGTGTCGACCGTGGCCGCTGACAATCTCAGCGCGTGAAGTCGCTGCGCCCTGCCGCGTTGATGACGCAGAAGCGGTTACCTTCGGGGGTCTTCCATGATCACGTAGTCCGCATCGGCGGGCCTGCGAGTCCAATGCGCTTCTCGGGCCCCGAGGCTGGACAGTCGGGCGATCTCTGCAGCCTGATCCTGGGCGTACAGATCCAGATGAATGCGTGGCGGGAGAATCCGCTCGCTCGGCGTGAGGTCGAGGGAGACATTGGGTCCCCGTCCATCGCGCGAATGTAACAGCACGAAGTCGTCGTCCTGCGGTTCGCGAGCGATGTAGTCCAGCGCGGCAGTCCAGAACGCTATCTGCCGTTCGAGATCGTTGACGCGGATGACGATCGATCCGACAACAAGCATGCTCGTTACGGTACGCGCCGTCACGACTGCGCGGCAGAGGATCGTCGTCGAAGATCGCTACGCAGCATCCGACCGCGTAAGCCCGGGTGAGCCGGCAGCCGAGTCGCCGCCGGCCCAGCCCACGGCTCACGAGTTGACGTTGACGACGACCTTTCCGCGCACGTGCCCGGACTCGAGGGCAGCGAACGCGTCGGCGTACTGTTCGAAGTCGTAGGCCTTCGCGATCTCGACATGCAACTCGCCCGAGGCGGCGAGCTCGGCGAGCTCCGCCAGTCCGTCGGGGTCGGGGCGGACCCACACATAGTTGCCGCCGAACTCGTCGCGTGCACGCGGTGAGGCCACCGAGGTCACCACCCCGCCGGGGCGCAGCAGCTGCGGCACGGTGTCCATTGCCTCTGCTCCAACAAAGTCGAGGATGGTGTCCACGCCCTCGGGTGCGAGCGCCCGCACGGCATCCACCAGCCCAGGGCCGTACTCGACCGGCTCGGCGCCGAGCGACCGCAGGTAGTCGAAGTTGCCCGGCCGTGCGGTGCCGATCACGCGCGCACCGGCGCGCACGGCGAGCTGCGTCGCGAACGAGCCCACCCCGCCCGCCGCGGCGTGGATGAGCACAGTTGTGCCCGGCGCGATCTGCGATCGACGCACCGACTGCAGCGCCGTGAGGCCGGCGAGGGGCAGCGCCGCCGCCGCTTCGAAGCTGAGCTCCGCGGGCTTTTTCGTCGCCGTCCGCACCGGCACCTCGACGAACTCGGCGAGCGTTCCACCCGAGACGACGTCCTTGCGGGCATAGGCGAGAATCTCGTCGCCGACCTGGAACTCGGGGGTGTCGAAGCCGGCGCGGACGACCACTCCGGCGACATCCCAGCCGATGACCGCAGGCAGGATCGTGTCGATCCCGCCCTGCAGATAGCCCTCACGGATCTTGTAGTCCACCGGGTTCAGGCTCGCCGAGACGACCTTGACGACGACCGAGTCAGGGCCGGGGTGCGGGTCAGGATGCTCAGCGATGTGGAGGGCGTCGATCGAGCCGAAGCGGTCATAGACGAGTGCTTTCATGCCGGATGCAACGCAGAGCACCCAGGAACATTCCGCATCCGGCGCACGGATCTGCGCTCGCCCAGGTTCGGCAGAGGTGGGGTGGATAGCCTCGCGGTATGCGTCGACTTGCTGTTCTCCCCCTTCTCGCCGTCGGACTTCTCGCCGGATGCTCGCAGGTCACCCAACTCGCCGGAGAAGCCGTCGGTGTCGACGTGGCGCAGGTGTGTACCTCATTCGACGACGTCTACACCCAGTACCAGAGCCTGCTCGATCAGGGCGAGGTCAGCAGCGACCAGCTCGCCGCCAGCAAGAGCGAGCTCGTGACCACCCTTGAAAGCCTCGCCGATGATCTGGGCGAGCCGGCCGGTGACGTCATCCGCTCGAACGCCCAGAAGCTCGCGGATATCCCTGACCTGCGCAGTCCCGAGGCGATCGCTCTCGTCGAGCAGGCGAAGTCCGCGACCGATCCCTTCTGCGGCACTAACTAGA
>NZ_JBBDGN010000020.1:0-37759 GCF_037204145.1 Microbacterium istanbulense
CAGCGACTCGTTTCGCAAATGGAGTCGCTGGCACACTCCAGTGACTTCCGCGCGGCGAAGGATCAGGCCCGAGTTCTGGATACACAGTGGCGTTCCACCGGGCCGTGCGCGAAGGCGGACAATGACCATCTCTGGCAGCAGTACAAGTCGGCGAAGGATCGTCTGTTCGAGGCCGCGAAGCGGGCCGGTGAGCAACGGCGGGATGAGGCGCGCCAACGGGCACAAGACCGTGTGTGGCGGTTGGAGGAACAGCTGCGGAATGTCGAAGCTGCGATCTACCGCGCTAACGAGAGCTACTCGCGAGCGCTCTCGGCCCGCTCACCATCTATGCGGAACCCGAACTGGATGGCGATCTCCAACAACCAGCTCGCGCGTCAGTCAGCGGCCCGAGAGAAGATCGCGTCGCTTGGACAGCGGAAGTCCGAGGTCATACAGAAGCTGATGGAGGCGCGGTCGCGGCTGAACCAATTCTGACTCATCAGGATCGCTACAGCTGTTGGCCGAGGTTGAGGAGCCAGTTCATCCAGGCGACGCCGCCTCCGGCGAGGACGGCGGCGCCGAGGGAGACGAGGACTCCGGTTCGGCCTTTGCCGGCGGTGGCGTAGTTGCCGTGCGCGGTCGCGATGGCCCATACGATCGCGGAGACGATCAGCATGAGGACGGCGACGATGAGGACGAACGTGAGGAGGGCGCCGACGATGGCGCGGAGGTCGCCAATGCCGCCGAGGCCGTCGAAGTCGGGAAAGACGCCCATTACGCACCCACCGGCAGCGTCGGATGATCGAAGTGCCGGAATAGCCGGGTTGCCGGGCCTCGATGAAGCCTGGTGAGTGATGCGAGCTTCATGCTGTGCAGGTGCGTCAGCGGCTCCTGTGGCGGCGTGACACGGCCCGGGTCCGACGCCCTGCGATGCCTTCGTCACGAGGCGCGCGGTGCATCGAGCGGGCATCAGCAAGCGAGGCTGCGTTGGTGCGTCAGGGCTCTTGTGCCGCGAGCTCTTGGAGGAGGGCGCTCATTCGGTGGGCAATGACTTCAGTGGTAGCGATGGAGGTGCTGCTTCGTTGCACTCCGGGTGCTAGTTGGATGCCTTGTGTGATGCGGTGCAGGTCGATCGGGTCGCGGGCGACGACCCTGAGCATGAGGTCGGCGTCGCCTGTCGTGGTGTGTGCCTCGACGACCTCGGGTATCGCAGCGATCGTCGTATATGCAGAGGCGATGGACTGCTGAGCGACCGAGACTGTGACGAACGCGAGGAGTGGCCTTCCCACGCTCGACGGTGTGACTGCGGCACTTGGCAGCCCGAGGGCCTCCTGCTCGCGCATCCGCTTCAGTCGGGCATGGACGGTGTTCCGGGAGAGACCCAGACGGTTTCCGAGTTCGATGACAGAGGCGTCCTGCGAACCGTCTCTCGCGAGGAGGATGCGGGCGTCGACCGAGTCGAGGGTGTACATATGATCGGACAATACCGCCCATGAGCGGCTTTGGTCGAGCATATGCATAGTGAGTCATAGATGGATTGTGCATCTGCTGAGTTCTGCCTAGGTTCTGTGGGTATGGATACGTCACGGCTTGTTGACCTGCCTCGTCTTGACTTACGCGGGTTCACCTCACCCGTTCAGCTCCTGCCGCGCTTGAGCGAGGAGCTCGGCATTGAGGTGTGGGCCAAGCGCGATGACCTCGGCTCCGTTGGTCTGGCGGGGAACAAGGTGCGCAAACTGGAGATGGAGCTCGCTCACGCGAAGGCCTTGGGCGCGACGCATATCGTCACCGAAGGTTCCCGCCTCTCCAACGCGACGCGAGCGGCGGCTGCGGCTGCGGCCGCGATCGGGATGAAGTGCACGTTGGTGCTCTGCCACGACGAGCCGAGGGAGCCGGTGGGGAACCTGCTCCTCGATGCTCTCTTCGGAGCTGACCTCCGGCTCGTTGGTGACGTCTCCTGGGTGGAGCTGGCACACGTGACCGATGGTGCCGTAACGGAGTTGGAGGCCGCTGGGGAACGCGTCTACCGTCTCCCGATCGGTTGCGCGACCGGTCGTGGGGCCACGAGTTTCGCTCGCGCATACATCGAGGCCGATGAGCAGATCAGAGCCCAGGGCTCGCGGTTCCAGACCATCGTGCACGCCAGCTCGGCGGGCAGCACCCACGCGGGGCTCGCCCTTGGCCGAGCAGTATCCCACGCGGACACCCGGATCATCGGAGTCATCGTGGCCGGCGAGGTGTACGACGACGTGCCGGCAGGCTACCTCCGTCTCGCGAATGAGGCCGCAGCCCTCATCGCTCCCCACATCGCCGTCACGGCATCCGATCTGGAGTTGACCGAGGCGTATCTCGGCGAGGGGTACGGCAAGCCCGCCGACGGCGTTGATGAGGCGATCGACCTGATGGCCCGACTCGAAGGCATCGTGGTCGATCCGGTGTACACGGCCAAAGCAGCCGCAGCCCTCATCGACATGGCCCGCAAGAACGCGATCGACGGCCCAATTCTGTTCTGGCACACCGGCGGCTACCACGCGATCTTTGACCCGACCTACACCCAGCAGATCTGGTCCAACCTTCCGCGACTCCGCGACATCCGACTCTGATCGCGCTCGTTCACGAGCGGCGCAAAGCGGCATAGCTGTTCCAGGCCGCGCTGGACAGCTCGGCCCAGCGGGTCGCGGTGGTGATGTGGATTCCGACGAGACTGGCGAACACCGCCGGTGGTGTCGTTGCGGCCAGGTGCAGCAGCGCCGTGTTCCTGCTGGTGCGGGTGGTGATCCCGAGCAGGTTCATCCGCCGCGTCAGCGACGCCGGGTGCAGATGGGTTCCGGCGTTCTTCCCGGTGAACAGCCACCGCGCATCGGCCAGGGTGCTCGCGGTCCCGAACGGCTTGGCGACCGGCAAAGCCGCGACCAGGGCGTCCAGGGGCGGGATGAGCAGCAGCGGTTCGGGGCCGAGCCGCAGGTAGGTGCCTGTGTCGCGGACCTCGATGTCGCCGGTGGTGAGAGCGGCGATCTTGGTGGTGGGTTGGGCGTAGAGCAGGATCAAGCAGGCCGCGGCTCGGTCCTCGATGCTGGCGCTGCCCGGATCGTGCAGGAGCCGCCGGGCGAGGCCGAGCTGGGCGTCGGGTTCGGTGTCGTGGCCGGGGTCTTTCTGGCGGACGGGCTCGGGCAGGCGGCAGCCGTTGAGGTATCCGCCGTGGGAGAGCCAGCGCAGGAATACCAGGCGACGGTTCCGGTCGATGCTCACCCAGGCATCCACGTGGGCTTGCGGGCAGTCATCGAGCCCGTGACCGTGCGCGGTCAGGTGGTCGAGGAAGCTCCGGGCGGCCTGGATCTCACCACGGCAGCGTGCGGCGGCGTGTGCGGTGATGTGGCCGTGGCGGTCGGTCTTGACACGGCCGACGACGTGCCAGCGGGCGTAGCGGCCCAGCACCCCGCGCAGCTCGGGATCGGCGACCACGGCGACGACCTCGCTCGTGTAGCGGTGTAGCCGGACGGCGTTCTCATCCCGCGACGGGAGCGCGCCTGCGGCGACGAGCATGGCGCGTAGGTAGGTCACCGAGAACACCTGCGCCCGCGCATCCAGCGCTGCATGGGTCAGCTCGACCCGTCCGGCAGCGATGTCGGCCAGCAGGTGCAGGCTGGGCAGGTTCCGCCAGTTGCTCAGCAGGGACCGGGGACGTTCGAGCTCGGTCAGGGCATCGCGGACGGGTTTCAGCTCGGGCCGGATCAGCCCGTCCGGGCCGGTGAGCGCGGCGTCGATCTGCTGCGCGGCCTGGCAGCCGAAGCAGCGCGGCCGACCATTGTTCGTGGTGCGGCGGCCGAGGGCTTGTTGGCCGCAGATTGAGCAGTCGATCACCGGCGCCTGGTAGCAGGTCGGGCAGACATCCGGGCTCGTCGCGGTGGCCTTCAACGCGACCCGCCGCAACCGCCCGCAGACCCCGCAGGGCCGGTGCGGGTTGCGGTAGCAAGAGGCGCAGAGGCTCCGCGCCGATAGGCCGCTCTTGCCGCCGGCGCGGGTGGCGAGCGGCCCGACGACTCCGCAGTCGTCGCAGGCGTCCTCGCTCGTACGGGTGCGGGCGTAGCAGGTCACGCAGACCGCGCCGCCGTCGGTGGTGCGGGCGTTGACCCGCCGCCGACGGCCGCAGCCAGTGCAGGTCTCGGGTGAGGCGCGTTGGGCGCGGCAGGCGCGGCACTCGCCCCGGCCGCGGGAGTGGTTCCAGCGCAGGTTCTTGGTCCGGCCGCAGCCGAAGCACGCGCCGTGGACGATCGTGGACGCCACTTGGTCAGCCGTTTAGAGAAGCTCAGTCGTCGGCGGGCTTGATGACCGCGCGGGTCGGCCGGTTCTTGCTCGGCTTCGACGCCGGGCTCGTGCCCGTGGTGCCGGTCTTGCGACCCCGCCGCGACGACGCGACGACGTAGGGCTCGATCAGATCGTTCGGCCCGACCCCGAAGATGTCACACAGCGCCGAGAGGAACGCCATGTTCAGCCGCTCGGGTTGCCCGACCACGATCCGGTAGACCTGGGTCGAGGTCATCACCACCCCGCGGTCGGCCAGCAGCGGCACCAGATCGGTGGTGGACTGCATGCCGTGCTCGTTCATCACCTTGCGCAGGTGCCAGTGGTAGGCGACGGTCTTCGTCATGTCGATCAGCCTTCCTCAACGGTGGGCGCGGTGAATGCCGCGTCCAGGGCGCGGCGCAGCGTGCGGTTGCGGTAGTCACCGGAGACGCCGGTGTAGAGGGCGGTGGTCGAGCCCCAGCGGTGCCCGACTTGCTGCTGGACGAACAACGGGTCGAAACCGTCCTCGATCAGATGCGTCACATACGAGTGCCGCAGACAGTGCGGATGCACCACCGGGTCCAGGCCGAGGTCGTCACGCCAGTCCGCGAAGCGGTCGTCAATGTGATCCAGCCGGATGCGGCCCTGTCGCTCGGTCGGCCACAAGATCGATGCATCCGCGAGGCCGAACCGGGGACGGACCTCGGTGACGTACTCCTCGATCACCGGACGGGTCCAGTCGAACACCGCCAACACCGCCCGCCGGCGCGGCGGCGAGCCCTTCATCGCCTTGCCCCAGCGGACATTGCAGACCCCGAACCGGCCGAACTCCCAGCCCTTCGGGTTGCGGGTGAAGTCCGGCAGGTCCAGCATCGCCACCTCGCGGCGGCGCAGCCCGAAGGCGTAGATCATCTTGAACAGCGTCGCGTCGCGGAACAGCGTCAGCCAGCCCTTCCGCCCCGACGACCGAGCCCGGTCCACCAGCTCGTCCGCGTAGTCGAAGAACGCCTGCAGCTCGACCCGCGTCAACGGACGCACCGCCGGACGCGACTCATGGTCGCTGGTGTGGACGACGGTGTTCCACTCGTGGCAGACCTGCACCGGGTGCGTGCCGAACGCCTCCACGCACCGATCCGCCCACCCGTAGCGGTGATCGGTCAGGTAGTCGCAGAACAGCGCCAGCGCGTTCTGATACGCCCGCACCGTCGAGACCGCCAACGGCCGCGCCCCCGAGACCAGCGAGGTCGTCCACTCCTCGACATCGGTCGGGGACCACTCCCACGGCGACGTGCCGCAGAAGTCCGCGAACCGGCGCACCTGCGCCGCCCTCGTCTTGATCGTCTGCGCCGCCAGCATCCGCGAGGTCTGCTGCATCGACCAGCCCGCCAGCATCTCATCGAAGAACTGCTCCGCCGGCCGCAGCAGCGACACGTTCCCCACCGGCGACGACTCCCCTGCGCCACGCCCGTGGCCCTCCGAGAACACCATGACCACGACCTTACATTAGATGTAAGAATCGTGCATCAAATGTAAGATCGACCGCGAAACACCTGGTCAGGCACGGGCCCGCTGCTAGATTGCAGATGCCCGCCATCTCGCGGAACCGCGTGAATCCAGCCTACATCTAATGTAAGAAACGTACATTAGATGTAATTTCCGAGATTAAACCTTGACTGTGACGTGGAGGTGGTCGAAGTGGCCGCCGGTGATGGAGGCGGGGTCGTGCATGCCGCCGCCGTTGTAGGGCCGCCAGCCATCAGCGTCGCTGGCGAGGGACCAGATTTGGCCTTGCCAGATGAGGTACTGGACGCCGAGCACGTCGGCGTTGTCTTTCATCCAGTTCGTGACTCGCCAGCCGGCTTCGAGATGCGCGGTGTTGGGGCGTTGGCCGATCTTGTTGCCGAAGGTGATGTCGCAGGCGCGTCCGAGAGGATGCTCGGACTTCGTGCCGGGACGGGGTGAGTAGCAGCCCCAGCCGGTGTCGGGGAACGCGGCGAGGGTCTGCTGGTAGAGGTGCAGCATCCGGGCGGTGATCTTGCCGTTGCTGGTGGGATCATCGACGAGCCGGTCGGGGTCTCCGTCGACGCCACCACCCGGAGCGCCGGGCGTCCCCGTGGTGTTGCAGGCGGCTGGTGATCCACTGGTCGCGGTGGGGAGGTTCGCGGCTCCGTGCTGGTTGAGCCAGGCGGCGGCGTCGATGGCCTCACTGTTGGTGCCGCCGGGGCGGACCTCGAAGTGCAGGTGGGCTCCGGTGCTCATGCCCGAGCTGCCGACATCGCCGATGTGCTGACCTGCGGTCACTCGGTCTCCGGCGTGGACGTGGATGCCGTGCTGCCACATGTGCGCGTAGGCGGTCGCGACGGTCTGGCCGTCGATGGTGTGCTCGATGACGATGAGCCCGCCGTAGCCCCCGGAGAACTCCGCAACGATGACCAGACCATCGGCGGCGGCGAGGATCGGGGTGCCGTCGGGTGCGGCGAAGTCGGTGCCGGTGTGCAGTTTCTGTTCCCCGGTGATCGGGTGCGTCCGCATCCCGAACGGAGAGGTCAGCACCCAGGTGCCTTCCGGCAGTGGGAACACCACCCGCGACGACGCGGACGCTGGACCACCTGCTCCGAGTCCAGGCCCGCTACTACTGGTGAGGGCGGTGAGGATGCTCTCGGCGACGGGTTCGTAGTTGCGGTAGCGGTCGGGGTAGGCTGAGACTTCGACGGCTTGGGCAGCTTCGCCTGGGTCCATCTGCTGCCAGTCGGGGATGTCGAGCAGGCCGCGTGGCGAGGGGTAGTTCGGGCCGGTCGGGCCGCCGAAGAACGCGCGGGCTTGGTAGGTGGGGTCCATGAGCTCGGCGACGGTTCCCCAGCCAGATTGGGGCCGCATCTGGAACAGGCCGAGGCTGTCGTGGTCGGAGCCGTTGCCGTCGTTGGGATAGTTCGCCGACTCGGGGTAGGTGCCGGTGTTGGTGAGCATCCGCAGCGTGGACTCGGTGAGCGCGGCCATGAGCGCGATCTTGATTCCGGGCCGTCCCACGTCGTCGAGTCCGTTGCCGATGGCGATGATCGTGGCCGCGTGCGTGAGCTGCTGCCGGTTCAGGGTGAAGGTTTCGCCGTTCGCGGTGGTCACGGCGAGCGAGTCCGGGACGGGGCCGAGGTTCACGGTCCCTGCTGGGGTGGCGCAGTGGGCGGCGGCGGGGTTCATCAGCACGCCGATGCCGAGCAGCGTGGCGGCGGGTGCGAAGAACATGAGCGCGAGGGCTGCGATGGTGAGTTTGCGGAACACGACGCCACCCGTCAGCGCAGCGGGTTGTCGAGCTGCGACAGCCGCAGCAGATGGCAGGTCGGATACGTCGGCGCGCAGATGACGAACACGGTGAACGTCACATCGTGTTGCGAGGTGACCGGCTGCTCGTTCCAGACGCCTTCACGGTGGCGGGTGCCCTCGATCGTGACCGCGATCGTCCCTGGGGCGAGTTGTCCGGGCTGTGCCTGCTCGATGGCATGGGCCCATGCGTCGGGGACGTAGGCGGTGTCGATGGTGAGGTGCTGGCTGGTGGCGTACTGGCGCAGTTCGATCCACGCGTCGCGGTGCGGCAGGTAGGCGGCCACGTCGGAGGCGAGCCCGGCTTGTTCGTCACCGCTCGGGTCTCCGACCGCGAGGATCGCCGAGGTGTAGTCCAGCGGCCACAGGCCCGAAGCGGTGTCCCACGCGTACAGCGTGGACGCGACCCCTTGGGCGAACGTTTCCGGGTCGGCGGAACGCGGCACCGCCGGAACCCGCGGCGCTCGGGGTGTGCTCGGCGGCGCGGTCGGCGGGGCCGTTGTGGTCGGGCCAGATTTCGGGTCGTCGGTGCTCGTGGACGTGGTGCGGGGGCCGGTGAGGAGTCCGTAGATGCCGACACCGGCCAGGAGCAGCAGGACGATGCCGGCGGCGATGAGGGCGACGAGTCGGCGACGATGCGAGGGATCAGTGGGTGCAGGGCTCATACCGAGCAGGTGCGCACCCGCAGTCCGTGCCGGTGGTCAGAGTGCGCGCAGGCGTGGCCGCTCAGCGGTGTCTTCGCGAGCGGCGTGCAGGTCGTTGGCGAAGCGGGTGGTGCCTTCGACGGTGGCGAGGAAGTTGTCGAACTGTTCGTCGGTCAGCTCGCGCGCGAGGGTGTCGGCGTCGTAGTGGGTCCACCAGTTGGCCAGTTCGCCCCAGGTCTGGACGAACGCGCGCAGCGGGTACTGCACGGGCGGTGCGTCGTCGGGCACGAGCGGCTTGAGTCGCGGCTTGGGCTTCTTGCCTTTCTTCATGGCGTTGGCGCGTGCGCCGGCATCCTCGGCGAGTGCGTGCATCGTCGCCTCACGTACCTCACGCGCAGTCTCCGCAGATTCGTGGATCGCCAGGTAGAGCGGATGCACGGGGTCGCCTGCCTCGATTCGCTCTAGCGCCGCCGCTGCTTCCGCGCGGAGGGTCTCAGGCTGGGTGGGGTTGGCGGCGATCTCTTCGATGTAGCCGACCTTCTCCAAGGTCTTGTACGAGGCTCCGCCGGGGATCATCGACGCAGCCTGTTCTCGGGCCTTCCCAGTCGGGCCGCTTGACGGTGGTGGAAATTTTCCACCACCGTCGTTTCCTGGCTGGTGTTCGGCGCTGAACTGGGTGGCGGCCTTGCGGCGGGCGGCGTCTTCGGCCATGACCTGCTTGATCTCGCGGTAGAGACCGGCGGCTTCGAGCTGGGTGTAGGGCTTGTGGAGCATGTTGTCGTCCTGCTCGGCGAGGAGCTGCCCGAGCCGGTCCGACAGACCGCTTCGCACCCACACGTTGACGGTGCGCCAGCCGAGCTGCTTGATGGCGGCGAGGCGGCGTGCGCCGCAGACGAGTACGCCGTCGATGGTGATGGTCAGCGGTTGCAGGAGGCCGTCGCGTTCGATGGAGGCGGCCAGGGCGTCGATGTCTCCCAGGTCGGCGCGGTGGCGGGTGCCGACGATCAGGGAATCGACGGCGCGGTCGAGCTGGATGCTCCCGGACTGCGGCTCGGTCACGACGCTTCACCGCCTCGACTGTTCGGGGCGGCCAGAGCGAGGGCGAGGATCAGATCGTCGTCACGGAGCAACAGGTCGAGGGTCTCGCCGAGCAGCAGCCGCAGCAGAACGCCGCGCCCGGTCGTGGTGGCCGCGTAGGCGGGGTGCGGGTTCCCGAGTAGCGCTTTGAGGAGTGCGGTCCAGGATCGGCGCGGCAGATCGAGCAGTGCCCGGGCATGGCGGTCACGGCGCAACGCCTCGTAGGCGGACTGGCGGGTGCCGGCCTTCATCAACGCGCCGCAGACGTGTTCCACCGAGGCGCGGGCGGTGTCGGTGGGCCAGTCGAGCAGGCACAAGATCGCGATGGCACCCTCGGCGGCCGATCCGGCGGACATGCACGCCTGCGCCGACCCGAGACCGTCGCGGGGCTCGGTGTCGATGTCGCTGGGGTGGGTGTCGGTGGTGTGGAATGCGGGATGGTAGTCGCCCAGTGCGGTGTCGCGGTCGGAGAAGCGTTCGGGGTCGTGGAACGCGGAGACGTGCGCGCGGCGGGCCTGGTGCACGGAGCAGAGCAGGCCTTGGGCGCGTTCCTCGTAGACGCAGGTGATCCGCACGGCGTGGGTGATGATCGCCCACGGATCATTGGCCTCGCGGGTCGAGCGGTACTGCATCGCGTCGAACGCCGCCGCGACCGCCTCCCAGGTGTCGAGCTTGTGCTTGCGGGCCAGGGCTCGGTACTTGTCGGCGGCGAACTCCATCAGGTCGCGGGCCACCGGGTCGTGAACCCAAGCATCCTCACCGCCCTCATAGAGCCGGATCAGCAGTGCGCGTAGCCCTTCGCTGGTCGTGAAGTCCTCGGCCGGTTCTGGAAAGCCGGTGGTGGTTGTGGTCATGGTGTCGGCACCTCCTGGCAGGAAGGTGCGCACTCGCTCCCACGAGCGCGTCCTCCTGCCGTCGGGGTCATGCCTGTCACCACGCTCAGCTCATCGAGACCCCGGACCGGGACACCTGCTGCGTCACGGGGGTGCTGCGGCCGAACGCTGAGATCGGTGGCAGCCGCCGGGCACGGTCCCCGAGGTGACGGACACCGGCACCGATCGGGGTGCGGGTGCGGCGGGCTAGCTCGGCCTGGAAGTCCAGACCGCGGCCAGCGGCGTGTGCGGAGTGTCGGGCGATCAGGTCGGTCGGGCGCACCCACTCCACGCCCCGACCGCGCACGATCGCGTGTTGCTTGTCCTCGCGGGCGACCTGCGCAGCCCGCACCGCCTCCGGCGCAGTCGCCGCCTCGACAGGCTCGGGACGCTCACGCGGCTCGTCGGGCACCGAGCGCGCCGGACCGGGCGCGTTTATGTCGTGGCTGCGCTGGGGGTTGTCGGTGGTGTTCATGGGGTCGTCTCCTCCCGCTCATCGGCGGTATCGGTTGTGTCGGTGAGGTGCGCGACGGCGAACCAGCGGCCCACTGTCGAGGGATGCACGCCCAGCTCGCGGGCGATCCGCTTGTTCGACCAGCCCGCCTCCCGCAGTTCCCACCCCCGAGCCCGCCGACCCGCCACTGCTGCGCTGCCCTCGTCACGAGTGCCGGGGTCTTCGTCACCCGATAGCAGTGCTGGCGTGGCTTCGCCTGCGATCGCCTGGAACGACATGACTGCCGGGGCCTTCGTGGTGGTTTCGGGAGTGCGGGTGAGGATGACGGTGAGGTGGGTGATCGCGAGCAGCACGACGGGCGGGACGGCGGCGACGGATGCAGCGAGGATGCGTGGCACATCGGCGTCGGCGGCGACGACGGCATGGATCGCGTTCGCCGTCACCGAGACGAGCGCGCCGCCGACCAGCAGCGCCCACGGATACCAGGCCGAACGCTGACCTGCGAGTGCGACGACGGCGACGGTGGCGACGACGATGATGCCGTCCACGATCAACGGCCAGGCCCACGCCTGCCCGGCCCCGATCCCAGACCGTGCGGCGAGATCGGCGAGCGAGGTGAAGGACAGCCAGAACGCGCCAGCGGCAATGAACACCGTCCCAGCGACCGCCGTCATCGCGGCCCAACGCCGCGCCTCGATCTCACGCATCACAACGCCCACCTCGCCGACGAGACGGACGGCGGGTTGCCGGAGCGGCTGCACCATCGACCCTCACTCCGAGTCCCGCCGTGTGACGGAGCTTCCGGGGTGGGCTGGGTGGCGCGGTAGGCGGAGCGCACGGTCGTGGTGATCTCGCGATCGCTCAGGCCCGCCGAGTGCGCGGCAGCGCCCAGGGCATCGAGTGCATCCGCTGGTGAGGTGCCGTTCTCCGCGAGGCGGCACGCAGCCCAGAACAGCGAGCGGTTCCGCTCGCCCTCACCGCGCCCAGAGACCCACGCCGCCAGCCGCTCAGCATCCACAGCCAGCTCGCCGCCGCTGGCACGGGCAGGGGCGACGGGGCGAGGGTCGAGGAAGTCCCGCAGTCGGCCCGCGTCCACCGGGCCGACCGAGTGCGCGGCGATGTCCGCGACCCGGTACCGCTTCACGCTGCCGTCGATGATCCGTTGGGAGGGCGGGGTGATGATGTAGCCGCCGTCGCCCCGGAAATCGACCCCGGCAGCGGCGGCCTGCCAAGACCGCTGCTCCCTGCCCGGTGTCGCCGGGAAGTAGGCGTGCGTGCCGCCGGTTGGGGTGCGCACCAGAAGACCCGCTCCGCTGACGAGCCCCGCATCGGCTGCGCGCTTCCACGCGAGGCGGCCATCGATAGGGCCGTGGACATCGACATCCACCACAACGACACCCGATGCCGCGCCCGTCGGGATGCCAATGTTCGCGTTCGGGGTGCGTGACCACCACGCCACGATGCGCGCGGGGTCGCTGCTCGCGTCGAGGAACCCGCGACGGGTCAGCGGACGCTTCCCCTCGACCTGGCACGGGAACACGGGCACGCCAGCCAAAGCGAGGCTGCGCGCGGCCACCGCGAGGCCCGGTGCGCCATCCACGCGAATCAGCGCCGCAAGGACATCAAATGGGTCGGGCATCACAGCCCCCTCCCCGCCAGCACCGGCACACCCGAGGAACGCTCCCGCTCCGCCTCCATCGACGGAGCGGGAGAAGCCGCAGACTTCACGACAGCCGAGGCGCGCGCGGGGGTGTCGCGGTCGAGTCCGGGCGGGGTGCCGTCGCCGACTTGGAGGGTGTCGAGCTGGTCGAGGATCGCCAGCGCGGTCTTGCGGACGCGTTCGCCGGTGGCCTGCACCACCTGGGCGGGCTCTTGGCCGTCCACGCGGGCGGCCCAGGTCGAGACGTACGGGATCGTGTACCCGGCGGTGTCCATGCCGTGCGCGGCACCGATCATCAGCGCGACACTCTCGGCCTCGACCTCGCGGATACCGCGATGCTGCCGGGCCTCCTGATCGTCGGGATCATGCATCAGCACATGCGCCAGCTCGTGCGTGAGCGTCTTGACCTGCGCGGCCGGGTCCATGTTCTCCCGCACCGCGACCGTGCGCGCCTCATAGTCGGTGACACCGTTCGCGCCAAAGATCATGCCCTCGTGCTCCACGCGCAGCACCTCGAACCCCGCGCCGCGAATCTGCCCAGCCAGCCCCTCCCACAAACCCGATGGCGCTTCACCTTCCAACAGCGTCGGCGTGGGCGTGACGGGCAGTGGTTCGCCGTCGGTCTGGGAGGCATCCCACACGTATGCGGGGCGTGCGCCGACCATCCGAGAGCGCACCACCTCACCGGCCTTCGGCTTCTCCCGCGGCCCCAGCCGACGCCACGAGCCCGCATCAGCAGGCGTCGCCGTGGCGAACCGGCCCGTGACAGGCGCGAAGATCATGTAGCCGGCCTGGCCCTTCATCACCTGACGACCCAGGCCCTGCCACTGCCGGTACCCGGCGACCAGCGTCGGGAACGGCTCCGGCACCCGGCCCGCCTCGAACGCGGCCTCGTGCTGCACCCAGATCAGCATCGTGTTGTTGAACGAGCGGCTGCGGAACCGGGCTGCGAACGCCAGCGCCTGCCGCCAGTCATCGCCCGAGACCAGTGCTTCCACCGCGCCGGTCAGCTTCTCGTGCAGCTCGTCGAGCTTCGCCTCCCGCGCCGCCCGGGCGTCCTCGTTCGATGCCATGATCCGGCCTCCTCTTCGGTGAGCCGCGACGAGAGTGCGCGCGGCGGTACACCTTCCAGGTGGGCGAGAACACCCGCCGCCATGCCGTGAATCAGACATCGCTCACCTCCTTGAGGCAGACCAGGCGAAGACCACACCCAAGCGTTGAGCATGCTCAAAATATCCTGGAGTCCTGTTCTAACATCGACCATTGAGCATGCGCAAGCCTTGATTTGTGCATGCTCAACGAGTAGGTTTGAGCATGCACAACCACCCGTGAGGGTGGACTACATCGATGCCTTGCCCGTCGCGAAGGGAAGGGGGTCAGCCATCATGACCGAAGACGAGAGCCAGGCTGCGGCTGAAGACCTCGCCAAGCGTCTGCGGCTCCTGATGGATGTCGCCGTCGCCGAGTCCGGCTCCGAACCGACCTACTCGCAGATCGCGGATTACCTCAAAGAACGAGGCACCAACCTGTCCCGGTCGCGCTGGACGTACATGGTCAACGGTCACCGCTATGTCCAAGACCCCGCCGTTTTCGAGGGACTTGCCGCGTTCTTCGATGTCGATGCCGCCTTCCTGATGGGTCAGGACGGTGCCGCCACCCCCGAGAAGGTCGCCGCGCAGCTCGACCTCGTTCGGTCCATGCGGGCAGCGAAGGTGAAGTCCTACGCCGCCCGCACCCTCGGCGACATCTCGCCGAAAGCACTCCACGCCATCACCAAGTTCCTGGACGAGGAAATGAGCCACATGCCCGAGCACTGACAGGTGTCGCGCGACACGGTGCCGATACCGGTCCCTGCTCCCCACAGAGAGGGGCGAACCGTGAATATCGAACAGACAGTATCGGCGGCCGTCGCGGGCCTACAGCTCGGGAACACCTTCACCCTCGACACCCTCCTGACCGCAGTTCAGGAACGGCGGCACCGCCGGCTCCGCGTCGTCGAGCTCGCTGGCCTCGACACCAGCGACGGCATCTGCGCGGTCTGGCTCGTCACCGACACCGCCGATATCGTGCTCCACGCCCGTAGCGACTCCGCGCTGCACCGCCAGCAGTTCGTCCTGCACGAGTTCGCCCATATGATCCTCGGCCACTGCGGAGGCCAAGACTGCGCCGCCGAAGACGTGCTGCTGCCCAACATCCCGCCGTACACCCGCGGGCGGCTCCTCAAGCGGCAAGACATCGACTGCGAGACCGAGATCGCCGCAGAGTCCCTCGCGGACCGCCTCGCCGCAGGCATCCGAGGATCGGTCTTCGCCGAGACCCGCTACTCGGAGGTCTTCGGATGATCCAGACGCTCGTCGCGACGCTCATGTGGGCGCTCGTGGCGAGCCTGCTCGTCTTCCGCCGCAAACGCGCCGACCGCAGCGTCACCTACGCTGCGATCGCCATCGCTATCGCGATGACCCTGAACGTGGACGCCATCTATACCGCCATCGACCCGCTGCTCGGTGAAACCAACATCGCCACGCTCGTCGCGGACGCGCTGCTGATGACCGGGCTGTTTTTCCTCGGCCGCGGCGTCATGCACACCGGCCACTACCGACCTCAACTCGTTCGCGTCGCGGTCAGCCTGCCCATCCTGCTGGTGTCACTGGCCGCGATCACCGTCGCGTTCTTCTTCATCGACCACGGTGAGACGACCACCCGGTTCATGGCAGACCTTGGTGACCAGCTAGCGACCGCTGTGTACTCGATCATCAACTTCGTCTACTGCGGCGTCGTGATCGCCACCATGATGGTCCTCGCCACCCGCCAGCATCGGAGCAGCACCGGCATCCAACGACTCCCCGCCGCCCTCCTGACCCTGGGATCGGCCTTCGGCGTTGCCTTGTGTCTCGCGGTCATCGTCATGGACATCGCACACGTCACCGGGCAACTCGACCTCATGTATGCTGTCCAGCCCGCTTACGGGCCGCTCTCGCTGCTCACCTTCGGCTTCCTCTGTGCAGGCTTCACCGCACAGCCCGTGGTGCGCCTCGCCCAGCATCACGCACGCCGACGCCGCACAGCAGCTCTCGCCGCCGGCCTCGAACCGGTCTGGGAACGCGCCACCCGCGTTCGGCCCGGTCTCAGTCAAGCTGAACCCCTCGCCGCGCAGGCCGATGACCCCGACGGGCGGCTCCACCGCAAGATCGTCGAAATCCGCGACGCCATGATCGACGGCCGCGTCACCTTCACCATCAGCGATGACGAGCGTGCGCTGCTCCAAGCCGCCGAACGACACCTCCTCGGCGAACAAGACACCGAAACCGAGCCCGGCCGAGGCGGAGACGACGACACAGCGCAAGCCGATGAGGAGTGCCCCGCATGAAACGTGCCATCGCTCTCGGGGCCGGACTCCTCACCGCCAGCGCACTCGGCACCGGCTGGGCGATCACGCGACGCCTCACCTCACCAGTCGGCCCTCGCATCTTCGACCTCACGATCCATGACATCGAGCAAGACGACGACGGCCCCCAGCGGGTCGTGCTCGACCGAAACGACCAGACCACCGCCGGAGGCATCTACAACCTCTGGCTTGAACACAGCGGCTGGGTGCAACTCGCAGCAGAAGTATCCGATCACGGCCCCGGCCGGATCGCCCGCACCGTCACCGGCACCTCGCCAGGACTGTCGCTCACGCCCGGAGACCGAGCCTCGTGGAGCGGCATCTACTACGCCACCCCAGCCGACGCCGGACTCAAAGCGCGCGACATCGCCATCATCACTCCTGCGGGTCGGTGCCCGGCCTGGCGCATCGACGGCGACCCATCGACCTGGGCCATCCACATCCACGGACTGGGCAGCAGCCGAGCCGGAACCCTCCGCGGCGCCGAAGTCGCCATCGAACTCGGCTACACCTCCCTCGTCATCACCTACCGAAACACAGCAGAAGGCCCCCGTGTCGGCACTGGCCGCTCGACCCTCGGCCACACAGAGACCACCGATGTTGACGAAGCCATCGGATACGCCGTCCGACGAGGCGCGGAACGGATCGTGCTGTTCGGCTGGTCGATGGGAGCGGCCATCGCTCTCCAGCTCGCAGCCCGACCCCGCCACGACGGGCTCATCACCGCACTCGTCCTCGACTCACCCGTGCTCGACTGGACCGAGACGATCAAAGCCAACTGCGCCCGCAGCGGCTTACCGCCCACAGCGGGGGTCCTCGCGGTTCCGTGGCTCATCGCTGGGCCGCTCGCGAGCATGGTCGGGCTGTCCAAGCCGATTCCGCTCGGCCAGTTCGACTGGATCGCTCGTACCGCTCAGCTCACCACGCCCATGCTCATCCTCCACGGCATGAGAGACAGTTCCGCACCCATCCGGCTCGCGCAAGCGCTCCGAGACCGACGCCACGACATCGTGACACTGGAAACCTTCGATGCCGACCACACGCTCGCTTGGAACTCCGATCCTGAGCGGTGGCGAGCCGTCGTGAGCGGCTGGCTTACTTCGCAGTTAGCGAGCTGACGGGCGCCGGAGCCGCACCGGTTCGGATCGGCCACGCCGGGACAAACCCAGTTCAAACCGCAGCCGCCCCGGTAGGCTTGCGGTTGTCGCCCCGTCCGGGGTTGCGCCGTGCGAGGGAGGACCAACGTGGCTGAGCCGTGGCTGTCCGCAGACGACATCGCCGCCCACCTCGGGATCACCAAAGACACCGTCTACACCTGGATCGCCGAGAAGACCATGCCAGCTCACAAGGTCGGCCGCCTCTGGAAGTTCCAAGCCAGCGAGATCGACGACTGGGTGCGCCGTGGCGGAGCCGCAGCGGAGGGTGACAAATGACGTGCAGGAGCTTCGAGCGGAGTGCTCGACATCTATCGCTGGACATTGGTCTGGGAAGGAAGACGTATGAGTGACCAGAGCCTTGTTCCGCTGCGACTAGCCTGCGTTCCGCGTGATGACGTGTTGCAGGGCGGCCTGGCGGACAACCACTTCGCGGCCCAACTCGACAAGGTCGTGCGGGACGCCGAGCATTACCCGGTCTATGGCGACGCGGAAGCGTTCTTCGCGCAGACCTATCCGACCTCTGGTTTGAAGACGCTCCTCACCAAGACCTTTGGTCGCGTCACGGGAGCGAAGGGCGTCGCTGGGGAGAACGGGGTTCTCCGTCCGACGACATCGTTCGGCGGCGGCAAGACTCACGGCCTCACCGCCGTCTACCACCTCGCCGGTGGGTCACGACCGACGAACATCGCGGAGTTCATCGACCCCGCGCTCTTGCCTGATGGGCCGATTCAGGTGGCCGCGCTCGTCGGCGACGCGCTTGATCCCACGGCCGGCGTCGAGACGGCAGGGCACCGCACCTACACGCTGTGGGGCGAGATGGCCGCGCAGATCGGTGACGCTGCGTACGACGCGATGGCTGCGAACGATGCCCAGCGCACCGCTCCGGGCACCGGCACGATCAAAGCCGCTTTCGGAGGCAACCCAACCATCGTGATCGTGGACGAGATCGCCAAGTACCTGCGTGCAGTGTCGTCCTCCGGCAGCGAAGACGTGCGTCGCATGGCACGGGCGATCCCGGTGTTCCTGGGGAATCTGTTTGAGGTCGCCTCCGACCCGACCAACAAGGTCTCCGTCATCATCACCTTGGCCTCTACGACCAACGCCTTCGGTGCCGAAACAACCGAGATCAGCGACCTGACCGGCGATGAAAAGCAACGCGCCGACTCTGCGAACGCCGCCTCGGTCAAGGCGGCGGAAGAGACCGGCGACGTGCTTACCCGCGCCGTCCAGCCATCCGCCGTGATCCGTCCGGCAGACGACAACGAGATCGGCGAAATCCTCAAGAAGCGCATCTTCGAGTCGGTCGACGAAAGTGCGGCGAAGGCAGCAGGAGACGCATACCGCGGCCTCTACGAGTCTCTGGGCAAGACCGAGCAGCTGGCTGGCGGCGCGGAACACCCCGCGACCTATGGCGAGCTGGTCACGACGACCTATCCGTTCCACCCTGAGCTGGTCCGTGTACTCGACAAGCGGCTGGGCAACATCACCCAGTTCCAGAGGGCGCGCGGTGCGCTGAAACTGCTCGCAGAGGTCGTTGCGCACATCTACGACACGAACGATGAGACGGCGATCATCAACGTTGGTGACATCGACTTCGACAACGACCCGGTCCTCAACCACCTCACTGATGGACTCGGACGGGCTGAATACGCGTCCGTGGCAGAGGGCGACTTCGCGGGCAAGCAATCGCACGCGGCGGCGGTGGATGCCGATGTCTTCCCGGGCAAACCTGCGTACGCCACCCGCGTAGCGCGAACCGTGTTCACGCACTCCCTGGAAATGGTGGCTACAGCAGGAGCTGGACGCAATGACTGGATAGTCGGCACGCTCCGTCCGGGTGAAGACACGGCCATCTTCGAGAAAGCGCTCACGGAATCCGAAAAGGTCTTCTGGCACCTGTCGTTTGATGGTGGTCGGTGGCGTTTCAACATCGAGCCGAATGTCAACGCCATCATCGAGACTGAGAAGCGCAACGTCGCTAACACGGCAGTAGCAGCAATGGTGGACACATTGATCCGCAATGCGTTCGCCAACGACGGTGGCGCGAAAGCCGTCCACTTCCCGTCTGGCCCTGCCGAGGTCCATGACGAGGCCGGACTGAGAGTCGTCGTGCTCGACTACAACGTCGTCGCCGTCACGCAGAAGGGCGCAGAACAGCCGCCAGCAGTGATCGTCGAGATGCTTGACAAAGTGGGCTCCGTCGGCAGCCCGAGAACCTACCGCAACGCTGTGGTGTTCGCAGTCCCAGATGAGGAGCAGGTCGAGGTTCTGAAGGACCGTGCTCGCGCCCTGATCGCTTCCAACAACCTCGCCAGCGACACCGCGCGCCTGACACAGTTCAGCGACGAGGTGCGCAAGAAGGTGGAGGTTTACAACAAGGAGGCCACCCTCAACGCTCGCATCGCCGTGACGCGCTGCTACAAGCACATCTACTTCCCCTCCGGCGACAAGACCACGGGGTACTTGCGCCATCGTGAGCTTCCAGCTCAGGCACAGGGCGACACGAAGAACGCGACCTCGGCGGTGTTGAGTCTGCTCGAAGATGAGGACAAGATTCGAAGCAGCCCCTTCACAGCCTCGTATCTCCGGTCGAAGACCTGGCACGCTGCAAGCTCCGCCACCACACGCTCGATCGCCGACTACTTCTGGACAGACCACACGATCCAGATCGTCCGCAACCCAAACCTGATTCGTGAAGCGATCGTCAACGGGGTGAAGAACGAGAACTGGGTCTACTACGACGCGGGCACGGGGAAGACCTACACAGCAAGCACGATGGCCGGGTTCTCGCCCGAGATGAAGCCTGACGCCGAGGTGATGACTGCTTCCGAAGCACAGTCACGAGGCCTGCTCGTTCGCAAGCCGACCCAGACCGACTTGCGTGCCGTCATCACCAACGATGACCTCACCGGAGCCGAGATACGCTCCCGCCTCGAAGCACAGTGCGGCGGTGAGCCCACCAAGACCGACGTCTTGGAGCTGCTCGCCACCGCGGTACAAGCCAGCGACTACAAGTGGTTCGTTGTGCTCGACGCAGAGCCTGCCCCCGGCGTCCGGGCATTGTCGCCATCCGCAATCAAGGACAAGGGTCTCGACGGCCTGCGCATCCTCAGCCGGGAAGCGGCGGATGCGCAGGAGATCGAGGTGCCAACCCGCACCCCGAACTCGAAGACCTTCAACGCGTCTGGCCCAGGCGGTGCGGCGATGCAGAGCCTGCTCGATCAGATTTCCGACTTCACCGTGCCGACGGTCAGCACGATGACCTTGAAGGTCACAGCGGACGAGGCGTCTGGCACCAGCGACATCGACCTCGCCGTAGCATCGCTCGGCATGCTGCAAAAGCAGCACATTACCGTTCGTGCAACGATCCGCGCCGAGTTCAAGGGAGTCAACGGCGGAGTCCAGTTCCAGGGCACCGCCGACCGGCACGACTTCCAGTCCGCGTACAACCATGTGAAGAAGACCATCACCGGTGCGGCCAAGGTAGCGGGCGAGGTCACCCTCGTTTTCCGCTTCACCCCGGCTCTGGACATCACGGATGTCCAGTTCGGCCAGATTCATACGGTCATCAAGAATCTCGGTATGAAGAGCACCACGATGACAGCCGAGGTCACCAAGTGAGTGCCGTCAAGCGCATCCGCCCCGCATCCCATCTCGCGCTAGTCGAAGGGGTGCGAGGGTTCCGCCTCGTTGTCACGCCAGGACGAGGCGAGACCTTCGGCGTCACGCTTGAAGAAACCTACGGCGAGAACGGCAGCACGATCACCGCGCCGGTGACCACTGCCTCACCCGTTCAGGCGGGCCGCGTGGTCGATGCCCTCTTCGTTGCGATCCGCAAGGCCGGGCATCAACCGAGCGTCCTGGCGTTCAAGCGCAAAGCACCCATCCGTCTTGGCGAGGCTGAGGGAGTCCGTCTGGCGCTCGTCCTGCTTGCGAGCCAACCCATCGCCAAGCACGAGCGAGTCCGGGCACTCGTCGCCGGAATCAACGCCATGAGCGTCGAAGAGACCTACTACTGGTACTCCAAGTGCATGGGACTCGACGGCAACCGCGCCCGCAAAGCACTCCGAACCCTCCTCGCCGACTAAGGACACGACGTGACCACTCCAAGACCACGAGTCCTCATCGAGGACTGGCTACCCGTCGCAGAACTCGGAATCGAGTCGCGGCGGGAGGCCGCGCCGATCCCGGGACAATTCCCGAAGCTGAAGACCCTCCACGTGTGGTGGGCCAGGCGACCACTTGTCGCGTCGTCCGCCGTAGTGCTGGCGGGACTTCTTCCCTCTTGGTCGGACGAGCTCCGAAATGCGTTCCCGACAGCACCAGAGCTGCAGAACGAAGTCTCCTACCGTCAGTGGCTCCTACGATTGGTCGGCATCTGGGGCGACCCAGTGCGGGCACGCCGCGCCCTCGACGCAGCGAACGCCGCCGGCGTGCGACTGAAAGGGAACGGATACGGCTATAAGCCAGCGTTCAAGAACTCTCCTTCGAGCACTGAACTCCGCCTGCTGCATGACGTACTCACTCACACTTGGGGGGAGATGCCAGTCGTCTGCGATCCGACTGCGGGAGGCGGCTCAATCCCTTGGGTGGCGTCGCGAATGGGCCTGCCCGCCGTAGCGAACGACCTGAACGGTGTCGCTGCGAGCGTGCTCACCGCGGGGGTTGCGGTTCCGGCGCGTCGGGCAGGTGCGCTCACCCCCCACATACGCCGGTGGGGTCAGGAACTGGTCGACCGGGTGACAGCCCGGCTGGGCGCATACTTCCCTCGCGGCGACGGTGAGGCCATCGTCGCCTACATCTGGGCCAACGCTGTGCCATGTCCTCGCACGAGTCGCCTGGTTCCGCTCATCAAAGACAAGTGGCTACAGAAGGCATCGGGCAAAGAGGCTGCCGTGACTATGACGCTGGAGTTCGACGGGCGCGAGCTGCGCGAGCCGCACTTCGAAGTCGTCTTCGGTCGCGACATCGACAGGCAGGATGCCGCAGCGGGAACGGTAGCGCGCGGGAAAGCAACGTCTCCTTACGACAATCTCGTGATTGATGGCTCGTATCTGAAAACGGCTGCGCAAGACGGCCTCATGACGCAGGTGCTGTACGCCGTCGCCGTACGATCATCGTCCGGCGAACGCAGCTTCCGCTCGCCAACAAGCGCTGATCTTGAAGCGATAGCGGCGGCGAGGCGCGTGTACGCCGAGCACGCGCCGCTCTGGGAAGCGCACGGCATCCTTCCCACTGAAGAACTACCCGAGGGAGCCAAGACCGCAGAACCCATCAGCATGGGCTTGACGCGTTGGACTGACCTCTTTGCCCCACGCCAAGCACTTGCTCACGGGATATTCGCCGAGGAATTTGCAAGGCTGATCCCCGATGTCCGAGCGGAGCTCGGCGATGACGCCGATGATGTGCTGGTTGAACTCGCAATGATGCAGGGGAAGGCGCTGAACTGGAACTCGCGCCTCTCATCCTGGGACGTCTCGCGACAGAAAGTTCGGAGTACGTTCGACACGCACAATCTTGGCTTCAAGTGGACGTTCGCCGAGTTCGATGCAGCTGGAGCTCTCTACAGCTGGTGCCTAGAGCAGCTGGTTGATGCGTACGAGGAAATTTCACGCCTACTTAGCGAGTCCGGCAGAGCGGACCTCGTCGACAGCGATAGTTTCACGAGGGACGTCCTCGTCTCTCAGGGCAGCGCCGCGAGTCTCCCGCTTGAGGACGGATCGGTTACCCATGTATGCATGGATCCGCCGTACTACGACAACGTGATGTACGCGGAACTTGCCGACTACTTCTATGTGTGGGAGAAGCGCACGCTCGGCCGACTGCTACCAGAGTTCTTCGTTGACAGCCTCACCGATAAAGACAACGAAGCAGTAGCCAATCCCGCGCGCTTTGCTGCGATGGGTCGTCGTCGCCGGGAGTTGGCGGACCTCGACTATGAAACGAAAATGACCACCATCTTCGAGGAGGCTCACCGGGTCCTCCGAGATGCGGGCGTTCTGTCCGTGATGTTCACGCACAAGCGCGCCGAGGCGTGGGACACCTTGGGCATGAGCCTGCTTCAATCGGGGTTCACAATCGAGACATCATGGCCGGTGAACACCGAATCCGAGCAGTCGCTTCACCAAGCGAATATGAACTCTGCCGCGTCAACTATCATGCTGGTTTGTCGCAAGCGTACTGAGCGCAACGATGACCACCAGGTCTATCTCGATGACATCGAGCACGACATCCGTCAGGCGGCACGCGAGGCTGCCACGCGGTTCCAACATGATGGGATCGACGGCGTTGACCTTCTCCTCTCGACATACGGCCCAACGCTGTCCGTGATCTCGCAGAACTGGCCCGTCTACTCGTCCACTCCGGATGCTGACGGGCGGGACCAGTTGCTCCGCCCCGAAGATGCCCTTGCTTTGGCGCGGGAGGAAATCGTGGACCTTCGCCGCTCCCGCCTTGTCGGTCAGGCCGCGAAGGTGGACGGCCTCACCGACTTCGTTCTCTTGGCATGGGACACGTTCGGTGCGCGCGAGTTCCCTTTCGACACAGCACGCCTCCTGGCACTCGCAGTAGGAGGATTGGATGTCGATGAGTTGGAGCGCGCGAAGATCGTCTCGAAGGCATCTGGCAAGGTCAAGCTCTTGGCCCCCAAGGAGCGACTACGTCGGGGTTCCGACTCTGAACTGCCAGGAGTGACGCCGGAAGCATCATCGTTCGAGCACGTTATTGACGCCGTCGACACTGCGCTCTACATCGCCGAGGTGGACGGCCAGCAGGCCGCAAAGCGGTTCCTCGACCGCCATGGATACACCACCGACGCTGGGTTCATTTCCACCCTGCAAGGCCTCGCAAACGCGATCCCACGTACCAAGGTCAAGGGTGCTTGGGTGGTGCCGGAGGCCGGGCTCATCGACACGCTCTGCACCCTGTACTTCGAGGATGTCGTGTTGCCGGAGGCAGAAGAGATGGCCGCTCTGGCAGACCCCAACGAGAACACGCTGTTCGACGTGGAGTGACATGACCCTGGACGACAGCGACGCTCTACCACCTGGATCGCCGGCGCCACATGGCGGACCGGCGAGTCCTGAGCTGTTCTCGGGCGACTCTATCTCGTCGCCGGATTCGTTCCAATCTGTTGATCTGGGAGCAACATACTCGCCGGACGACCACCCGTTCGAGACGTTCTATTTACCGTTGCTATCTCGGGCGGTGACCTACGACAGAGCCGTGGGCTACTGGTCAGCGTCCGAGCTTCAGTACGCGGCACAGGGCACCGCCCATTTCCTCGCGAACGGTGGGAAGATGCGCCTGATCGTCGGTGCGCAACTCGCGCAGCGAGACGTGGACGCCGTCATCGAGGGCAAGCCGCTCGACGACGTAGTGGCGGCGAGGCTGCTCGCTGATCCGGAGCTTGCCGGGACGCGGATCGTGCAGAGCGAGCATCTGAGCGTGCTTGCGTGGATGGTCGCCACGGACAGGCTTGAGATTCGTGTCGGTGTCCCGAGGGGAGAAGACGGTGAGCTGCTGACGCACCTACAGTCGGGACGCTACTTCCACACCAAGTACGGCATCTTCGCGGATCGGTACGGCAATCGAGTCGCCTTCAACGGATCGAACAACTCGTCGGTGACGGCCTGGGCGAGGAACCATGAGACGTTCGACGCCTACCCATCCTGGAATGTGCCAATCTGGGACTACCTGGGTGTCCACAAGGTGCTCGACTTCGAGAAGCACTGGACCGACAACGCTGATGCAGGATGGGCAGTCATAGACCTGCCGTCGGCAGTGCGGAAGCACCTCATCGAGCACGCCCCCGAGACCCCTCCGCTTCCACCCGGCGTTGTCTTGCCGCCTCTGGAGACGCCGACCTCGTCCGAAGACGACACCGAGGAGTTCGATGTCGAGGCAGCATGGGACGAGCTCGTCGCACTGCGCGATGCGCCAACCGCATCGCCCTGGACGGGCGTCGGATCGGCATGGGCGCAGCCTCTCCCGCACCAAGCGGAGCTCATCAGCCGTGTCGTGAGCACCTACCCGCGCGGCTACCTCTTCGCCGACGAAGTAGGGCTTGGCAAGACCGTCGAGGCAGGCATGGTCCTGCGTGAACTCTTCACCTCAGGTCGGGCGAAGAAGGCGCTACTGCTCGTCCCCGCATCAGTGATGAAGCAGTGGCAGGAGGAACTCCACGAGAAGATGAACCTCGATGTGGCCCGCTTCGACAAGGGTATCTTCGTGGATCGCTACGACCAGCCGATCCCCGCTACTCCGAACGCCAATCCATGGTCGGCGTTCCCCATCGTGCTTGCTTCGTCACACCTCGCTCGCCGCCGAGACCGCCGACGTCAGATTCTCGATGCCGGACCGTGGGATGTCGTCCTGGTTGATGAAGCCCACCACGCGCGACGACGCGGCTCCAAGCCGACCGACACTCCGAACTCGCTGCTCGCACTACTCCAAGAGATGCGCGACAGGGAGATGTGGCGTGCGCTGTACCTGGCCACCGCCACGCCGATGCAGATGAACCCACACGAAGCCTGGGACTTGATCTCGCTACTCGGCCTCAAGGGTCGGTGGGGCGTCAGCGCTGACGACTTCATCCGATACTTCAGACTTCTGGCAATCGACCCCATGCATCGCCACTGGGACCTGCTTTGCGCGATGCTGGAGGACTACTTCGCCGACCCACAGGCCGAGCGGGACGCTGACCTCGAACAGCAAATCGACAACGCACTCGGCTGGACCGGCGCGTACGTGGTCACGGCTCTGGCCGGGAACCCGCCGAGTGCCGACCTGAAGGCCAAGTTCCCGAACGAGACTTCCGAGTGGATGGACAAGTGGCTCCGGCGGCACACGCCAATGCGGGATCGGGTCTTCCGCAACACCCGAAAGACCATGCGCGAGTACCAAGCGGCAGGGATCATCCCCGACGACGTGGTCATCCCGTACCGCCAGGTCAAAGATGAGTTCATCCCGCTGGAGCCGAACGAGCGCCGACTGTACGAGCGCATCGAGGAGTACATCCGCCGCCACTACAACGCCTACATGGCTGAGGCAGGAAATCAGGCGCTCGGCTTCATTATGACCGTCTATCGCCGTCGCCTGACCTCATCGTTCGAAGCGATCAAGCGGTCGCTTCGTCGTCGGCTGAGTGTCCTGGAAGATGGCAAGAACCTCGCTGAGCTACTCACCGACGACGACAACGTCGATGTTGAAGGATCGTTGTTCGAGCCGGAGGCGTTCGACACCAGGGCCGACCGACTCCGCAACGAGATCGCCGAGCTCAAGTCGTTCCTCCAAGACCTCGACAGCATCACCGGCGAAGACAGCAAGGCCAGCAAGCTCGTTGCTGACGTGACCGAGGCACTGAACACATACTCGTCGGTGGTTGTCTTCACCCAGTACGCCGACACCATGGACTACGTCCGCGAACGACTCATCACGGCAGGATACCGGCGACTCGGCTGCTACTCCGGCCGGGGTGGTGAGGTCTACGACGCCGACTCCGGGACCTGGGCCGAGGTCACAAAGTCGGAGATCAAGACCATGTTCCGCAGTGGCGAGCTGGAAGTTCTCATCGGCACCGACTCCATGAGCGAGGGCCTGAACCTGCAAACGTCCGGGCGGCTCATCAACTACGACATGCCATGGAACCTCATGCGCGTCGAGCAGCGGATCGGCCGCGTTGATCGCATCGGCGCCTCCTACAAGGACATCCGCATCAGCAACTACTTCTACGCTGATACGGTCGAGGAGCAGGTGTACAAGGGCATCGCAGAGGATTACGGAGACTTCACCGACATCGTTGGCGACGCCGCACCCGTGCTCGCAAACATCGAAAAGGCCATCGAGCGCCTCGCCCTGACTGGGCACACAACGCCCATCGACATCGAGTCTGAGGTCGGCGAAATCCGCCAGCAGGTTGAGGACATCAAGAACGAACCGGTCGGCAACGACGATCTGGGCGAACCCACGGGTGAGAGCCGCATCAAGGAGCCGCCGCAGCTCGTCGGTGCCACAACACCGCAGGACTTGGAGCGTCTTCTCACGACGAACGGGCTCAGCCGCGCTGCGTTCGAGATCGACGACCAGCACCCGAAGGTCTACCGACTCAAGCCCCCGGCCGAAAGCCTGTCCAGGCTCTCATTCAACGAACTCGATGGTGTACGCGATATCGAGGAGTACTTCGATCCGTCTCCCGTCGAGGCTCTGCCGGTCACGTTTGACCGTGCGACCTGGGACGAGAGCGACGACGCCTCGCTGGTCTTTCTTACCTATGGGACGCCGGAACTCGCGGCGCTACTACCAGCCGTGGACGCCGCCGACTGATGCTCGTTCCCCGTCAGGATGACACCAAGCATCGAAGGGCAGACGTTGCCTGCAGCGGCAGCACTCCGTTGCCGAGCGCCGTGATCTGCTGGTTCGCCGTCAGCTCACCGGTACCAGTAACCCATCCGGTCGGTAGGCCCATGAGCCATTCGACGAATGCTGGTGCGGCGCGGGGGCCGTCGGCGTCGTTCAGGAGTGCCGGGGCGGGTACTGGTCGTCCGGTGATGTGTTCCCAGTGGGTGATGGCGTCGGCGTAGTGTCCCCAGCGTTGAACAGTCCGTCGATCAGGGACCACAGTGTCTCCGACTCGCGCCTCTTGGTCGGTGAGCCATGCGGTCCGTGGAGAGCGAAGTCGATGATCTGGTGCGAGAGCGCGATCGTCCCTCGCCTTGCCCGTACCTGGTCGAGTGTCTCGCCGCCCCGCGTGGAGTCGGTCGCGAGTGGGGTGCGGAAGCGTGCGGTGGGCGAGGATGAAGATGCGGAGGCGGTGGTGGTGAGGAGCGCCGACAAGGGAAGCCGGTGGGCCGATCCATCGTGCATCCAGCCGCAGGTCGGCCAGATCGCCGAGAACGGCGCCGTGAGCCCGTAGAGGTCGAGCTGCGTGGTCTCCCAGATGCCACGGGTCGGGTTCCAGCTCGCGAAGGGTTGCATCGTCGGGGGTTGCGTCGCCGGGCTTGCATGGTTCACGGTGGTCTCCTTCTGTGGGTGGCCGTGTCGCTGGGGAGGACAGCAGCCCACGGACGTTCTCGATGACGACCCATTCAGGCTGGAGTGCGTTGATTGCTGCGGCCATGTGTGCCCATAGCCCGGAACGGGTGCCTGGCGCGATGCCAGCGCGCTTGCCGACAGTGGACACGTCTTGGCAGGGAAAGCCGCCGATGAGGATGTCCACGGGTTCGACCTGGCTCCAGTCGATGGCGGTGATATCGCCCAGGTTCGGCGCGTCACGCCAGTGCTTGGCGAAGACGCGGGCGACGGGCTCGTTGAGTTCGGAGAACCACACCGTTCTGGCGTTGAAGACGTGCTCGACGGCGAGGTCGAGGCCGCCGTAACCGCTGAACAGCGACCCGATCCTGAGTCGAGAATCGCTGCTGGGTTGAGTTCGTGCATGAAGAGCGCTCCAGCTGACAGTCGTCCCCGACATCTGCGCCTCGTTGAGAACCGATGCCGAGCTGGTCACCTGTCAGGTGCACGACTTCGACACGCCGCTGCTCACCCGCCGACCCGGCGAACTCCGACCGACCGTGAAGTCCACCGCTGAAGCACTCGATCTCGGGCCTCCTCTCCGACCTGCTTCTGAGGTCACACGCGTCTTGCAGATCGAGGTAGAGCCGGGCTTTACCGCCTCAGAAGTCACCGAGTGCGCGTGCTCACCTGTCCGGCGAGACGGGAGGTGACCATGACGGTTTCGATGCGCGTGATGTCGGCAGGTGACGGCTACAAGTACCTGCTCAAGACTGTTGCGGCAGCCGACGGCAACAGGTCGCTCTCGACGCCGCTCACTCGCTACTACATGGAGGAAGGCACTCCTCCTGGTCGCTGGCTCGGCGCGGGCGTAGCGGCCCTCGGTAAGGGTGAGATTCGGGCGGGCGACCGGGTATCAGAACACCAACTCCAGCTACTGATGGGGGCTGGCCATGATCCGATCACCGACCAACCGCTCGGTCGGGCCTTCCCGATCTACAAGAGCGAGGCCAAGCGGATCGAGGCGCGGATCGCCGGCCTCGAACCGACCATGACACCTGGTGCCAAGGGTGAGGCTGTCGCGCAGATCGTGGCCGAGGAGACTGCCCGGAGCGCACGGCGTGCGGTGGCTGGGTTCGACTTCACCTTCTCGATCCCGAAGTCCGCGAGTGTGTTGTGGGCGGTCGCTGACGCTGGGGAGCAGGCGCTGATCGGTGAGGCGCATCATCGAGCGGTTGCGGAGGTGGTTGCGTTCATGGAACGCGAGGTTGCAGCCACCCGCACCGGCGCAACCTCCGGGGACGGTGCGGTTGCGCAGGTCGATGTCACCGGGCTGATCGCGACCGCTTTCGATCACTTCGACTCCCGTGCCGGCGACCCCCACCTACATACGCACGTGGTCATCAGCAACAAGGCCAAGACCGCCTTCGACGGCAAGTGGCGCTCACTCGACGGCAGGCCGATGCACGCCGCCGTTGTCGCGCTCTCTGAGCTGCACGAAGCCGTGTTCGCGGATCACATGACGCGCACGTTCGGCGTGGAGTGGGAGGCACGCGACATGGGCCGCGACAGGAACCCGGCGTGGGCGATCACCGAGATTCCCGAGGAACTGGTCGCGGAGTTCTCCACCCGCGCCCGTCACATCGACATCGCGAAGGATCGCCTCATCGCCGAGTACGTCGCCCAGCACGGTCGCCAACCCTCGAACGCGACGATCCTCAAGCTCCGAGCCCAAGCGACACTGACGACCCGACCCGAGAAGCAAGTCCGGTCGTTGGCCGACCTCACCGGCGAGTGGCGGGAGCGCGCTACGAAGACGCTGGGCAGGGACGCGACGATGTGGGCGCGCGAGGTGACCGACAACGACAAGCCGTTGCTGCTTCGCGCCGACGACGTGCCGCTCGACGTGATCGGCGAGATCGGGCGCTCGGTCGTGGAGGTTGTCGGTGAGAAGCGCTCGACCTGGCGACGATGGAACCTCATGGCCGAGGCATCCAGGCAGACGATGGGCTGGCGGTTCGCGACCATGCAAGACCGAGAAGCCATCGTCGCAATGGTCGCCGACGCCGCCGAACGGGTCTCCCTCCGGCTGACGCCTCCTGAACTCGCCACGTCACCGGTTGTGTTCCGCCGACCTGACGGCACCTCGGTGTTCCGCCCGAAGGGTTCGACTGTGTTCACCTCAGAGGCTCAGCTCGCGGCCGAAGACAGGTTGCTCGAACGCGCCAGCAACCTGGCCGGGCCGACGGTGGCGCTCGCGACGGTCGAGAAGATCACGCGTCGCGCCGACACTGAAGGGCGGATGCTCGGCGACGACCAAGCCGACGCTCTGATACGCATCGCAGTGTCGGGACGGATGCTCGATGTCCTCGTCGGCCCCGCCGGGGCGGGCAAGACCACCGCCATGAACGCACTCCGCCGCGCGTGGGAGGCCGAGCACGGTCCCGGTTCCGTCGTTGGCCTCGCACCATCAGCGGTCGCCGCACAGGTTCTCGCCGACGATCTCGGGATCGCGACCGAGAACACCGCGAAGTGGTGGCAGAACCACCTCCTGCACGGAACCACGTTCGCCGTAGGTCAGCTCATCATCATCGACGAAGCCTCCCTGGCGGGCACCCTGTCGCTGGACCGCATCACCCACCTCGCCCAGGACGCGGGCGCGAAGGTGCTGCTGGTCGGTGACTACGCCCAGCTGCAATCCGTGGACGCCGGCGGCGCGTTCGCGATGATCGCCAACGACCGGAACGACACGCCAGAACTGGTCGACGTTCACCGCTTCACCCACGCCTGGGAGAAGACCGCCTCACTCGAGCTGCGCCACGGACGCACCCAGGCCATCGACACCTACCTCACCCATCAGCGCATCACCGGCGGCGACGCCGAGACCATGACCGATGCCGCCTACAACGCCTGGCGCGCCGACCGCGACAAAGGGCTCATCTCGGTGCTGATCGCCGAGACCCACGAAGACGTGACCACCCTCAACCGACGCGCCCGCGCCGACCTGATCCACAACAAGACGCTGAACCCCGACCGCGAGGTCGAACTCCGCGACGGCACCGCCGCCGGCGTCGGGGACACCGTCATCACCCGACGCAACGACCGACGACTCCGCACCACGACCGGTCGGGACTGGGTACGCAACGGCGACATATGGACCGTCACCGCCGTCCGCGACGACGGCACCATCGCGATCCGCAAGCCGGGACGCCGGTTCGGCGGCACGGTGGTCGTGCCTGCCGGGTACGTGGCCGACCAGGTCGATCTCGGATACGCAGTCACCGCCTTCCGCGCGCAAGGCGTCACGACCGACACCGCGCACGTGCTGGTCGAACCGACCTCGACCAGAGAGACCTTCTACGTCGCGATGACACGAGGCCGGCACTCCAACCGCGCCTACGTGACTCTCGACCGCGCCGACGACCACGCTCAACCACACCCCGGCGACGACCCGCACGCCACCGCGCGAAGCGTGCTCTACGGCGTTCTACAGCACAGCGGAGCCGAACTCTCGGCGCACGAGGCCACCGTGGCAGAACAGGAGCAGTGGGGCTCGATCGCTCAGCTCGCCGCCGAGTACGAGACCATTGCTGCCGCAGCCCAACACGACCGCTGGGCCACCCTCATCCGCAGCTCCGGACTCACCGACGAACAGGCCGACAGCGCTATCGAATCCGACGCATTCGGACCACTTGCCGCCGAACTGCGCCGCGCCGAAGCGAACCACCACGATGTCGAGACACTCCTGCCGCGCCTCGTCGCAGCGCGCGGGTTCAGCGACGCCGACGACATCGCCGCCGTCCTCCACTACCGGGTCGAGCGAGCGACTACCCGGCCCGCAGGATCAGGACGAACATGGAAACCCCCGCGCCTCATCGCTGGCCTCATCCCACGCGCCCACGGCGTGACGAACGCCGAGATGCGTGCAGCACTCGACGAGCGAGAAGCACTGATCGAAGCCCGCGCCGATGCCGTACTCGACGTGGCGCTGGCCGAGAGCACTCCGTGGATCGAGGCCTTGGGGGAGACACCCAGCGACCGACGCCGAGCCACGGCCTGGCGCAAGGCCGCCCGCGTAGTCGCCGCCTACCGAGACCGCTACCGCATCGCCGACGACGCACCCCTTGGCGCCCCGCCCGAGTCAACCGCGCAGAAGATCGACGCCGCCCGAGCGCGATCGGCGATTGATCGGGCAGTCCGGGCGCGCCGTGCCGTGGGCGCCGAAGAAGGGAGAGCTTCGCAGTCCCCAGCGCACGGCATCCGCGGACTGTAGACACCCGGAACTCGCTCGCCGTTGCGGCCGCGATCTTGTGACCACTGGGTGGCCGGACTTGACCCCGACAGTCGGGAGCCCCGGCTGGCCAACTGGGTCAAGCACCACGACGACCGGCCCTACCTATACACCCGGGAGCGCCAGATCGGGGCTCGACGCGCGGGACGATCGGCGAGTCAGGCCCGCGCTGTGAGGAGGAGCCGATAGCGTTGGAGCAGTTGATCGTCGCACGGAAGGAGGCGGGTAAGGTGGTAGTCCGGTACATGGGTACGAAGCGCCACATGGCGGACCATGTACGTGACACGATCTCCGAGCTCAAGCCCGATGGGCGCGTTGTAGACCTCTTCTCCGGCATGGGTAGCGTGGCGGAGAGCCTTCGAGAGACCGCGTCGGTCGTCACGAACGACGCGCTGAGTTTTACTGCGGCAGTATCAAGGGCACGTTTCACGGGACCTGACCGCTCTACGCCGTCCGCAGAGGTCATAGAGCGTCTGCTTCCCTCGTACGAGGCCCGGCTCCACGAGTTGGAAGCCGTCTATGCCGTGGAGTTGAAGACCGAGACCACGGCTCTCCGTGGCTCGCGAGCCGATCTGCTCAGCTACATGGACAAAGCGCAGCATGTAGGCAACTCTGCAGCACGCCGCCGGAAGGCGAAGCTCGCGGCCGAGTCGAGCGGTTCAGAACACTACGAGCTCG
Source organism: Microbacterium istanbulense (assembly GCF_037204145.1). NCBI lineage: Bacteria > Bacillati > Actinomycetota > Actinomycetes > Micrococcales > Microbacteriaceae > Microbacterium > Microbacterium istanbulense. The sequence goes on from NZ_JBBDGN010000020.1 coordinate 32,804, forward strand.
CAAGTTTGTACTTCTCGGCCGGATACCTCAGTCTTCGCCAAGCTATTGAGTTGGATGCCGCAAGGGCGGCCATAGACGCCGATGTCCACCTAAGAGACCGCGACTGGATGTTGGCCGCCTGGATTGCCGGAACATCCGTCCTTGTCAACGCTCCGGGCCACACAGCCCAGTTCCTCAGGCCAAACTCGGAATCAGCGCACACGCGTATTGTGCGTACTTGGACCCGTTCGCTCTGGGACGAGTTCGGTTTGGCACTCGAAGCAGTTTCGCAGGTTGGTGACGAGGCATGGCGGAGGAACAACTCCGTATACGTCGGCGACGCGCTCGACCTTGTCAGTGCGGGGGAACTTCGCGACATTGGGACCGTGTATGCAGACCCGCCATATACGAAGGATCAGTACAGCCGGTATTACCACATGTACGAAACGCTGTACCGCTACGATTTTCCAGACTCCACTGGCGCGGGGCGGAATAGGTCTGATCGCTTTACCACCGGATTTTCGTTGAAGACTGCTGTCGTTTCATCGTTCCATGACCTCTGTCGGAACGTATCGCGAATGCAAGTCCCCCTGGTCATTAGTTATCCGTCAAGTGGGTTGCTAGGCGACGCAGGTGCGACTGTGCCGGAGATCGCGCTTCAGTACTTTGGTGACGTTCAGACCCGGTCCTACGACGCAAACCACTCAACGATGGGCGCTTCCACAGGCGCGTCCAAGAAGTCGGCAACGGAGAATCTATATGTCTGTCTCGTCTGAAGCTGAAGAGCAAGTTGATACGCAGGAGAACGCAACCGCACAATTGCGGGAACTGAGTGTGTCGGATGTCGAGCCGAACGCTCAGAACCCGCGCCTGGACTTCCCGAAGGATGAGTTGGATCGACTCACGGACTCCATCGATTTGGAAGGCGTGCTCGTTCCAATTGTTGTGTATCCGAAGGGCGACAAGTACGTCCTTGTTGATGGCGAGCGTAGGTTCCGATGCGCCCGCGATCTCGGCCACAGCAAGATTCCGGCTGTCATCACGACGGAACGCAGCGAGCGCGAAGTCCTCCAGCAGATGTTCAACATCCATCTGATCCGGGAGCCTTGGCGTGATATTCCGACCGCAAAGGCGCTCCAGCGGCTTGCGCAAGAGATCAAGGACGCGGAGGGACAGGAGCCCAACGACAGCGAACTTCGCGACCTCACTGGTCTGTCGATCGAACGTGTGCGACAGCTCCGCTATGTTGTCACGCTCCCCGAGCAGTGGCAGGAATACATCCGGGAGGAGACGATCCCCCTCAACTTCTTCTGGGAACTCAAGAAGAACGTCATCGATGCCCTGCGCAGCAACAGGCCCGCGATTCTAGACGAGTACGGCGAAGACCGCGTGAGTAAGGCTTTCGTCCAGAAGCGACTTGACCAAGTGATCACCGATACCGTCAGCCTCCGCAAAGTCTCACCGATCATCAGGTTCGCTGCGCAGGATGCTGAGTCGAACGGCACTGGAACCTCTTCGCTCGATACCTCGATCCGAGATCTCATCGAGAAGCCGGAGGCGACTATCGATGACGCGTACGAAGAGACTGTTCAGATGATGGTCGAGGTGGACAAACTGGGGCGCCGAACCTCAACCATGGTTGCGGTGTTCGCGAGGCTCCTGACCAAGACGGCGGGGACCTCGGACAATGAAGAGGTCCGCCGCCTCGGCCGCGAACTCATCCAACAAATCACAGCGCTGATCGACTCGAATGAGCAGCACAACTGAGGTCGAGGGCGCACTCGTGGACGAGATCGTTGATGAGCCATCGCGAGGGCGCCCGGTTGGCATCGTCGATGTCGACGCGGCCGCTGAACGCATCTACGCGAGCGACAAAGGTCAGGATTGGGCCCCGGACGTCGAACTCGACCTAGGGAGCAAACGCTGGAAGCCCAACGCCGTTTCGAAGGACGGTAGGAGGCTTCTCTATGTCTTCCTTCCCGACCAGTTGCCTCGCTTCGTTCGTGACCGTCTTGACCTCGCTGCGCAGATGGGAATCAAGCCGACGCTGGCGCTGAATCTCGCATCATTGTTCAAGCCAGAAATCGTGGAGTTGCTCGTAGGTGTTGACGCAGACGTCATTGTTCTAGATGACTACGACACGACCAAGCAGCTCACTCCCAGGCCGTTGCTCGCTGCGTTGGCTGATGTTGAGGTGCCAGTATCACCTGACCTGCGACGAAGCGTCGCGAGCGTCGTCTGGAATCGGATCGGAGATGGAACCGCCCACGAGAAGGGGCAGCGCCTCGAAGCGCTGCTAGCGTTCACCTTCGCTCAAGCGCGTGACCTAAAGGTCGTGGAGCGAAATTACCGGAACGAGACCGAGGAGATCGATCTGGTTCTTCAGATTGACAACTTCAGTTCCCGCGTCTGGCAGAAGTCCGGCGTACCATTCATTCTCGTCGAGTCCAAGAATCGGGCCGATAAGGCATCGCAGCCTATGGTCTCGTCGCTCATCACTAAGCTCCAGACTAAGCGAGGAACCGCACGCATAGCGGTACTGGTTTCACTGGCTGGATTCACGGACGATGCGCGGATGCAAGAGCTGAGGTTCTCAACGCAGGAAATCTGCGTCGTGATGATCGATCGTTCTCAGTTGGAGTCGATCCTGTCAGCAGACGACGTAGACGAAGCTCTTGAGGTCCTAGTGCGACAGGCAATGCTCCGATAAGAATGTGGCCAGCGCGGAGCGTCTGGGCTGGCCCGGGGCTGGCCCCGCCGGCTTGGGTCTTTCTCGCTGGGACTGCGACGGCGATCTGGCTAGAGTGAGCGCCCGAGGTGCGCAGAGTTCTCGCGGAAGGCCCCGTGCTGGATAGCGGCGCTTGTCGCTTGTCGCGATCTCCTCAAGGCGTCGCCAATGTCGCCGACGTTCACCACGATGGCGGCCATGTTGTCGCGGAGCAGTTGGTGAGGTCCCATGCTGGTTGCGCTGGTGACCGGCCCGGGGACAGCCCCAACGGCACGGCCGATCTGTTGGGCCTCTCGCACCACCTTCATCGAGCCCGAGCGGACGCCGGCCTCAACCACAACGGTCGCTGCGGAGAGCGCGGCCATCAGGCGTGCGCGAGCGAGGAAGCGGTGGCGCGTAGGCACTGAGCCAGGTGGAACCTCGCTGACCATGAGGCCGAGGTCCGCCACTCGCTCAAGTAGTTCTCGGTGACCCATCGGGTAGGGGCGATCAACGCCGTTTGCCATGACCGCGATCGTGTCGCCACCGGAGGCCAGGACCGCTCGATGGGCAGCTCCTTCGATGCCGTACGCACCGCCCGCAACCACTACCCGCTCAGCGTTGGTGAGGTCGGAAGCCAGTTCTCCGGCCACGTGCTCGCCGTAGGAGGTCGCGGCCCTTGCGCCGGTGATCGTGACGAACTCGCTGAGCGGTCGCGCCAGGAACGAGGTAGCGCCGCGAGTCCACAGGACGTATGGCCGCCGATCGCCAAGATCGTCGAGCGCGGACGGCCAATCTTGGTCGCCAGGGATCAGCACTCCGATACCCATGCGCTGGGCTTCGACGATGCGCTGGGAGTGTGTCTGAGCGTCCGAACGCTCGAACTGGGCGCGCCAGACCCGTGCGTCAACGGTGCCGAGGCCCGGCGCGTCATCGTCACGCTCGGCGAGCTGGAGCACCTCGACCGCTCCCACCTCGCCCAGGAGACGGCCTGTCACGGCGTCGTCTGGTTCGACGATCATCGACAGCGCCATCCGTGCTGTGCGCTCGTCCTGGACCAACTGGCTCAGGTTCGCCATCATCGGCTCCTCTCGCTCGTACAGAGAGGTACGCACGGCGACGCGGAACCGGAGGGTTCCGTGAACGCCGCCCCCGGCGTACAGTGGAGGTTGAGGCAGGTTCTCCTCATATTGCGGGTCCTCCGGGACGGCCTTCGGGCACTCATACACGTTCTGCCTCCTCGACGGAGAAACACGTGTGACGAGAGGCCCGTCATGTTCCGCTTCATCTGGACGCTCAGCGTTCGCACCCGCGATTACCTGCATCGCTACATGCCGAGCAACCGACTGCTCGCTGCCATCCGCACCCGACGCGGACTCAGGTGGGGGCTACCCGCGATGCTGGTCGCTCTCCCGTACTTCCTGATCGCTTACGCCTGCTCGTCCGCGGTCGCCGTCGGCGGTCCCGGCTGGCTGCACCTCATCGTGCTGTGGGCGTGCTGGAACGCACTCAAGTTCGTCATCATGGGACCCGTGAGCGTTGTTCTGCTCGTTCGCGCACGCCTGCACGAGGCCGCAATCCGTCGCCGTCAGCGCCGTGAGGCCTCCGCCGAGGTAGATACTCGCGTCCCGGTTCTGCACGCCTAGAGTCACCCGACTGCGACCAGGGACGAGGCGACGCGCGATCGACGGCCACCGCCAGGCCGGATCACGATGCCGTGCGATGCGAGCGCCCGCCGGACAGCCTGAGGTCCTGCCCCGACCTTCACGCCGACCTCTACCAGCGTCAACCCGCTGAGGTAGAGGTTGGCTGCTTCGTGGATGCGGGAAGGGTTGAAACTCCCGCGTCGGATCGGGACCGCCCGGCGTGTCAGGTGCGCGGCAACCGTACGGCGGTTCACTCCGAACCGGGATGCCAGCTCTACGAGCGTCGCCCCATCCCGATACTCCGCCACCAGATCGTCGACCTGCTCGGGGCGCAGAAGGGTTTGAGCCATCTCAAGTGACCGCACCATCCGACCCCGCGAGTCCGCCACCGTCGGCCCCGACGAACGCCGGTCGTGCTTGTAGAAGCCGCGTGACCTGCGCAAAGATAGGGTTTTCAAGGGTGGGCAGGGGTTCTCAAACTCTCTACGGAGGTCCACAGACGAAGAAGCCCCCGACGAGAGTCGGGGGCTTCTTGCGTACCCGGGCAGTGACAGCCTGCGCCCTGCCGGCACCGGCCCGGCGGAGGCGGGGGAGAGGGCCGGCCGCGATTCCGCAGGATCACGC
>NZ_JBBDGN010000021.1:0-24701 GCF_037204145.1 Microbacterium istanbulense
TGCGGTGGATGGCATCAACGACATGTCGGAGTCGCTGCTGGGCATGATGCGTGCGATCCAGGACCTGGATCAGCAGCTCGCCGGCGGCTGAACCCAGCCACAGGATTCGCGAGGGGGTCGACGGTTCGCCGTCGGCCCCCTCGTCTGTGTGCAGGCGCGGCTGTCGGTGGGGAGTTGTGCCCATCGCCGCATTCCGCCCTGCTCGCTACAGTCGAGACGAACAAGGGGGGACTCGAATGGACGACGAGGTGTTGAGGGCAGCGATGGATGGGCTGCGCGCGCGGGTGCCGGCATCCGCCGCCGATGCCGCCGCCCTGCGCGCGGAGGTGCGCGCGGCCGATGCGGCACTCGGAAACCTGCTGAGGCAGGCCGCCGCCCGCAGGCGCACGGCAGCACTCGAGGGAGGGGGACGTCATGTCTGACGTGAGGATGGATCTCGCCCGGCTGCAGACGGCCGCGACCGCAGCCCGTGGCCTCGCCGCCGACTTCGATGACGCGGAAAGCTTCGCCGACGATCTCGGCGGCCTCACCGGCCACGACGGGTTGAGCGACAAGGTCTCCGACTTCGGCGGCAAGTGGGACATCGCCCGCGAGGAGCTTCGCGACAACCTCCGCACGCAGGCCGATTTCATCCAGGCGATCGTCGACACGTTCCGTGACCTCGACGCGCAAATGGCTCGAGAAGGCGAGGACTAGGCGATGGCTGTACTTCCCGGCAGGCCCGCAGAGCTCTCCTCACGTGCCGCCAGCCTGGTGCGCTCGGCCGAGGTGATCCTCGACGTGATCGCGCAGATGCGCGGCATCGTGGCCGACGATGAGGGCAAGGCCGTCGAGGCCCTGCACCAGCAGAACGAGCAGATCTCGCGCGACCTCGAGCGTGTGCACCCCCGGTACAAGGGCACCGCTGACGCCCTCACCGAGTACGCCGTCGCGCTCTCTGATGCGCACGCCAAGGCAGAGCGCGCCGACGATGATCTCGATACCGCGGTCGCCGCGCGCGAGACAGCCGGTTCGAACCTGCGCGACGTCGAACGCGCCGTCGAGGCATCCGACGACCCGGCGAGCTCTCCCCTGGCCGACAACCTCCCGGGACTCCGTCGGTTGGTGAGTAACGCACAGAGCGACATCGATGACGCCCTGGCGCTGCTCGACGAAGCGCGAGCCGACATGGATGACGCGGCCGAGGCGGCGATCCGTCGCATCGATGCGGCCATCGACGCCACCAACGAAGGCTTCTGGGACGGTGTCGGTGACTTCTTCTCCGACATCGGCGACTTCCTCGCCGGCATCGGGGAGTGGATCGGTGACTTCCTGCAGGGGGTCGTCGATCTCCTGCAGGCCATCGCCGACAGCATCGTCGCGATCCTCGGCACCCTCCTGGTGTTGCTGCTGGTCTTCGCGCTTCTCGGCAGCGGCTTGCTCGCGGCCCTCGTGGTCGGCGCGCTCGCGGCGTTCCTGCTCGCCAGCATCCTGTCGGACGTGCTCCAGCCGACGCCGAAGGTGACGCCCTTCGAGCCGTACCGCGCTCCGGAGGACGAACCAGACCCGCAGACGCTGCAGAACGTGCTCGACGGCACCGGTGAGGTCGACTCGCTCGGCGCTGAAGGCAACAGCGTCATCAAGATCACGAAGGTGCTCGGCCCCGACGGCTGGTACTACACCGTCACCTTGCCGAGCACGCAGGAGTGGCTCTCCCGCTTCGGTGATCAGGGTGCCGTCAACGATCTCGACAGCAACCTGGCTCTCATCCTCACCCCTGCCTTGCAGACGCAGTATGAGCGCGCCGTGCTCGACGCGATGGCCGACGCCGGCATCGGCGCGGACGACCCGGTCATGCTGGTCGGGTTCAGTCAGGGCGGCATCATGGCGGGGCATCTGGTCTCCTACAATTCGGACTACAACTGGCAGGCGGTGATCGCCTCTGGCGCACCGATCGACCACATGCCGATCCCCGGCGACGTCGACGTCGTCTCGGTGCAGCACAACGGCGACCCGGTGCCCAATCTCGACATCATCGCCGGTGACCTCGGCACGCAGCATGGTCCGAACTGGACGACGATCAGCGTCGACCCGCCCACCCCGAACCCGGTGCTCGGCGTCGATGTCGGCGCGCACAACGCCGATGCCTACTCCTCGACCTATCAACAGCATCTCGCCGACGTGCAGGCGAATCATCCCGACCTTGCGCACTTCTTCGCCGAGGATGGGTACGTGGACACGTCGTACTACCAGTGGAACGAATGAGCATGACGCGCCGAGATCTCAGCCGCCGAGGATTGCTCGCCGTGGGGCTGTCAGGAGCATTGATCGCCGGCCTGGCCGGTTGCGGCATCGTGAGCCCCGACCCCGATTCTTCAGAGGAGACTCCCGTGGACTTCGGCAACATCGCCACTGCAGTACCGGCCGCCACGCCGCGCGTCGTCGATGTGCGCGACCCGCAGCAGTCCCGCAACGGCTTCGGTCACCGCTTCGGACTGGGCCTCATCTGTGACAGTGGCGACCCGTTCACGACAGAGGAGTTGGATGCCGTGGTCGAGGCGATCTGGCGCACGCTCCCCTGGGAGCCGAACACGATCAAACTCACCGCGGGCGCTGACACCGATGGTGTCCACGACGTGGTCGATCTGCGATCGGCGGCCGCCGGGCTTGAGGGGCTGAGCGTCACGAATGCGGGGCAGGGCGGCGTGAGCCTGACGGGCATGGCCGAGCGCTACGGCGCGTGGACGGCGCCCGAGTGAGCGCGGGCGAGCTGCGCTTCCGCCTGCCCGGTCGCTGGTTCTCTGTCGATCTGTCGACGCCGGATGCCACCACCGCCTCGATCCGTGCGATCGCGCGGGATGCCGTCGGCGTGGCCGACGACCGTGCGGCTGAGCGGGCGAAGGTCCGACAGCAGTTGACCGCGGCCGTTGACGCAGGGGCGTCGGGGGCACCGCGCGCCCTGATGTTCTCGACCGAGGTCGCGCCGGGGGCGCCACTGCCGGTCTCGCTTCTGGTCTTCGAGCCCTCGGGGCTGCGGATGAGTCCCGCGATCGGAGAGTCTGCGCTCGCCGTGCTCGCCGTGCTGGCCGAGCGCTTGGCGCAGCTCGATCCCGCGGCCCATGCCACGCTGGTCGAGGTCGCAGGCCCCGGGGTGCCCGCCGTGCGTACCCACACGGTGCGGCCGCTCTCCGAGGACGACGAGCTCGAGGGGATCACCCAGCTCGTCGCCGACTACTGGGTGCCTGTGCCCGGCAGCAAGCAGGTGCTGCTGGCGCGCTTCGCGACGCCGCTCGGCGAGCTGGAGAACGTCATGCTGGCGTTCTTCGACGAGTTGCTCGCCGTGTCGTACTTCGCGCAGCAGCGTCCGGCGTCGCTGCGCGAGATGCTCATGGCGCAGGGCGGCTGACGAGAGGGTCAGCGCCCGGCGTCGGCGAGGTGGCGGGCGTGATGGCCGAGAACCTTCACCATGATGCCGCGGCGGCGCAGCTCGGCGACCGTGCGTGTCTCCTCGTCGAGGGTGCGGCCGAGCGCATGCACGTTCGCGACGACGAGCACGTCGCCGCTCTGCAGAGTGTCGAGCAGCCGGGCGAGACGATCGCCCCAGCTCTCGAGGATCTCGGGGGCCGGATGCCGGAAACCCTCGATCGGCACGCCGAAGCGGGTGAGGTCCTCGCGCTGCTGCACCACCGACGGCATGCCGTCGCGGGCGACGACGAGTCCGACCAGTCGGGTGCCCTCGGGGCGGGCCGACCACCAGTCGTGAGCGGCACCCCCAAGGCAGGTGGGGCAGTCGGCTGCCGCATGCGGCAGGTGCAGGGGGCTCGTCAGCGCGGCATCCTGCGTGTTCGTCGCGTCGCTCATCGTCGCACCTCCGGCATCCATTCTGCCTGACCGGCAATAGCGCCGGTCACAGCATGCCCAGCGCGCGCACCGCCTCCCGCTCGTCGAGCAGCTCGGCGACCGACGCATCGATCCGTGCGCGCGCCCACTCGCCGATCTCGAGTCCCTCCACGATCTGCCAGCTGCCGTTCTCGGAGCGCACCGGGAACGACGAGATGAGCCCCTCCGGCACGCCATACTCGCCGTGTGATACGACCCCGGCGCTGGTCCACTCCTCGCTGCCGAGCACCCAGTCGCGCACGTGGTCGATCGTCGCGCTCGCCGCAGAGGCCACCGACGACGAGCCGCGCACCTGGATGACCTCCGCCCCGCGCCCTGCGACGCGGGGAATGAAGCTGTCCTCCTGCCAGGCGCGCACATCGCCGACCGTGGTCGACAGTGCGTCCAGCGCCGACTGCCCGGCGACCGTCGCCTGCGACAGATCGGGGAACTGGGTCGCCGAGTGGTTGCCCCAGATGATCACCTGCCGCACCTCGTCGACGGGAACCGACAGCGTCTGCGCGACCTGTGCCCTGGCGCGGTTCTCGTCGAGTCGGGTCAGCGCCGTGAAGCGCTCGGCAGGCACACCGTCGGCCGAGGCGGCGGCGATCAACGCGTTCGTGTTGGCCGGGTTGCCGACGACCGTCACTCGCACGCCGGATGCCGCGTGGGCGGCGATGGCCGCGCCCTGGGGGCCGAAGATGCCCGCGTTCGCGGCGAGCAGGTCGCCGCGTTCCATGCCGGGGCCGCGCGGGCGCGCACCGACGAGCAACGCCAGGTCGGCGCCGTCGAAGCCGACGGCCGGGTCGTCGGTGACCTCGACATGCTCGAGCAGTCCGAAGGCGCCGTCCTGCAGTTCGAGGGCGGCGCCTTCCGCCGCGCCCAGGCCCTGCGGGATCTCCAGCAGGCGGAGCCGCACGGGCTCATCAGGGCCGAGCAGGTCGCCCGCTGCGATACGGAAGAGCAGCGCGTAGCCGATCTGGCCGCCCGCGCCGGTGAGCGTGATCGTCGTCGTCATGGCTCGAGCCTAACCCCGGCATCCGGCCCCGGATGGGGGTACCGTTCATGCATGACGTTCAATCCGGATGCCGATATCTCGGGAAACACCACGCGCCGTGGCGGCCGCACCGCAGTGATCGCCGGAGCCGGTGGCGTCGGCGTGCTCGGCATCCTCGCCCTGCTCGTCGGCCCCATGCTCGGGATCGACCTCAGCGCGTTCTTCCCCACCGAGCAGCAGCCGCAGTCCGGCTCGGAGAGCGCGGTGCTGCAATGCGACACCGGCGAGGACGCCAACACGCGTGACGAGTGCCGCATGGCCGGCGCGCAGGTGGTGCTCGACGACTACTGGGCGCAGCACGTCGAGGGTTACCGTGCACCCCAGCTCACCGTGGTGGACGGTCAGACGTCGACGCAGTGCGGCACGGCATCCAACGCCGTCGGGCCCTTCTACTGCCCGCCGGAGGAGGGGGTCTACCTCGACCCCACCTTCTTCGACATCATGCGGCAGCAGTTCGGCGCCTCGGCGGGTGAGCTCGCGCAACTCTACATCGTCGGGCACGAGTGGGGACACCACATCCAGAACATCACCGGAGTGATGCAGGAGCACCCCAACAACGGCACCGGACCCGGCAGCAACGGGGTGCGGATGGAACTGCAGGCCGACTGCTACGCCGGCGCGTGGCTGGGCGATGTCAGCACCCTCGAAGACGACAAGGGCAACCCGTATCTCGAGCCGATCACCGACACGCAGTTGAAGGATGCGCTCAACGCGGCGCTCGTCGTCGGCGACGACCACATTCAGCAGCAGTCGGGCTTCGTGAACCCCGAGAGCTTCACGCACGGGTCGAGTGAACAGCGTCAGTACTGGTTCGCGAACGGCTACAAGAACGGCCTGGGGGTGTGCGACACGTTCGCGGTCGCCGAGAACGAGCTCTGACCGGGATTCCCCGATATACCGCCCGCGGGTTAACGTAGGGAGGCCTGATCGTCGGGCACGGGGGAGGATCACGATGCACCTGGACGAGCTGTTCCCGCCCATCGAGCCCTACGAGACGGGCGAGTTGTTCGTCGGAGACGGGCAGCGCGTCTACTGGGAGCAGAGCGGCAACCCCGACGGCCGGCCGGTGGTGTTCCTGCACGGCGGCCCCGGCGGCGGCACCTCATCCTGGCATCGGCGCTTCTTCGACCCGTCGGTGTACCGCATCATCCTGCTCGACCAGCGCGGCTGCGGGCGCTCCACCCCGCACGCCTCCGATCCGGCGGCCGATCTGCGGTTCAACACCACCTGGCACCTCGTCGCCGACCTCGAGCTGCTGCGCAAGAACCTCGGCATCTCACGCTGGCAGGTCTTCGGCGGTTCCTGGGGGAGCGCCCTCGCGCTCGCCTACGCGCAGGCGCACCCGCACGCGGTGAGTGAGCTGGTGCTGCGGGGCATCTTCACCCTGCGCCGGCACGAGCTGGAGTGGTTCTACGAGGGAGGAGCCGAGGCGATCTTCCCCGACCTATGGGCCGACTTCCAGCGTGAGATCCCGGTGCTCGAGCGCAGCCGCATGATCGAGGCGTACCACCGCCGCCTGTTCGACCCTGACCCCGCGGTGCATGTTCCTGCCGCGGTCGCGTGGACGCGCTGGGAGGCGTCGACGGTCTCCGTGCGCCCCGACCCGGAGCAGATCGCGAAGGCCGTGGCCCCGGCATCCGCCACCGCGTTCGCGCGCATCGAGAACCACTACTTCATCCACGGCGGGTGGCTGCGCGAAGGGCAACTGATCGCCGGGGTCGACGCCATCCGGCACATCCCGACGGTCATCGTGCAGGGCAGGCACGACGTGTGCACGCCGATGATGACCGCCTGGGATCTGCATCAGGCGTGGCCCGAGGCCGAGTTCGTGGTCGTCGACGATGCCGGGCATTCGGCATCCGAACCCGGCATCGCCCGCGCTCTGCGCGCCGCGACAGATCGCTTCGCCCGCGAGGACTGATCCGCGCGGTGTGCACTAACGCCGCTGAATGGACGGATTAAGCAGCGTTTCTGCACACCGCGTGCAGCGAACCCGGGGTGTCAGGCGCGCAGCGCCGCCAGGAGCGTGCGTACGAGTGTGCGGATGCCGCCGCGTGCGCGGAACCGTGTGAGCCCCTCGCTCACCTGCGTCCCGGTGCGGGCAGACGTGAACCACGGCGGGGTCGGCAGGATCGTGAACCGGCCGCCCCCGTTCAGACCCGGCAGAGAACGCGGCAGCGGGCGGAACGGACCGCGCACGACCGACTTCTCGACGTCGGCGAGCAGCAGCGCGTTGTGCACGACACCGATGCCGCTGCCGACGTCGGCGATCGTGTTGCCCGGGTAGGCGCCCCAGGTGACGGTCGGGGTCACAAAGCCCAGCGCCGTCCAGGTGTTCACGGCGATCGAGCCGTACCGCAGGTCGGCCAGGGTGCGCTCGAAGCCGGTGCCCAGCGCGCGTTCGGTCGCCGGATCGATGAGGATGTTGGCGCCCAGCGTGCCCGCGAGGCGGTCATTGGCATAGGCGACGGCGGCGTCGAAGAAGTCCTGCCCGAGTCCGGGCAGATCGACCACGCCCAGCACCGGGGCGAAGTACTCGGTGTTCTCCAGGGGAGCGGGGTCATCGCCGGGGCCGATCTCGATGAGCAGTCGGTCGGCGAGCACCAGGGCATCCGGATACGCCTCGGCCGCCGGCGCCATGCGTCCTACCGATCCCGGGTACCAGATCGGGCGCTCGGGGGCGATCGCATAGGCGCGGCGCAGCGCTGTGAGGAACTGTTCGCGCTGAGGCCAGTCGGACGAGACGACGACGACCTGGCCGGCGATGCAGTTGTGCCCGGCATTCTGCAGGCGCATCGTGGCCACGTGCTCGGCCTGGAAGGTGATGTCGGCGTCAGACCACTCGCCCGGCACGATGATGATGGGCGAGACCCCGCCCAGTTCGGCGGTGATCGGCTTCTTCAGCCGCGGCCGGTTCTCGCGGCGGCGGCGCTTCGCCTGAGCATCCGTGCCCCACACGATCGCATCAAAGGTCGCTGCGGAGCCGGTGATGTGCACGTGGTCGATGCCCGGATGCGCGGTCAGGTACGCACCGACGGCCGCACCGCCGCGCACGATGCGCAGCAGGCCCGCGCCGATAAGCGGTGCCAGTGCCCGCTCGAAGATCGGGACGAGGGCATCCTGCGTCGGGTTCACCTTGAGCAGCGCGACGCGGTTCTCGGCGAGCAGTTCGTAGAGCACGTCCAGGACGGGGATGGCGGTGATGTTGCCGGCGCCGAGCACGAGGCCCACCCCGCCCGACTCGGCGGGGGTGAGCTGCGCGAGACCGGCGGTGCGGCGGGCCGTCGCCGGTGTCACGCCCGGCTGCAACCACACCTCGCCGGAGAACCCCGACATCAAGAAGGCGTCGATGCCCGTCAACGGGAATGCGTCCACGCGGGTGCGGCCGCCGGGGGCGCGCCGGGTGCGGATGCCGTCGAGCGCGCTGCGCCCCTCGGCGATCCGGGTGAGTGTGGCGATGTAGGCATCCAGCGCGCCCAGCACGGTGTACGGGCCGCTCAGCCACTCCTCGCCCCGCAGCGGGTGCCCGCGGCGCAGCCCCTTGCTGTCGGCGGCTGTCTCGGCCCACTCGGTGGCGGCCTCGGCGACGGCGGCACGCACCGCGCGCAACAGAGTGACCCGCTGGGCGACGATCAGGCTCGACCAGGTGCGCGAGCCCGTGGCGAGCGTCTCGATCGCGGTGTCGATGCGCCCCCGCTCCGCGTCATCGATCGCGGCGGCCGGGGCGGTGCTCTGGCGCGCGGGTGTGGAAGTCATCGTCGTCTCCTTCAGGGCCGCGTACGGCCGTGGGCGCGAGCCGGGCTCAGATCAGCGAGAGCTCGCGCAGCTTCGACTCGACGTCGGCGTTCGACGGCTCGACGTGGTGCGAGGCGTCCGGGTAGACGACGACGGGGATGTTCGTGCGGCCGGAGATCTCCTTGGCCACGTCGGCCGCGGCCGGGTCGGCGACGAGATCGACGTAGGTGTAGGAGACGCCGAGCTCATCGAGCTGCTTCTTCGTGCGGATGCAGTCGCGGCACCAGTCGGCGCCGAACATGGTGATGGTGTCGGGGGCAACAGAAGTCATGTCTCCAGAGTATTGCGTCCTCGATGTGTGGGCGCCGGATGCGCCGGGCCGCGAGGCGGGCACATGCATGGCCAGACATGACAGGATGGAGCCGCATCGTTGGGGGACAGCGATCGCCGGGGAAGCTGAGGGGGAGCACGTGAGCGCAGCCGTCACGGTCATCGTGCCGACCTTCAACGAACGCGACAACATCGCCGAGCTCGTCCATGAGATCGGCGCTGCACTGGATGGCCGGGTCGCCGAGGTGCTCTTCGTCGACGACAGCACCGACGACACGATCGATGAGATCGCGCGGGTTGCGGCATCCGCCTCGCTGCCGGTTCGTGGCATCCATCGCGTCCACAACGACGGCGGCCTCGGCGGGGCTGTTGCGCTTGGATTGCGCGAGGCCGCCCACGACGTGTGCATCGTGATGGACGGCGACCTGCAGCATCCGCCCGCCCTGCTTCCCGAACTGGTCGCGCGCTATGAGCGCGGTGGTGCGGACGTCGTCGCTGCGTCGCGGTATATCGGTGGTGGCGATTCCGCCGGACTCGGCACCGCGGTGCGTTTCGGCGTCTCGCGCGCGGCCACCTGGCTGACCAAGGCGATGTTCCCGCGGCGGCTCTGGGGCAGCACCGACCCGATGACCGGCTACTTCCTCGTCGATCGCACCCGCATCGACCTCGACGGCCTGCGCCCGCGCGGATTCAAGATCCTGCTCGAGATCCTCGTGCGGTCGGATGCGCGCATCGCCGAGGTGCCGATGACGTTCGCCGAGCGGCGCCACGGTAGCTCCAAGGCCAGCCTGCGGCAGGGTGCCACCTTCGCCGCGCACCTGGCCCGTCTGCGGTTCGGCAAGATGAGCCTGTTCGCGATGATCGGCCTGGTGGGCGCGGTGGCGAACATCGGCATCATGTGGCTGCTCACCCAGGCCGGGATGCCGTACATCTGGGCGGCCGTGATCGGCGCCGAGGCCACGATCATCGGCAACTTCGTGCTGCAGGAACGCTTCGTGTTCGATGACGTGCGCGATGACGCCTCGCGCCTGTGGGTGCGCTTTGCGGCATCCTTCACGTTCAACAACGTCGAGGCGGCGCTGCGGATCCCGCTGATGGCGCTCATGGTCGAGTCGTGGCACATCTCCAGCGTCGTCGCGACTGCGTTGTCGCTGGTGGTGGCCTTCTTCGTGCGCTTCCTCTTCCACGCGCTGGTCGTGTACGCGCCGCGCCGGCGACGGACGGATGCCACAGAACCCGCGACCGACACCGCCGCGCAGCGGATCATCCGCGTCATCGACGAGCAGGCCACCCGCCCGGGCGAACTCTGACCCGCTGACCCTGCCGCCGCTATCCTGAGCCGGTGAACAAGACAGCAGGGCCCGCACGATTCCGCCTGATCCGGATGCTGCCGCGCGATCCGCACGAGCCGCACCGCACCGCGACAACCCTCGAGCTGTTCTTCGATCTTGTCTTCGTGATCGCCGTGGCGACCGCCGCGGGCGAACTGCACCACGGCATCTCGGCCGGGCACCCCGAGGCGATCGTGCCGTATCTGATGATGTTCTTCGCGATCTGGTGGGCGTGGATGAACTTCACCTGGTTCGCCACCTCGTTCGGCACCGACGACTGGCTGTACCGGGTGATGACGTTCGTGCAGATGGGCGGTGTGCTCGTCTTCGCCAGTGGCATCCCCGGCGCGTTCGAGCACGGCGACTTCGCGGTTCCCGTGATCGGGTACGTGATCATGCGGGTGGCGCTCGTCGCGCAGTGGCTGCGCGCGGCACGTTCGGGTGGGCCGCTGCGAAAGACCGCTCTGATCTACGCCAGCGGCATCAGTGCGGTGCAGCTGCTCTGGGTGGGCTTCATCTTCGTGCCCTATGAGTTCAAGCCGGTGGTCTTCCTCGTGCTGGCGATCGCCGAGATCTCTGTGCCGGTCATCGCCGAGGTGTACCGGCAGACGCCGTGGCATCCGCACCACATCACCGAACGCTACGGACTTTTCACCATCATTGTGCTGGGTGAGAGCCTGCTCGGTTCGTTCAACGCGATCATCGGTGCGCAGGCCGACGTCGACGCGCTTGGTCCGCTGCTGTGGGTGGCACTGCTGACGCTGACGGCGACGGCGGCGCTCTGGTGGATCTACTTCTGGGCGCCCCATCACCGTGAGATCGGCTCGTTCCGCAGTTCGCTGCGCTACGGCTACGGGCACTACTTCATCTTCGCCTCGGCCGCCGCGTTCTCGGCCGGCATCGAGGTCGAGATCGACCGTCTCACCGACCGCACCGAGCTGTCCTTCGTGCAGACCTCGTATGCGGTCAGCATCCCGCTGGCGATATTCCTGCTCAGCGTCTGGTGGATCGCGATTCGCCCCAACGCTGACCGCACGGTGAACATCGCCGTGCCGCTCGCGGCCTTCCTCGTGCTGCTCGACCCGCTGCTGCCGATCCCCGCGACGATGATCACGCTGATGCTCGTGGCGCTGGTCGTGGTACTTGTGATCCATCCCCCGATCGAGCGGCCGGAACACGACCGGCACGGCTCGGCGGCGAGAGACGGAACGCACGACGCGCCTTGAAACCCCTTTCCGGACGCGCGTCGATCACCCACAATGGGGTGGGCGGTCAGAAGCCGCCACCGAAAGGAGCTCTCAGATGAGCATTGGTACCGGAATCCTGCTGTTCGTCATCGGCGCGATCCTCACCTTCGCGATCAACGTCGAAGTCGAATGGGCGAATCTCGACCTGATCGGCTACATCCTCATGGGCGCCGGAGCCGTGGTGTTCCTCATCGGGATCATCCTGTTCGCGGTGCGCCGCAGCCGCGGGGAGGCGACACCGGAGGCCCCGGAGCAGTACTGAGGCCGTCGTTTCGGGGCGCGTGATACCCCGTCTGCTATGCTGTTAGTTGCAGTGTGAAAGATTTGCCGATGATCGGCCGTCACATCGCCACTGATCAGGGCCCATAAGGACCCGCGCACACCGATGCGCGCGGCATCCGGTCCAGACCAGGATTTCGCCGCGAGGCGCGCTGCGCGTGCCCGCCCCACAGCAATGAGCAAGACCATGAGCAGTATCACTTTGTCCACACCCGATCCGTTGACCTGGAAGCAGGCAGACGACGACGTGCACGTCGCCACCCGTGGCGGCGAGTTCGCCGGTTTCGTCGAATTCGACGGCGACGCCCACCTGGTGCAGGACGGCCGCGGCGTGACCGTCGGCGCGTTCCCGACCCTCGGTGACGCGCGCCGCGCCCTCGAGGACGCGGCGCGCGCCGCGCGTCGCCCTCGCGTAGCCGTGCCCATCTGGCGACGGATGCTGCGCCGCGCCCGCGTCTGACGTTCGGAGCCGTGTGCCGGTCCCTGAGCGAGGAGCGCAGCGCACCCATCCCCGGCCCCTGAGCGAGGAGCGCAGCGCACCCATCCCCGGTTCCTGAGCGAGGAGCGCAGCGACGAGACGAAGGGCGCCCAGACCCTTCGTCTCGCTGCGCTCGCTCAGGGACCGGGGCGCTCAGACCCTTCGTCTCGCTGCGCTCGCTCAGGGACCGGGGCGGTCAGATCAGCGCGAGCGCCCGATGCACGGACGCGACGGCGCTGGAGCCCTCGCCGACGGCCGCGGCCACGCGCTTCATCGATCCGCGGCGCACGTCGCCCGCGGCGAACACCCGAGGCGCCGACGTCTCGAACGGCAGCGGTTCGCGACCGATGGTCTGCCAGCGCTGCAGCGTCTGCGCGGTGATGTCCGTGCCGGTGCGGATGAACCCCTGCTCATCCCGGTCGATCTGCGTCAGCCATCCGGTTGCCGGCGTCGCGCCGATGAAGCAGAACAGCCCTCGGGCATCCACCTCGCCGACACTGTCGATGTGGACGGATGCCAGCCCTCCGTCGCCTGCAAGCCCCACGACGTTGGACCCGGTGCGCACCCGGATCAGCGGCTCTTCGACGAGCCGGCCCACCAGGTACTGCGACATGCCGGCGCTGAGCTCGGCCCCGCGCACGACGAGATCGACCGGGCATCCGTTGGAGGCGAGGTACAGGGCGGCTTGGCCGGCCGAGTTCGCTCCGCCGACCACGACCACCGGTTCGCCGGCGACCTGGCGCGCCTCCAGCGGCGTCGCGGCGTAGTAGATCCCGGCGCGCTCGAACTCGTCCCAGCGGTCCAGCTGCAGTCGGCGGTACGCGGCGCCCGAGGTGACGATGACCGAGCGGCTCGCCACAACGCGTCCGTCGGCGAGGGTGATGTCGATGGTGCCGCCGCTGGCGTCCAGACTGACCGCCGCGCAAGGCGCGTACACCCGCACACCGAACTTCAGCGCCTGCAGCGTCGCCTGCCCGATGAGGTCGCCGCCGCTGACCCCGAACGGAAAGCCGAGGAAGTTCTCGATGCGCGACGTCGACGCGGCTTGACCGCCTGGGGCGACGGCATCCAACAGCACCGTGCTGAGCCCCTCGGATGCCCCGTAGATCGCGGCGGCGAGCCCGGCAGGGCCACCGCCCACCACCACGAGGTCGACGATCTCGTCGGTCACGCCCTGATAGCTCAGCCCCAGCTCCTCGGCGACGATGCCCGGCGTCGCGCGGCGGATCGGCTCGCCCTGGATCAGCGCGACCGGCAGGTCGTCGGGAGTGAAGCCGTGCTCCTCGAACTGCCCGAAGTCGGCCGGCGTCAGCGGCAGGGCCTTGTGCACCAGGTCGAATCGCTCGGCGAACCGGCGCAGCGCGAGGAAGTCGGCCGAGTCGCCGACGCCCACGAGCTTCAGCGTCATCGCCGCCGTGCTGTGCCGCAGCGCCTCGCGCCGCTCCCACAGGGCATGCAGCAGGATGTCGCAGAGCTCGTCATCCTCATCCATCAGGGCGCGCACGTCGGCACGGTCGATCAGGCGCACCCGGCTCGGCTCCGACGCCCGCACCGAGAGGAACGGCCGCTGCCCGTTGAGTGCGCCCAGCTCACCGATGAAGGTGCGCTCGCCGCCCTCGCCGATGATCTCCTCGTCGATCCAGCGCAGCTTGTCGCGGACGACCTGCACCCGGCCGGATTCGACGACGACGAGCGCCGCACCGGGCTCGCCGGCACGTACCAGGTACTCACCGGCCTCGGCATCCTGCGGGGTGCCGCGCTCGAGCAGTTTCTGCCACTGCTCGTCGGTGAGCGTGGGGTTCATCGTGGTGCCGTGTTGTCCCATCGCCTCAGCGTAGTCAGGGCCGCGTCATCGCGAAGCCGATGAGTACCATCGTGACGACGAACCCGGATCCGTAGTTCAACCAGATGAAGCGCCGCCAGGCGCGGTTCGTGCCCGCGGCATCCGCATCGCTCACGCGCCACCAGGGCGCCGCGTTGACGATGTACGGCACCGCGACGATCGCCGCGAGCGGACCCGGCCACGGGGTGAACAGCATGAGCACGCCGGCGATCGCCCACAGTGCGATCGACAGCTGCACGGTGCGCGCGGCACCGAAGACGGTGGCGATCGAGCCGATCCCCGCCTCGCGATCGGGCACGATGTCTTGCACGGCACCGAAGGCGTGCGCGGCCATCCCCCACAGGAAGAACGCCGACAGCAGCAGCACGAGAGCGAGGTCGATGTCTGCGCCGGCGAGCGTGAGTCCCACGGCGGCGGGGCTCACGAAGTGCGTGCTGGAGGTGATCGAGTCGAGGATCGGGCGCTCCTTGAACCGCAGGCCCGGCGCCGAGTACGCGATCACCGCGAAGGTGCTCACCGCGATCGCCACCCATGCCGCCGGCGAGCCCGCCGCGATCAGCACGATGAGGAACGGCACGTTCGTGCACACCACGAGCCACAGCAGCGGCCGGTGCAGACGCGGCGGCAGCAGCGCACCCTCGATGCCGCCCTTGCGCGGGTTGTTGATGTCGGAGGCGTAGTCGAACACGTCGTTGATGCCGTACATCGCCAGGTTGTAGGGCACGAGGTAGTAGAGGATGCCGACCACGAGCAGCCAGTCGACCTCACCCGTCGTGAGCAGCATCGCCGCGCCGAACGGGAACGCCGTGTTGATCCAGCTCACCGGACGTGAGGCGACGAAGGCCTGACGCAGCAGTTCCCGCATCGACACCCCGCCCTCGCGGGTGAGCATCGCCCACAGGGCGGGCAGCGCGACGACGGTGGCGAGGGGGTACGCGAAATCCTCGATCGGGGCGAGGCCCACCCGGATGCCCGAGATGAGCGTCTCGGCGTAGGTGAACAGCCCCGCGCCGATCATCACGCTGTCGAAGACGGCGGTGAGCACGATGAGGGCGAAGGCGGCGAGGCCGACGGCCGCCCAGCGCACGCCCGGCGTCCCCGCCCGGCGGGCGAGAAGGATGCCGGCGATCGCCGCCACCCCGAGGAAGCCGGCCGACAGCGCGACATAGGTCATCGGCTGCTCCGCTCGGCGATGTCCCGGCGCGCTCGCCGGGCCTGCAGCAGCCGCACCGCACCGGTGTACAGCACCATGGTGCACAGCACGAGGAAGACGAGGAACACCGGCTCTTCCAGCGGAAGCTCCGGGGCGAGCACGATGCCCGAGGCGATCGGCGCCGCCCCGCGCAGGAAGATCCCGCTGGCGATCCCCGCGGCATCCCACAGCAGCAGGAAAGCCGTGCCGGCAAGCGTGACGAGCGTCGCGGCGGCGGCATCGCGCCAGAAGAACAGGCGGAACCGGCGGTCGATCAGCAGCATCCCGCCAATGCTCAGCAGCAGGCAGCCGAGGTAGATGAACCCCATCATCGGGTCGAGGCCTTCGCCGCGCCGCGCGGTGCGGTCGGCCCGCCCGAGCCGTCTCCGCGCAGGCGCTTGAGCACGAGCTCGGCGCTGATCAGGCACATCGGCACGCCGACGCCGGGCGCGGTCGTCGCTCCCGCGTAGTACAGCCCGTCAACCTTCTTCGACGCGTTCTGCGCCCGGAACATCGCACTCTGACTGAGGATGTGCGAGGGGCCGAGCATGCCGCCGCTCCACGAGTGGTAGTCATCGGCGAAGTCGGCGGGGCCGATGGTCTGGCGCACGACGATGCGCTCGCGCAGGTCGGGGATGCCGGCCCACGCGGCGATCTGGTCGATGCCCGCATCGGCTGCGCGTTCGATCGCCGCGTCCCCGGCTCCGTCCGCTCCGCCGTGCCCGAGTGCCGTATCGGCGGGCACGGGGATGAGCACGAACAGGTTCTCGTGCCCGGCCGGTGCGACATCCGGATCGGTGGCGCTCGGTTTGCAGACGTAGAGAGATGCCGGATCGGGAATATGTGTCTCGTCGCCGAAGATCGCCGCGAAATTGGCATCCCAGTCGCGCGTGAAGAACAGCGAATGGTGGCCCAGCTCGGGCAGTTCGCCCTCCACGCCGAGCAGCACGAGCACCGCGCCCGGTCCGCTCTGTCGCCGCTGCCACCAGACCTCGGGGTAGCTGCGGGCGGCATCGGGCAGCAGCGCCGTCTCGGTGTGGTGCAGGTCGGCGGCCGAGACGACCAGATCGGCGTCATCAGCGTGCCGGGTGCCCTCGCGGTCGATCCACTCGACTCCGCGGGCAGTGTGGCTGTGTCCGCGGCGACGGCCGGTGGGGGCGGTGCGGATGCCGGTGACCTCGGCTCCGGTGATGATCTCGACCCCTGCTTCCTCAGCGAGGACGGCGATCCGCTGCACGAGCCCCCAGAACCCGCCCATCGGGTACTGCACGCCCTCGTCGAGGTCGAGGGCGCTCATCAGGTGGTACATCGCCGGAGCCCGGCTGGGATCGGTGCCGAGGAACACGGCCGGATAGCCGAGCACCTGACGCAGCACGGGGTCGGTGAAGCGTCGCCCGACGAACCGATCCAGTTTGGTGCCGAGCAGGGTGGCCAGCTGCGGCGCGGAGCGCAGCACCTCGGCGCCGGCGAGCGAGCGCAGATCGGTGAAGGGGTTGTAGAGGAAGTGGCTCTCGGCCATCGCGGTCGCGTGCGTGGCCGAGGCGAGATGGGTGCGCAGCGCCGCCCCGGCGCCGGGTTCGATCCGCTCGAACGTCTCGGCCACGGCATCCGCCCCGTAGGGGATCGTCAGGGGTTCGACCGCCTCTCCGGCGACCGGTTCGCTGAAGACCTGGTAGCCGGGATCCAGGGTGACGAGGTCGAGCTGTTCTGCCGTCGATGTGCTGAGCAGTTCGAAGAAGTGGTCGAAGACTCGCGGCATGAGGTACCACGAGGGACCCGTGTCGAAGCGGAAGCCGTCGCGCTCCACCGTGCCGGCACGGCCGCCGACGCGGTCGCCGCGCTCGAGCAGACGCACGTCGTGCCCCTCGTGAGCGAGCAGCGCGGCGGTCGCGAGGCCGGCGACGCCGCCGCCGATGACGATCGTGCGGGTCATGCGAAACGGCCCATCCGGTATTCGACGGCCGCCCGGGCCGCCAGCCACGCCTTCTCCGGCGCCGGCACCCGCACCCGCCGCTGGTAGAGCTGTTCGGCGGGCACCGCCGCGAGCCGGTCGGTCAGCCGCGAGAACAGGCGCAGCGCGCAGCCGACGGCGACGCGCGCGTCGGAGGGGAGCAGGGGCAGGGATGCCGCGGCATCCGCTAGCTGCTTCCGGATCGTCGCGATCCACTGTTGCTGCAGGGCCGCATCCACCCGCTCTTGTTCGGTGAGGTAGCTGCGCCCCAGCCGGTCGCTGTCGTCGGCGAGGTCGCGCAGAAAGTTCACGTTCTGGAACGCCGCGCCCAGCTGCCGCGCCCCGCGCTCGAGAATGCGGCGCTCCTCGGTGGTGCGAGACTCCTCCCGCAGGAACACGCGCAGGCACATGAGCCCTACGACCTCGGCTGAGCCGTAGACATAGCGGGCGTGCTCGTCGGGCGAGAAGCGGGCGACGGGGTCGGCGGTCTCGTCGGGCAGGTCGGTGCGCATCGACGCGAAGAACGGGCCGGTGAGGTCGACGCCGATGCCTGACGCGCGGGCCGTGCGGGCGAAGGCGTGCACGATCGGGTTGCTGCTGTACCCGGATGCCATGGCGCGATCGGTTTCGTCTTCGAGCATCTGCAGGGCGAGGTGCTGTTGGGTCGCATCCGCTCCCGCCTCGTCGGTCGCGCCGTCGACGAGCTCGTCGGCGATGCGGACCAGGGCGTAGATGTTGCGCACGTGGGCGCGGTGGCGGGGGCCGAGCAGGCGCGTCGCGGTGCCGAACGACGACGAGTACACGTCGATGATCTGGCTCGCCGCGCGCTCGCACGCGGCGGTGTAGCGGTCGAGGGAGGTGAGTCGGTGGGCGGCGCGGGTCATGCGCGGCGTCCTTCGATCGTGGTGAGGATGTCGCTGATCACCGGATGGAGCGCAGCGGGGATCCCGGCATCCGGATCGGCGAGCAGGGTCACGCACGCGCGCAACTGGTCGTCGATCAGCGACTGCACGAACGCCTCCGCACCACACCCGGTCAGGTGCGAGCGCAGCAGGTCACCCTCTGCTGCGGTCAGATGCGCCGAACCGAAGTGGGCCTCGATGGCCGGCCATGCCGAGGTCATCCGGGCGTAGGCGATGGCCGCCGTCTCCTTGCCCTCACGCAGATCGGAGTAGGCGTCCTTGCCGTGCTCGTCGGGGCGCCCGAACGTCGACAGCAGGTCATCCTGCAGCTGGAAGGCGATGCCCAGGTGCCGGCCCAGCTCGGCGACGGCGAGTTCGGTGGCGGCGGTGCGACCGGCGCGGATCGCGGCGGCGCGCAGCGGCATTTCGAACGTGTACGTCGCGGTCTTCAAGCGGGTCATGTCGAGCACGGTGGTGAGGTCGGCCGGAAGGATGCGGTCGGCCAGGCCGACGTCGAGCTGTTCGCCGGCGACCGACTCGGTGACCGTGTGGTCGAGCAGATCGAGCAGGCGCACGCGCTGCTCGTGCGGCAGATCTTCGCGGGCGAGGATCTGGTGGGCATCCGAGAGCAGCACGTCGCCGAGCAGGAGCGCGTTCGTGCGCGCCCAGTGGGCGTCGTCGTGTGTACGCAACCCGGCACGCTGGTTGAGCAGGGTGCCGATGAGGTTGGGACGCCCGCGGCGCTGCAGATCGCCGTCGATGACGTCGTCGTGCAGCAGGAAGGCGAAGTGCAGCACCTCGACGGCGGCGGCGATACGCACCACGCTCGCGCGGGCCGCTGCCGCATCCGGCGCCTCGGTCAGTGCGTCGTAGGCCGCAAGCAGCAGACGGGGGCGGAGCATCTTGCCGCCGAGAAGTGTGTCGGCTGCGGCCTCCCACAGGGCGACGAACGACGCGCCGTAGGCGGTGGCACGGGCCGTGCGCTCGGCCAGCATCCGTCGCAGCTCGTCATCGACGCCGCCGAACGAGGGCGATGCGGCGGGCGCGGATATCGCGGCGTCGGTCATGCGGGGGCTCCGTTCAGCGCGGGGCGTGTGGTGAGCGCGCCGAGCGCGACCAGCTGGGGCAGCTGCTCCACCAGCCAGGGGCTGAAGGCGAAGGGCGCGGCCGTGACCGCCTCGGCGAGCTGCTGTGGACTCACCCATGCCCATTCGGCGACCTCATCGTCCGCGGGCGAGAGATCGCCGTCGATGCGGGCGACGTAGACGGGGCAGATCTCGTTCTCGACGATGCCGCTGGCGTCGACCGCACGGTAGCGGTAGTCGGGCAGCGCGGGGCGCAGATCGGTGAGACGGATGCCGAGTTCACGGGCCGCGCGCCGCGTGATGGCGTCTTCGGTGTCTTCGCCGGGGGCGGGGTGCCCGCAGAAACTGTTCGTCCAGACGCCGGGCCAGGTCTTCTTCGCCAGCGCGCGGCGGGTGACCAGCACGCGACCCTCGGCGTCGAGCACATGGCACGAGAAGGCCAGGTGCAGCGGCGTCTGGGTGGTGTGCACTTCCGCCTTCTGAGCGGCACCGATGGCGTGCCCGGCCTCGTCGGTGAGGACGACCAGTTCGGGGGAGAACATCCGGCCTCCTTGGCCTATCGGTTCGGTTCTGAGAAGCGTACTATCTGCTCTGAGTAGATAGTAACCCGAGGGTGAATATATTCACACGATGGAAACCAAATCCTAGGATTGAGGCATGGCGGACCAGACGGAGACCGAGATGGGCGACGCGATCGCGGCCAATCTCTACAACGTCGAATCCAGCGACCCTCGCGGCGAGCTCGTCGACCGCAGCGGCCTCTCACCCGAGGACATCGCTCAGGTCGGCCGCGTCATGCAGGCACTGGCCGCACTGCGCGCCGCCGAGGAGAAGGTGTCGCATGCATCGCAGAAGTACATGCAGCTGAGCGCCCAGGACATGCGTGCCCTGCACTACCTCATCGTCGCCAAGCACCGGGGTGAGGTCGCGACGCCCGGCATGATCGCGGCGCATCTGGGCATCTCCGCCGCATCGACCACGAAGCTGCTCAACCGGCTTGAGAAGGGCGGGCACATCGTGCGGCACGTGCATCCGCACGACCGGCGGGCGTTCGCCATCGAGGTCACAGACGAGACCGAGGCGGCGGCCAAGCTCACCGTCGGGCGTCAGCATGCGGGGCGGTTTCACGCGGCCGCCCGGCTCCGCGGTGATGAGCGCGAGGCCGTCATCCGCTTTCTCGACGACATGGCCGACGGGCTCTCGCTCGACGGGGTGGAGTGGGCCGAGGGCGTCTGAGCGGTCTCGGGGGCGCGTCGCCGCGATTTGCGTGCTGCGGTGTTCAGTAACGCTGCTCTATCGGCGATTCTGGCAGCGTTTCTGCACTCCGCGATGGTGTTGCGGCATCCTCGCGATCGCGCCGCACGGCCCCGGGGGTGCGTCCGATGACCCGGGTGAAGGCGCGGTGGAACGCCGCTTCGGATTGGTAGCCGAGCTCGACGGCGAGGCGCGCCGCGGTGACCTCTTCGGTGCGCAGGCGTGAGGCGGCCGTCGTCATCCGCCACCGGGTGAGATAGGCGATCGGGGCCTCACCGACGAGCTCGGTGAACCGCGCACTGAAGGTCGAGCGCGACATCGTCGCCAGGTGCGCGAGCCGCTCGAGCGTCCACTCGTCGCCGGGCGAAGCATGGATGGCCTCGAGGGCGCGGCCGATGCGGTCGTCCTGCAGCCCCCGCAGCCACCCCGAGGTGGATGCCGCGTCGCCGGCGATCCAGGCACGGATCGCCTGTACGACGAGGATGTCGGCCAGGCGCGTAGCGACCGCTTCGCCGCCGGGCTGCGGATGGGCGAGCTCGCCGGCCATCAGGCGCAAGGTGTCCTTCACGCTCGACGCGACCGAGACGGTGTCCCCGCCGATGAGCAGCAGGTCGGGCAGGGCACGCAGGAGTTCGCGAGCGGCGGGCTCGTCGAAGGAGACGACGCCACAGATGAGCTGCGCGGTGCGGGCGGTGTCTCCGGGAGCGGGCGGCCCGCCATGTCGCAGCACGGAGTAGTGCTCGGTGACGTAGTGCTGGGGCAGCAGGTCGACGCGCGGGCCGGGGCGGGCATCCCTGCTGCCGAGCAGGTCGTGCCCTTGCCCGTGTGGCACGAGGGCGAGGTCGCCGGCAGTCAGTGCGACGGCGTCGCCGCCAGGCAGGCGCAGCCAGCAGGTGCCGGCGGTGACGACGTGAAAGCTGATCGAGTCAGCGATCGCCGGCATCTCCAGCGCCCAGGGGTCGGTGAGCTCGGCATGGCAGTAGAAGGTGCTGCGCAGTCGCAGCCGATGCAGCACGCGCGCGAGGCGGTCGGTCGACGCTGGAACCTGCGGTGCGGATGCCATGGGGGAATGCTCGCAGGTCTGCCCGGCTGCGTCTGCCCCAATCGGATGAATGAGCAAGAAAGGCGGATGGAAGGGGCTGTTTCTGCCGGAGCACAGTTTCTACCGTCGAGTGATCGGGTAAGTCGATCAGAGGAGCAGGTCATGTTTGTTGTCGCAGGAGCAACCGGACGAGTGGGATCGGCCACTGCGGAACGTCTGCTGGCCGAGGGTGCAGATGTGCGCGTGCTGGTGCGCAGAGAAGCGGACGCCGCAGCGTGGGTGCGCCGCGGCGCCGAGGCGCGGGTGGTGTCGCTCGGCGACCGCACGGCATTGGGCACGATGATCGCCGGATGCGAGGGGATGTTCGTGCTGCTGCCGTTCGACCTCGGCATCGGCGATCTGGATCGCTACGCCGACGGCCTCATCGCCTCGATCGCCGGGGCGGTTGCCGACGCGCGGGTGCCGCATGTGGTGATGCTGTCGTCGGGAGGGGCGGATCTGCCTGTCGGGACGGGCCCGATCACCGGGCTGCATCGCCTGGAGGTCGCGCTGCGCGGCACCGGCGCCGCGCTCACGGCGCTGCGGTCGGGGCACTTTCAGGAGAAGGTCGGTGATGTGCTCGAGGTCGCGCGCGAGAGCGGGCTGTATCCCGTGTTCGCCTCTTCGGCGGATGTGCCGCTGCCCATGGTCGCCACTCGGGATCTCGGTGCTGTCGCGGCCGCGGAGCTGCTGGCATCTGCGGCGTCGAGCGAGGCCGTCGATGTGATCGGTCCCGCCTACACGGAGCGCGAGGTCGCCGAGGTGCTCGGGCGTGCGCTGGGGCGTGACCTCGACGTGCAACTCGTGCCCGCCGAGGAGCGGGCCGGCGCGCTCATGGATGCCGGGTTCCGGCCGCACGTGGCTGCCAGTCTTGCGGAGCTGTACCGGGCGGACGAGACGGGCATGCTGCGACCGCGCGGCGACCGCAGTGTGCGGGTGTCGACCGGCATCGAGAGCACGATCGAGTGGATGCTGGGGCGGTGAGTGCGATGTCCTTCTCGGCGGTGGTGCTGGTGGTCGCGGTCGTGACAGGCGGGCTGCTCGCGGGGGTGTTCTTCGTCTGCGCGTGCGCCGTGGTGCCCGGCTTTCGGCGGCTCGACGATCGCACGTTCGTGGGGGCGTTCCGTGCGATCAATCGGGCGATCCTGAACGCGTGGTTCCTGCCGGTCTTCTTCGCCGCCCCGGTGGCCGCGGTGCTCGCCGCCGTCGTGACCGGGCGGCCGCTCGCGGCTGCCGGGGCGGTGTGTGCGGTGCTGACCTTCGCGGTGACGGTGGGCGCGAATGTGCCGTTGAATACGGCTCTGGAACGGGCAGAGGTGGCGACGGATGCCGGACGCCGCACCGCGCGCGAACGGTTCGAACGCCCCTGGGCGCGATGGAACCTCGTGCGCACGGTCGCGGCGGTCGTGGCCCTCGCGCTCCTCGCGCTCGCCGCGCTCGCCGCGTGATCGGCATCCGGCATCCGGCATCCGCCATCCGCCCCCCCGCCCCCACGCGCGCAGTGAGCGCAAACGCATCCCAATCAGCGTTATCCGATGCGTTTGTGCTCACTCGGGGCGATCGCGGATGCCGCGGCGGATGCCAGAAATCACGCGAAAAGCCACATTAACTAAGAAACAGCGGGTGATACCCTCTCGGGAAAGAGTGGGCGCTCTGGGGGCGCACATGAGGATGGGGATCCTGATGGGGAAAGACAGTTCCGGAACGGCGAAACCGCGCGCGCCGCGGGTCAGCAGGCGCGAGTTCGTGCAGCGCATCGCGCGGCGCACGAATCAGCCGGTTGACGGGGTGCAACAGGTGTATGACGCGATGGTCGCCGAGATCATCGAGCTGACCACCAAGGGGTACAACGTCACGTTCACCGGGTTCGGGCGCTTTTACACGCAGCCGCATAAAGGGCACCGGGTGCGGTTCGCAGACCCGGACGGCACCACCGAGGTGCCCGATTACATGACGCTGAAATTCTCGGCCACGAGCGCGATCAACAAGCAGATCAAAGAGGCTGTCGGCGTCGAGAAAGCGCCGCGGCTGCTTGCCGAGAAATAGCCCGCGCCCCTTTTCCGATCGCCGGCGGGCCGATAGGTTGCGACCATGGAACGAAAAGCCAAGGTCACCTCGGCGATCGTCATGGGGGCGTCCATATTTGTTGTCGCAGGTCTCGTGAGCGTTGCTGCGCCGGCCGTCGCCGACACGGTGAGTGCCGTCGCGTCGTGGCCGATGTTCGCGGGTTCAGACAACGCGCAGGTGGCCCCCGTGCACGCGGCCGCGCAAAAGGTCGCGGCCGAGACGATTGCCGCATCCGAAAAGACTGCCGATGAGGCGCCCGACGGCGCACCCGAGGGATATGTGCATCTCGGCGATGGTCTGAGCGTTCCCGCGGGTGGGCCGGGAGACTGCACGGCGACGTCATGGCTGGGCGGGGCGAGGTCTGGCGACGAGTCTGCGTACGTGAAGATGCTCGGTCCGGAGCTCGTCGACATGGGCCCTGGTGAGTTCGCGCAGGGCACGGTCGGACTGGATGCCGAGGGCCGGATCGCGACCTACACCGTCGCGCCCGGTGATGTGATCACCGCGATCGGCGACCGCTTCTGCCTGGGCAACGGTCTCACCCTGGACACGCTCAATCACACGAGGATGATCCATCCCGGTGACGTGCTGCTCGTGCGGTTCGACTCGGGAATCGCCGACATTCCGTACTTCGCTCCTAACGACGCGCCTGCCGGGTTCCAACAGGCGCCCTACGAGGCGGCGATCGAGGCGATGGGCGAGGCGTCGACGGCCGGGAATGTGGACCGGATGCGTGCCATCTGGGCGAACACGTTGAGTGCCATGACGACCAATGTGTCCGATCGTGAGGCGATCGAGTCGGCGCTCGCCGCGGGTGATCTGCGCGTGCTGCGCCAGATGTTCCCCTGATCTCCCGCCCTACGGGATGCAGACGAAAGGCGCCCCCGCTGTTGCGGGGACGCCCTTCTGCGGTTGAGGGGATGCCTTACTTGAAGGCGTCCTTGATGTTCTCGCCGGCCTGCTTGATGTTGGCTCCGGCCTGGTCGGCCTTGCCTTCGGCCTCGAGCTTCT
>NZ_JBBDGN010000022.1:0-22527 GCF_037204145.1 Microbacterium istanbulense
CCTAGGCGCTTGAACCCTGGTCATGGTGCCACAGAGCCGGCACTTCAAGGGTGGGGGAGCGGCGAGCGATCAGAGTCTGGATCCTCATGTCCGATTCAGCAGCTCACGCGCGACCTCGTTCAGGTCGGATGCGGTTATGGCGGGTTGTGGGCCCAAGGGGGAAAGAACCGCTCCCGAGCGGGCGACGAACGCTGCGGAGCAGCCTGCGGCGAGTGCGCCGCTGATATCCCAGGAGTGAGCGGCCACGAGCCAGATGTCAGCCATGGATGCTCCCAGATTCTCCGCGACCATTGCATACGCGGCGGGAGCCGGCTTGAGCTGACGGATAGAGTCGGCCGAATAGACCGCATCAAAATGCTGGGTGAGGCCGGCGAAACCGAGCTGAGCCTGGACGACCTGCTCGGTGGAGTTGGCGAGTGCAACGACGGTCGCGCCTGCCTGTCGCAGGCGTTGCAGCGCCGCGGGCACCTCCGGATGGCTGGGAAGACGGGTCATCCGATCGACCATCGTCTTGGCGTCGGCGGGAGTGAGGTCAAGGCCGTGCTGCGAGGCAATCATCGAGAGTGCGGCCTCTTGCGCTTGGGTAAAGCTGACATACGCTCCGGTCAGGCCGCCCACGAATGACAACTGCAACATTTGAGCGAACCATGCGCGACGCACCGCATCGGAACCAAAGGCTTCTCTGAATGGCTCATCCAGCACGCTGAGATCGAGAAGGGTCTCGTTGACGTCGAATGCCACGATCACGATGGGTCATCCTCTGCGTGTCAGGAGTCATGCGCACGGTGAGGCGACCGGCAAACGCTCGAACTAGTTCTAGTCGTCAGACGCGTTGGAAAACGCGCGGATCTGCGCGATCGCCATGTCTACCGCGACTCTCATGAGATTTACATCACGGGACGTTTTCGCAAGCAGGTACCCTCCCTGCAGCGCGGCCAGCAGCCCACTGGCAAGTGCGCGAGGGTCCGCGTCTTCCCGCAGAACGCCACGAGTCTGCAACCGGTCGATCGTGTCAACGATGATTTGCAGCCACTCATCGAAGTGATTCGCGATGATCCGACGGGTATCCTCGTCATGGTCTGCGATCTCGTTCGCGATGGACCCGAGCGGGCAACCGTAGGCGCCGTCCCGCAATGCGTTGCGCTCCACCATTTCATCGCGCCACAGTTCGAGCCCGCGAAGAGAGTCCACCTTCTCCAGGCGACGGCGC
Organism: Microbacterium istanbulense; assembly: GCF_037204145.1. Lineage (NCBI taxonomy): Bacteria > Bacillati > Actinomycetota > Actinomycetes > Micrococcales > Microbacteriaceae > Microbacterium > Microbacterium istanbulense. Next base: position 1,211 of record NZ_JBBDGN010000022.1, read on the forward strand.
TGCTGGGCGAGCAATGCCTCGGCTCGAAATTCGATGACTTCCCTCACTAATGCGTTCTTATCCGCGAAGTGTTGATAGAGCTGGAACTTCGACGTCGCGCTTGCCGTGCGAACGTCAGCGAGGGTCGTCAAAGCGACGCCCCGTTCGAACATCAGTTGGTTGGCTGCCTCGACGATTCTTGCCTTCGTGGCGGCGCCGCGTGACGTCAAACGGCGCGCACTCGTGCCGTCGCCGCTGTTACTCACGCCTCCAGGTTAGCCTTCCCGACTCGCCGGACAGCACAGCCTTCGTCCTGTGATCGACGTGTCCACGCAACGTGGTTGACGCGCGGGCATGCCAAGAATCCCACGTTCCTACTTCTCTGGGCAGCTTGCGATCCGCCTTGACCGGCTCCTCTCTGGGTCTGCTTCGACCGCCATTAGGTGGACCCGCGAGTCCTTTTGGGTTGATCGTACACCCTCCACATCGAACAGGAGCAACGAAAAATACTGTCGTGGGTGCGCCGACTCTTATTCTCGCGAAATCAGAGATTGGACTACTGAGTCCGCTTGTGCCGGGCGTATGGTGTTGGAGTGGCTCGCGATGAACGTCTCATCCTGTCGATCGCGGTAGGGGCATCCTTCGTCGCGTTCATGAACAACACGGTCATCACGGTCGCGCTGCCCAGAATCACTGAGGAGCTGGGCGGGGGGTTACCAGGACAGCAGTGGATGATCAACGCCTACCTCGTGACGCTCGGCTCACTGATCCTCGTTGCCGGCTCGGTCAGTGACGTGCTGGGTCGTGGCCTGGTTCTTCGCATCGGTCTCATCGGGTTCGCGATCGCCTCTACAGCAATCGCTCTCGCGCCGACGGCGGAACTCATGATTGCTTTCCGGGCGCTGCAGGGAGCGGCGGGTGCCTTCCTCGTGCCGAGTTCGCTGGCGTTGATCACGTCGACCTTCCGCGACGCTGCCCAGGCTCGGGCGATTGGAGTCTGGACTGCGGCCACGAGTATGGCCTCCATCATCGGGCCCGTCGTGGGTGGACTACTCTCCGACTTCCTGTCTTGGCGCTGGGCATTCGTGGCCAACCTGCTGCCGATCGCGATCGTGTTGCTCCTGATCCTGAAGGTGAGGCTGCACGATGAGCCCCAACGAGGGCGAGTCGACATTCTCGGCGCCGCACTCTGTGCTCTTGGCCTCGGCGGACTCGTGACGGCTCTGATCGAGGGCCCCAATCAAGGGTGGGACAACCCCCTCGTTCTGACTTGCCTCCTAGCTGGCGGCACGCTGTTTCTCGCCTTCATCGTGCGGCAGCGATACGGCTCAGCCCCGATCGTGCCGTTGGAGATGTTCAAAAGAAGGAACTTCTGGAGTGGAAACCTCGCCACCGCGTTCGTCTACGCGGCCCTCTCCCTGAACGGCTTCGTCCTCGCGATCTTCCTCCAGCAATCGGTGGGCTTGTCCGCCACCGCTGCCGGGCTGGCTTCGCTGCCGATGACGATCATCATGATCCTCGGAAGCTCCAGCATCGGAGCGCTCAGCGGTCGCTTCGGAGCACGAGTGTTCATGACCGTCGGACCCATCATGATGGCGCTCGGCTCCCTCCTGCTTCTCACGGTGTCGGCAGACTTCAACTACTGGCAGCAGGTGTTGCCGGGTGTCATCGTGTTCGGAGCGGGCCTGACTGTCACCGTCTCGCCGCTGACCAGCGCCGTACTCGGCTCCGTGCCCAGCAATAGGTCCGGAACTGCATCGGCGGTCAACAATGCAGTTGCCCGCGTATCCAGTCTTGTCATCGTCGCTGTCCTCGCCGTGATCGTAGGAGGGCAGATCGATCTCTCCGGGTTTCACCGCGCCGCCATCGTCACGGCGATCTTGCTCACTGCTGGTGCTCTCGTGTCATGGATCGGGATTCGCAGCGCGGTCGAACCGCGCTCCCTCAGCAACACCACGGTCAGGGCTGAGCCCTGCACCGCCTCGGACATCCCAGTGACCGTCGGCGTCACGCGAGCAGTCCCACGACGCGTATGACATGCAAAGGAGACTCCCATGGCAGTGATCAATAGCGGGTTCGGTGGTCGTCGGGGCGCCAGCGACTTACGGTTGCCACCGGGCCAGACGCTCGTCGACGATTGGCCCGTGCTCACGGCCGGTCTCACTCCCGATGTCGGGGCGCACGAGTGGACCTTGACGATCACGACCGAGACAGGTGCCGAGCACAACTGGGACTGGAATGCGCTCCAGGACGTGGGTGTGGAAGACATCATCACCGATATCCATTGCGTCACCCATTGGTCAAAGCTCGATATGGCCTGGCGCGGAGTTCCCTTGGATCGACTCTTCGAAGATGTCGAGACATCCTACGACTACGTCATGGCCCGAAGCCACGGCGGGTACACGACCAACGTCCCCCTCGAAGACTTACTCGACGGACAAGCGTGGATCGCCACCGAGGCCGACGGCGAGCCTCTGACCCCTGAGCATGGCGGCCCCGCGCGTCTACTCGTACCCCATCTGTACTTCTGGAAGAGCGCGAAATGGGTCCGCGAACTACGGATGATGCCCACCGACGAACCCGGATTCTGGGAGCAGAACGGCTACCACCTCCGTGGCGACCCGTGGCGAGAGGAACGCTACTGGTGACGACGCTGATCCGCGCGAGCTGGCACGTCGGTCGCGTCGCCAACCGACGTCACGAGACCGCGTCTGCGGTCCGCCTCGAACTGGACGTGCCGACCTGGCCGGGAAACCATGCAGGATCCCACCTCGATATCCGCCTCACCGCACCTGACGGCTACCGGGCCGCCCGCTCATACTCAGTCGCATCGTCAGGTCCGACGACCCGCGTCATACTCGCCGTTGAAGAGCTCCACGGGGGTGAAGTCTCGCCTTACCTCGTGCACCAGCTCGCCGAGGGAGACGAACTCGAGGTGCACGGCCCTCTGGGGCAGTACTTCGTGTGGATCCCCACAGGACCCGACCGGTCCCCGGTTCAGCTCATCGCCGGTGGATCCGGGGTGGTCCCGTTGTTCGCGATGGCCGCCGCAAGGGAGCGTGAGACCGAACACGCGGATTTCAGGCTGCTCTACTCGGTACGGACTCCCCAAGACGTGTTCTTCGTCAATGAGCTCGCGGAACTCACGCAGACCACCGTCGATATCGTTCACACCCGCCGATCTCCTCCCGAATCATCGCGTCCCCCCGGACGACTGACGTACGAATCGCTAGGCGACTACGTCTTCCCCGCCTCGGCGACACCACGCATCTTCCTGTGCGGCCCGACACCATTCGTCGAGACGATCGCCGGCTGGCTTCTCGAACTCGGCCACGACCCCACACGAATACGCACCGAACGCTTCGGAGGCAGCGGATGACTCATCTCGACGGAAACGCACTCGCGGGAACCTTTGCCGACATCCTCGGCATCGAGATCACCACCGCAATCGGGCAATGCGGAAGCTGCCACCACCGCAGTGAACTCGCCCGGGCCCATGCCTTCCTGACCGCCGCCGGCGCGGTCCTGCGATGTGAACGCTGCCAAGAACTGCTCGCCGTCATCGTTCGCAAGTCGGATAAGGCGCTTATCAATCTCTCCGGCCTCGCCCACGTGACGATCGCACGACCGTGACCTCCCTCGACAGCATGAGCCGGAATCCGACTGGGACGGATGAAGAGGCATCGTGATCCAGATCTACGACAGTCGCGTGCGTGCTGTGCGCGACTTCATCCCTGCACGCGACGGGCAGGTCAGCATCTACGTCTGCGGGCCAACCGTTCAGTCCTCCCCACACATCGGACACTTGCGCAGCGCTCTCATCTACGACCTGTGGACACGATGGTTCACCTACCGGGGTTACAGGGTCACGTTGATCCGCAACGTCACGGACATCGACGATAAAGTCCTCGCCCTGGCCACCGCGGACGAGCCGTGGTGGGCGCGTGCCTACCGTATCGAGACCGAGTTCAGTGCCCTCTACGCGGCCATGGGGATTTTGCCTCCCAGCTACGAACCACGCACCTCCGGTCATATCCAGCACAGCCAGCTGCTCATTAAGCGCCTGATCCACCGCGGGCACGCATACGTCGCGACTGATGGATCAGGAGATGTCTACTTCGATGTCGCCAGCTGGCGCGACTATGGCTCGCTCACCCGTCAAGGACCCGATTCGATCCTCGACATCGATGAGAGCTCGAGCATCGCTAAGCGGGACAGCCGTGACTTCGCGCTATGGAAAGGCGCCAAGAAGACTGAGCCGGAATCGGCATCCTGGCCGTCACCGTGGGGCGCAGGTAGACCGGGATGGCACATTCAGTGTTCCGCGATGTCTCGCCGCTACCTCGGCCCCGTGTTCGACATCCATGGCGGCGGCCTCGATCTACGATTCCCTCATCACGAGAACGAGCTTGCGCAGTCCGTCGCGGCCGGCGACCAGTTCGCCAGATACTGGGTCCACAACGGACTGGTGACCACGAACGGGCAGAAGATGTCCAAATCGCTCGACAACACCATCTCCACCCACGACCTTCTCCAGCAGGTGAGCCCGGCGACGCTCCGCTACTATCTGCTGAGCGCGCACTACCGCTCAACGCTGGATTACCACGAACAAGCCCTCACCGACGCCGGAGCTGCTCTCAGCCATGTCGTTTCATTCCAGCGTCGAGCACGCGCCAACGTCGCGCCCGTTCCCACCGCGAGTCCTCTTCCCGAAGGCTTCGGGAACGCGCTCGACGACGACCTGAACGCTCCCGCCGCACTCGCCGTCTTGCATGATCACACACGTGCGGGCAACGCCGCCCTCGACCGCGGCGATCTCTCGTCGGCCGCAGACCGCTGCCGGTCTGTATCGGCCATGCTCAACGTGCTCGGCATCGACGGTGATGCGAGGGACTCGATCACCCCTGACAGCACCGGGAGGACATTCGCCGCGGTGCTCGACATGCTGCTCACGCACCGTACTCGCGCCCGTGCTGCACGCGACTTCGAAACTGCCGACCGCATCCGCGAGGAACTCGCTGATGCAGGGATCACCATTGACGACACCGCCTCGGGCACATCCTGGAGGAGATCATGACCTCACCGAACCGAGCCGGCGACCAGCCACCCCTCAAGCGATCACGCGCGGTCGAGCGACCGGGGCGGCACGACCGCTCGGCCGTGGACAGGATCGGGCTCGGGCTGGCAGCGCTGGGACGACCGATCTACCTCACCGACGGCAGATCCGATGCTCTCGGCGCCCCGGCGGATCGGACGATCGACGCGATGCGTGCCCGAACGTTCGAGGTTCTGGACGCCGCCTGGCGGCTCGGCATCCGGTTCTTCGACCTCGCGCCCTCCTATGGGCGCGCGGAGGACTTCATCGGCGAATGGCTTGCCGCCCACCCGACGCGCCGCGCGCAACTGACGGTCAGCTCGAAATGGGGATACGAGTACGTCGCCGGATGGGACCCGAACGCGACGGTTCATGAGCGCAAGGACCACAGCCTCGCCATGCTCGAGAAGCAGTGGCCCCAGACTCAGTCCGCTCTCGGGGGAGCCCCCGATCTGTACCTGGTCCACTCCGTCACCCCCGGGAGCTCTGCCCTCAGCGATCCCGCCCTGCTCGACCGTCTCAGAAGCATTGCTGACCAAGGCACGCGAATCGGACTCACCACCAGCGGGCCGCATCAAGCGGACACCATCGACGCGGCACTGAGCCTACGGGCATCGCCATTCTCCGCCGTCCAAACCACATGGAACATCCTCGAACGATCCGCACAACGCTCGCTCACGGTCGCCGCTGCCGGCGGGTGGATGGTCATCGTGAAGGAAGCGATGGCCAACGGGCGTCTCGCGGCGGGCGGATTCCCTGAAATGGATAGCCTCGCGAACATCGCTGGAACCACATCCGACGCACTTGCCATCGGTGCCGCCCTCGCGCAGGACTGGGTTCACATCGTCCTCAGCGGGGCGGTGACGGTCGCTCAGTTGGAGAGCAACGCGTCCGCACGACCACCGAGCGTAGACATCAGCGCGCTCGACGCTTTGATGATTCCCGCGAACAGATACTGGTCCGAGCGGGCCGACCGTGAATGGAGCTGACAGATGAAGCCGCATCGGCTCATGGAGCTCGCGGTCCAAACATCACCGAGGGTGTTGGCCCTAGTCGCAAACATTAGGAGGGATATAACTGGTCCCAAAGGTCCAGAAAGTGTTGTATCGGACGGTGTTTCTGTCCGATACTGATCTTATGACGACAGCTGAGCCCGTCACGATCTTCGACAGCCTGGTCGGTGAGATCACACAGCACTACCATCGCGGCCGCGTTCTCGTCGCGATCGACGGAGCGGATGGACAAGCGACCCACGGGTTCGCGGAGTCCTTGGCGGCGGCGATGCGTTCTAGATCCTGGTATGTACTCCGCCTGGGGATGACCCCCGGGGCGGCATCAGACATCCCGGTCGCCACTCTTCCCCATCCGGACAAGTACCGTGCCGACGAGGACTACAGTCACCTGCGAGCCATCGTGGCGAAGTTTCGCGAGAGCAAACTTGCCGTGGACCCCTCCGTTCCTGAGGTCCCCGCGGACGCGATGCTGATCGTCGACGGGCGATTTCTCCTGCGCCCCGAGCTGCGGGGCATCTGGCATTTCGGGGTCTGGCTCGAAGGCGACATGCACCTCAGGGACGAGTCGCTCGAAGCGCAGGTCCAGTACACCCGAGACAGCGCCCCAAGGGCTGCCGCAGACGCAATCTTCGATGTCACCAACGCGGCCTCGCCCGCCCGCGTGTGGGCGGACACCTGCTAACGGCTCTGAGTGAGCAAGCAGTCCGCTTCCACGCACGGACCGCTCCTTGAGAAGCCTGGACGACTTGGCCGGAAGCTGCCCGTCGCCCGAGAAGCAACCTTGCACGTTCAGACGATCGGAAAGGATGACAAGCCCCTTGATGAGGGCGGTGATGTACAAACGGTTCGGTGGCGTCGATGTCTTGTCGATGGGCCGGATTCCCCGCGCAACCCCCGGGCCACTTTCTGTCCTAGTCCGACCCGTCGCGGTGTCCCTGAACCCCGTGGATGTGCAGATCCGCGAGGGTCTGGAGCGAAAGTACCTGACCCCCCGTTTCCCCGCCGTTCCGGGAATCGATGTCGCCGGCGTGGTCGTGGAACTGGGAGCGGATACGCCGGAGTTCGCCATCGACGACGCCGTCGTCGGACACGCGATGAAAGACTTTGTCGGCGCCGGAACCCTCGCCGAATTCGTCGACATGCCTGTTCGGTCGACAATCCGCATACCTGAGGGCCTGACCTTCCGTGAAGCCGCAACTCTGCCACTGGCGGCACAGACTGCGCTTCAGGTCATCCGTCGCTCTGAACTTCAGGCCGCTGACCGCGTCCTCGTCAGCGGAGCTGCAGGGGTGTCGGTTCCTTCGCCGTTCAGCTCGCGAAGCGAACGGGCGCCGTAGTGGTGGGCACTGCGTCGCACAAGAACCTCACGTACGTTGAGGATCTGGGGGCAATGGCGATCGACTACAGGAGTGATCTGCAAGAAGCCACACGAGCGATCGCACCCCATGGCTTCGATGTCGTCCTCGATTTGGTCGGAGGACCGGCCCTCGACAACGCGCTGACGGTCATGGCAAAGGACGGGCGAGTCACATCAATCGCCGACTCCCGCGCACGCGACCAGTTCGGAGGCCAGTTCGTCTGGCTGCGCCCAAGCACGGCTGACCTGCGTACCGTGGCCGAGCTGGCGGCGTCCCGAGAACTGCGCACCGACATCGGCGGGGTCTATCGATTCGATCAGTTCCGGAGCGCTTTCGACGCCTTCGAGGCGCGCGAAACACGCGGGAAGACCATCATCGAGTTCGGGGGAACCACCTGACGGGTTCGACTCCGGCCCAATTCAGCTCGAGTTCCTGGCGACTGCGTCGCTCGCTCCACGCCCCTGTGTCTCGAGGGTCATCGCGATCGTTGTCACGCCGTCCGCACTGGGCGCAGCATCGGCGCCCCGAGTTGGCAGCCGAAAGACCAATGATCTTCCCTCGCGCACGTTGCTGGATCACTGCCCCGCTACTTGCGGGATCTTCTGGATGAAGCTGATGAGGTTGCCCTCGCCGTCCCGGATTGCCGTGCCGACGCCGATCGCCGGACCGAGATCCACGCTCTTCCACACGAAGGTAACGCCTCTGTTCTCGAGTTCTGCCGTGAGGCCCGCGAGGTCGGCTGTCTCGAACACCAGCGCCTTGTTCCCCACAGGCTGGAGGTGTTCCGGCGGGTCGGCGAAGAGTGCCTCGATCCGGTACCTTCCAGGCGCCTCCAGCAACTCGATCTCGATGCCAGCGCCGCGAACGATCGCCGCCTCCGCGTTCACGGCGTCGACGCGCGCACGACTGATCAGATCGAAACCCAATACGTCTCTCCACCACGCGATGGCTCTTCCCAAGTCTTCGACGGCCAACGCAAAGCCCACGATCCTGAGATCGAGCTCATCTCGGATGCGCGGCATCATGCGGGCGTGTCCGCGTCGGGTGCCACCACGTCGTCCGTTCGTGACATGTCGGGGTTGATGGGCACGGCGCCCTGAGCGAGCTTGAGCCGCGTCCACAGGTTCATATTGATGATCACAGCTGCCATCTCTGCGACGTCGCGCTCAGTGAAGTGGGTCCGCAATTCATCGTGCGCCGCGGCGAACTTCTCCTGATTGAAGATGGTGAGTGCTTCGGCGTACGCCAGGGCTGCCCGTTCTCGGGCGGAGAACATCGTGCTTTCCCTCCACGACGGCAGATGCGCTATCACGATTCCGGGAATCCCGATTTTGGTCGCAACCTCGGTGTGCAGTATCAGGCAATAGGAGCATGGGTTGAGCTGAGCGACCCGCAGCCGAAGAAGCTGCAGCAGCCGTGGGTCACCGGGCAGCTCCGCGGAGTATCCGAACGCGGCAGCCATCTTGCTCGCCAGTCGTCCGAAACGTGTCTGATTGGGGTCGAACCGGGTGTTCCGGAAGCTCACGTTCTCAAGCACCGGGCCGAATCGATTCATGCCGCGCCTAGGCACTGGCGCCGCCGTCATTCTGAGACGGGTGGGCGACCGGCTCTTCCTGAACCCCTGAGTCCTGAAGCCGAGGTCGAAGCCGAGAGTTCGAACGAGAGGGGGTCATCAAGAAACTCCGTAACAGTGAGTAAGTCTGCGATCATGAGCCATAAGAATCGCCTTCGAGCTGAGTGATATATGGACCTTAGGGTCCATGATGGCCTATCGTGAGCAGCAAACGCCACACCGAGGAGGACACCGTGAGCGCCAAGGAGTACGTCAAGACCGAGGAGGCGCTCAGTCGCCTCACCGAGCACCAGCACCACATCACCCAGGAAGAGGGCACCGAGCCTGCCTACGACAACGAGTACTGGGCGAACGATGAGCCCGGCATCTACGTCGACATCGTCTCCGGGCAGCCGCTATTCTCCTCGACCGACAAGTACGACAGCGGCACCGGCTGGCCGAGCTTCACCAAGCCGATCGATGACGAAGCCCTGGACACTCGACCCGACCACCAGCTGATCACGCCCCGCATCGAGGTGCGCTCGACCGGTGCGGACAGCCACCTCGGCCACGTCTTCCCGGACGGACCCCAGGACGCCGGTGGGCTCCGGTACTGCATGAACTCCGCCGCCCTCCGGTTCATCCCCGCCTCATCCCTCGAAGAAGAGGGGTACGGCCGGTACCGGTCCCTGTTCGACGCCGATGCCGAGTCGACAGGAGCGGTGGCATGAGCGAAGACACGGGCAAGATCACCCGCAACCCCGACACCGAGACGGCGGTCCTCGCAGGCGGGTGCTTCTGGGGCATGGAGGACCTGTTCCGTCACCAGCCAGGAGTGGTGGACACCCGGGTCGGCTACACCGGAGGCGAGAACGACCACGCGACCTACCGCAATCACCCCGGGCACGCCGAGGCCATCGAGATCGTCTTCGATCCGACCCAGACGACGTATCGCGACATATTGGCCTACTTCTTCCAGGTCCACGACCCCACGACCCTCAACAGTCAGGGCAACGATTACGGCACGAGCTACCGCTCCGCGATCTTTCCGACCTCGATGCAACAGGAGCAGATTGCCCGGGAGACGATCGCCGACGTCGACGCGTCCGGCCTGTGGCCGGGAAAAGCCGTCACCACGATCGAGCCCGCTGGACCCTTCTGGGAAGCCGAGCCCGAGCACCAGGACTACCTGGTCACCTACCCGAACGGCTACACCTGCCACTTCGAACGCCCGGACTGGGTGCTGCCGAGCCGCACCCAGGCGGACGCGCCGGCATAGCGCGGGAAGACTGGACGATCATATGGATAGCAGCCAGGAGGCCATGGTCCCGCTAACGGGTACCGACCAAGTGCTCGGGGAACTTGCGCCGCGTCAGACCGCCGACTCCCTCACTGGGCACGCGAGCATCACCCACAATGAAGACTCGTCGGTCTACGAGCTGCGCGTCGACGACCGCCCCATCGCCGGACTTTTGTACACCGAGACCGGCAACCGGGTCACCCTGCTCGCCACCTCCGTGTTTCCTGAGTTCCGGGGCAAGGGTCTCGCTGGCGAACTGCTCGGCGGTGTCCTCGACATGCTCCGCACGCAGGGCCGAACGGTAACGCTGACGTGCCCGTTCGCCACCGCGTTCGTCCACTCCCATCCCGAGTACGCCGACGTCGTGGACCCCACGTTTCCCGGCAACGCGCATTCGCGCAGGCACGGGCGGCGGCACTGAGCCGACCGAAAGGACGTCATGACCCATCCTGGAGAACACCCACTCCCATTCATGGACAAGGCCCTCCCCGATGCGTGGAAGGCTGCAACCACCTTCGCGACCGCCATCTCCGCAGAGACCCGACAGCACGGACTGACGCCCGCCGAAAGTGAGATCATCAAGATCCGCGTCTCGCAGCTCAACGGATGCGTTTTCTGCCTCGACCTCCACTCCCGGCAGGCCCGAAAGCTGGGCCTGCCGCAGCAGAAGCTGGACCTCCTCCCGGCATGGCGAGAGTCCACCCTCTTCAGCGACCGGGAAGCGGCGCTGCTCGCAATCGCGGAGACAGCAACCGTGCTGCCGCTGAGCGAAGCCAGCAAGGCCGACCTCCTCGCTGCCCGCAGCGCGCTCGGCGACGAGACCTTCGCCAGTGCAGAGTGGGTGGCCACGACCATCAACATCTTCAACAGGATCTCCATCCTCAGCGAGCATCCCGTGCGTGCACGGGATGCCGACGGGAACCTGTCCTGACGTCGAGACCGGCCACCCTCCACCTGTTGTGAAGTCACAGCCGACTCCCAGACAAACGGGACCAAGAGGTCCACTTCTGACGTTGTCTCCAATGACGCCGCAAGCCAGCGGCTGCATGAACGGAGGAATCGTGCCCAGCAACTACCGCAAGAGTCCCGAGGCGCTCGACCGTCTCACCCCGATGCAGTACCGCGTGACCCAGGAGGACGGCACAGAGCCGTCGTTCCGAAACGAGTACTGGAGCAACCACGAGCCCGGCATCTATGTCGATGTGGTCTCGGGCCAGCCCCTGTTCTCGTCCACCGACAAGTACGAGAGCGGCACCGGATGGCCGAGCTTCACCCGGCCGATCCAGCCGGACGCCGTGCACACCAAGACCGACCGGAAGCTCTGGATGGAGCGTACCGAGGTCCGATCGACAGGAGCCGACAGCCATCTCGGGCACGTCTTCGACGACGGCCCCGCCGACGCCGGGGGATTGCGCTACTGCATGAACTCCGCCGCGCTCCGCTTCATCCCCATCGCGGAGCTCGAGGCGCAGGGATACGGCGAGTACCGCTCGCTGTTCGACACCACCGACACCTCGAAGGAGAACGCTTCATGACCAGTGGTATCCGCGACACGGGTCAGATAATCCGCAGACCCGGCACTGAGACCGCGGTCCTCGCCGGCGGCTGCTTCTGGGGCATGGAGGACCTCATCCGCAGGCAGCCAGGTGTGCTGCAGACCCGCGTCGGGTACACCGGGGGTCGGAACAGCCACGCCACCTACTACCGTCACCCGGGTCACGCCGAGGCCCTGGAGCTGGTCTTCGACCCCGCGACGACCACCTACCGTGACATCCTGGCGTTCTTCTTCCAGATCCACGACCCGACCACCGTCAACCGCCAGGGCAACGACATCGGCTCGAGCTACCGCTCGGCGATCTTCCCCGTCACCCCGGAGCAGGAGCAGATCGCCCGCGACACCATCGCGGACGTGGAGGCCTCGGGCCTGTGGCCCGGGAGCGTGGCAACCACGATCGAGCCGGCCGGTCCATTCTGGGAGGCGGAGCCCGAGCATCAGGACTACCTGGAGAGGTACCCGAACGGCTACACCTGCCATTTCCCCCGCGCCGACTGGGTGCTCCCGCCACGCGCGGAGCACGCGGCAGCCTGATCAGAGGGAGTGTGCGCTCTCGAGCGCACACTCCCCGTCGGTCACCGGTGGCTAATGAGCTCCGCCGTCGTCAGCCCAGACATGCAGTTCGTGCATCACGAGCTCGTCGAGGATGGGCGCGTCGTACCGCCCCTCGGCGGCATATGATACGTTGCGGAAGCTGAGCCCGGCGACGTGATGGTCTTCGACGATCCACCGAACCTCATAACAGGAGCGGTGGCTCGGCGGCCAGAAGGAGCAGAAGCGTCCCGCCGCATCCACGTACCACTCGCCGCGGGTGGGCCGTCCGTTCTCGACATAGATGGTGCCGCCGGAAGAGTCGAATGTCTGCGTCGATCCGTCCTCATACTGAAAAGCGCCTCTCGTCAGCGCGTACGGCATGTCTTCGGCGAGGACGATGTCGCCGTGCTTCACGATCGGCTCCTCTCAGCGCGGGCAGCGTTGGCGCGTGCTTTCGTGTGCCATGCGGTTCTCATCAGACGACGGCCTCCTCGATGAGCTCGTAGATGTTCGCGCGCCGCAGGTCGGCAGCATGGAAGACGAGTCCATCGCCCCGCTCAGGCGGTTCCACAGCGACGTGCCGCACGCACGTTGCGGCGAGGTCTCGCTCTCGCCCCGACATGACGACGAGCCCGATCACCGTGGTGTCGGAGCCGACCGCGTTGGTCGCGGCCACACTGATGTCGCGGGTGACATGCCGCGCGATGCGATCGACACGTCGCCGCATGGCGCCATCAACACCTTCGAACACCATCACCACTGTCCGTGGCTGCACCGCATGCACCGCGTCACTGACTTCCTGACGAATCCGTGCGACTTCCGCCCTCCGGGACCGAAAACCGAGCATTCCCCTGATCCGGTACGCCGCCAGCACCATCCGCAGGTCCCGGGGAGTGAGCATGTCAGAGGCGAGCGGGACGAGATCGAGGACTGCTGCGTCGTCCCCGACCCGGACTGGCGAACTCGTCTCAGACATCGCGCGCACGGGGGCGTGATTCCCGCCACCGCTTCGCGCAATCGCCGCACGAAGCCTCCGTCCCAGCAAGCCGCACGCTGCGCAAACTCATGTATCCATCTGCATGTGTCATCGAGAACCCTTTCCGACGGCTCTGTTCGGGGTGCACGCTTCGCCGGCGGCGGGCGATGAGGATCGCCCGCCGCCGATTCGCTTAGCGTTGCGACGGCTACGCGTGAACGTGACCCGGCTCATGCTGGTGGTTGTCGAGTTCTGCTCGGACCTGCTCCATGTCCAGCGCCCGCACCTGAGCGATGAGATCCTCCAGCGCCGGCTTCGGCAATGCACCGGCCTGGAAGAACACACGGATGGAGTCCCGGTAGACGGCCACGGTAGGCAGCGCGCGAATGCCGATCTCCGCCGACAGCTGAGCTGCGGCCTCAGTGTCCACCTTCCCGAAGACGATGTCAGGGTGCTCTTCGGAAGCGGCCTCGTACACCGGGGCGAACGCTCTGCACGCCCCGCACCAGGTCGCCCAGAAGTCGAGGATCGCGATTCCGTCGCCGCCCGTGATCTCGTGGAAGTTCTCTTCTGTTACATCAATCGTTGCCATCTCAGGTCCTCTCAGAGCGTGATCTTGATTGGACCCCATGGTCCTCTTACATAGTCCTCGATGACTTGGGGCGGCGCAAGATCGCTTGGCGTGCCGACGCGCTGTGGACTGCTGTCGACGGGTGGGGCGAGAGTCCGCATCGGCTGGAAGGTAGACGAAGTCGGCCTACGTCATTCACCGACGGGAGTCAGCGGATGCGAATGCCCCACAGGAACGCTGCCGGCGGCGGCACTGCTTGGAATGGGCTCAAGACTGTCGCTTTCCTGACGACAATGGTCGGCCAGTCCCCGGACGACCGCGGCAAGTGATCGAGCGGTCAGCGCGCCGGTATGGCTGAAAACACGTGTTCCGTTGCGAAAGGCTAGGAGAGCTGGGACGGCGGCCACACCGGCGATCTGTGCGGCCCACAACTCGGTCGCTATGTCGACTCGAGCATGCACGATGTCCGAATGCTCGATGGATGACAGTTCATAGATTGCACCGAAAGCGCGACAGGGTTTGCACCAGCTCGCCCAGAAGTCGACCACGACGAGTTCTGTCGTCGTGACCACGCGTCCAAAGTCATCTTTGGCCAGAGCGATGACCGTCATAGGTTTGCCGTCCTCAGGGCTCGGTACGCATAGGTGGACCCAGGGGTCCATCAACTCATGGTCGCGTACGGTGACGGTACGCACAACTGGAGTGCTGGTGCTCCGAAGCGGTGCGTGGTTACGCCCTGGCTCACGGCGGTGATCCAGCCTTCGTACCTCTCCGGCATGACCATCTCGATCCGAGTGATGAGCGCTGGTCATGGGTATCGCTATCTGCTCGGCTCCGTGGTCACGGGCGATGGGGATCGAGATGCCGCATCAGGGCTCGCGCGGTACTACGCCGAGGTGGGAACTCCACCGGGACAATGGCTCGGAGCCGGCCTGACCGGACTGGACACGCTCAAGCAGGGCGACCCGGTGTCCGAGGAGCAACTACGCCGCTTGGTCGGGCACGGACAGCATCCCGACACGGGGGAGATCCTCGGGCGCGCGTACCGACAGTTCGCGACGGCGGACCAACGGGTTGAGCGCCGAGTCGACCGGCTACCGAAGGGCCTTGGTGACGCTGAACATGCCGCGCAGGTCGCGGCGATTACCGCTGAAGAAGCCCGCAAGCCGACTGGGTCGCCCGTGGCTGGTTTCGATCTCACGTTCTCCGCACCCAAGTCTGTTTCAACGCTCTGGGCGGTCAGCGATGCGGGCACCCAAGCTCTCATCGCCGAGGCGCACCAGCAGGCGATGAAGGACGTCCTGGGCATCATCGAGCGCGACGTGGCGATGACCAGGATCGGGACGGAGGGTCCGCGCGGGGCGGTCGCGCAGGTCGAGGTTCGTGGGATTGTTGCTGCGGCCTACGACCACTACGACTCGCGAGCGTCGGATCCGCAGTTGCACACGCATGTCGTCATCGCCAACCGGGTGCAGGGCGTGCATGACGGCAAGTGGCGCACTGTCGACTCCCGTGCGCTTCATGCCGCCGTCACAGGGTTGTCGGAGCACTACAACGCTGTGCTCTCTGATCACCTGACGCGGCTTCTCGCCGTGTCCTGGGAGGCGCGGGAACGCGAGGCCGGACGTATGCGCCGGTGGGAGATCGCGGGCGTGCCGCAGTCGCTGATGGATGTGTTCTCCTCGCGCACGAAGGACATCGAGCGGGTAAAGCAATGGCTGGTCGAGGAGTACGCGGCCAAGCACGGGCGTCAACCGTCCCGGGCGCAGCTGTGGCGGATCCGCCAGCAGGCGACGTTGGAGACACGGCATCCGAAAGAGCTGCGTTCACTCCATGACCTGACCCAGCAGTGGCGGGATCAGGCCGCTCAGGTGCTCGGCGCGGATGCCGTGTCCTGGGCGCGAGACCTCGTCGAGACCGGCACGAGTGAACCGCTGCTGCGCGCGGACGACATCTCGCTGGACCGTGTCGGCGAGCTGGGTGCGGGTGTCGTTGAGCAGGTCGCGCAGCGTCGGGCGACGTGGCGTCGCTGGAACCTTCATGCGGAGGCCGTGCGCCAGACGATGCCGTATCGGTTCGCGTCCGCGGCGGACCGCGATGTTGTCGTCTCGTTGATCGTCGATGCTGCACAGGCGGCATCGTTGCGGCTGACGCCGCCCGAGCTGGCCACCAGCCCGCGCGAGTTCCAGCGCGCGGACGGGTCGAGCGTGTTCCGCCCGAAGGGGTCGGCCGTGTACTCGTCCGAGACTGTCCTCGCCGCCGAAGACCGCCTTCGAGCGGCCGCGGCTCGACGTGAGGCGCCCACGGTCGACCTGGACCTGATAGCTCGGGTCGCACGTCCGCGCATGCCCGATCAGCGTGCACTCGGTGCGGATCAGCAGGACGCGATCGGGAAGGTCGCGGTGTCGGGGCGTGTCCTCGACGTGCTGGTCGGCCCCGCCGGCACGGGCAAGACCACCACGATGCGCGCGTTGCGGCGAGCCTGGGAAGCGCAGTACGGCAAGGGCTCGGTGGTGGGGCTTGCCCCATCGGCGGCGGCAGCAGCGGTCCTGGGCGAAGAGCTGGACGTGCAGACGGAGAACACGGCGAAGTGGTTGTACGAGCACGACCGTGGTCGCTGGGATCTGCGCGCCGGGCAACTCGTGATCATCGACGAGGCGTCGCTGGCCGGCACCTTCGCGCTGGACCGCATCACCGCGCACGCCGCCGAGGCGGGGGCGAAAGTGCTGCTGGTTGGCGATCATGCTCAGTTACAGGCCGTGGACGCGGGCGGGGCGTTCGGGATGCTCGTCCGAGATCGAGATGACGCACCGGAGCTCGTCGACGTGCGCAGATTCCGCAACGACTGGGAGAAGTACGCCTCCCTGCAGCTGCGCCTGGGGGACACCGCGGTGATCGACACCTACATGGACCACGAGCGCGTCGCCGGCGGGGACCATGACCGGATGCTCGACGCCGCCTACCAGGCATGGATGCAGGATCAGACTGCCGGGAAGGTGTCGGTGCTGATTGCCGAGACCATCGAGACGGTCACCGACCTCAACGAACGGGCACGATCGGACCGGATCCTCGCGGGAGTGGTCACCGACGGGGGAGTGCGCCTGCGCGACGGCACTCGCGCATCCAGCGGTGATGTGGTGATCACCAGACAGAACGACCGTCGCCTTGCCCTCCGCCGGGGCTGGGTGAAGAACAACGACCGGTGGCACGTCACAGGCGCGCACGAGGACGGCTCAGTCACCGTCCGGCGTGAGAAGTCTCGATGGCGCAGCACGATCACCCTGCCCGCGGCCTACGTCGCCAATCACGTCGATCTCGGATACGCGATCACAGCGCACCGGGCGCAAGGCGCGACCGTCGAGACCGCTCACGCGGTCGTCGCCAGCCCCGAGATGACCCGCGAGGCGCTCTACGTCGCGATGACCCGAGGGCGCGAAGCGAACACGGCATACGTCGTTACCGACCAGCACCACCTCGAACAGCACCAGCACCGCGACGACCTGCAGAACAGCGCCCGCTCCGTCCTGTACGGGATCCTCCAGCACACCGGCGCCGAACTGTCCGCCCGCGAGACAATCACCGCGGAGCAGGACGAATGGACATCGATCCGACAGCTCGCCGCCGAGTACGAGACCATCGCGCAATCCGCGCAACACGACCGATGGCTCGGGCTCCTCCGCGCAGGCGGACTCGACGAGACCAGCATCGATGAGCTCGTCGCCACCGACGCGTACGGCATCCTCAGCACCGAACTGCGGCGCCTCGACGCCGAGGGTCACGATGTGGACGCCCTGTTGCCTCGAGTTGTCTCGGCCGGAAACCTGGAGGACATCGACGATCTTGGCTCGCTTCTGCGATACCGAATGCAGAGGGTCGCGAGCCGGTTCGCTCCGGCGGTCCGGCGTCGCCAGCTCATCGCCGGCATCATCCCTCGAGCGAGCGGAACTATGGAACCCGAGATGGCACGAGCGCTCGCCGAGCGCGAGGAGCTCATCATGCAACGTGCGGTCGCGCTCGCTCGCCGGGCCGCGGGGGAGAGCGGCTCCCGGGCGACGCTGACACTTCCATCCAGCGTCCGCCCGCTGACGGATGACGTCCTCCAGCAGTTGACGGTCGTCGCCGCCTACCGCGACCGGTACGCGGTCACCGGACAAGACCCACTCGGCGCCGTTCCGGACGCCGACGCGCAACGCGTGGACTACGAACGCGCCCGCACTGCACTCGCGGCTCTCCGCAACGCGCGAGACGCGCAGCCCGACGCTGCAGAGCAGTCCTTCCACCGGGGTGTCTCGCGAGACGCCCGCTGACGGTCTGCGCTCCCTTCCGCTCGACGGCCGACGAGCGTAACCTGGGCGCAGCGGCAGGACAATCGTTGGCCGATCCCGTTCCGGCGGGCGACGCAGACCCCTCGGGGACCTCAAAGCTCAGGACCACGCCGCGCCAACCGTGTTGGCCCGAAAGCGAGGACCCCTGATGCTTATCCGCACTCTCTGGACTCTCAGCGTCCGCACCCGCGCCTTCCTGCGCCGATGGATGCCTACGAACATACTGCTCGATAAGCTTCGTACCCGGCGCGGTCTCAAGTGGGGAGTCCCCGCGATGGGGCTCGGTCTCGTTTATCTGTTCATCGCCGCGGTAAGCATCACGCTCATCAATGGAGGCTGGTCGCAGGGGCTCTACATCGTCTTCGCCGTGTGTCTGTGGAACGCGCTGAAGTTTCTTCTCTTCGGCCCGATCAGCCTGCTGCTGCTCGCGCGGGCACGCGACCACGAACGCCGCGCGAAGCGTGATCTCCAACGTTCTTCCGCGGATGCAGTGGCGGCGTAGTTCGTGCAGAGCATCGAGGCATGAGTCGCGAGGATCGATGATCGGCAGACTGGAGGGATGCCCTCTCAACTGCGCAGCCGCTGCCACAGCCTCGTAGCCTCACCAAACCGGACTCACATTCACGCGAAGACGGGGGAGCGAACGCTTCGTGGCTAGACCTCGCACCCCGATCGGCACCTACGGCACCATCTCCATCCGACGCCAGCCCAGCGGCCAGTACGCGGCGCGCACAAGCTACCGCGACTGGGACGGAAAGAGCCGAGAGGTCCAATCCACCGCCGCCACGAGGCCAGCGGCGGAACGTGAGCTGAAGAAGAAACTCGCCGAGCGTTCGCTGTTCCACCCCGGGTTCACCGGGATGAGCGCCGACAGCGCGTTCACCGCCCTGGTCGACTACTGGCTGGAGGACATGGAACTCGAAGACCGCCTCTCCCGCACAACCCGGCAACTGTACGAGCGGAACATGCGCACCCTCGTCCTCCCGTTCTTCCAGGACGTCACGCTCAGGGAGATCGGAGTGGCCCGCTGCGACTACTTCCTCAAGCAACTGGCGAAGCAGAGCTACAACCGCGCCCGCCAAGCCCGCGTTGTCCTGCGCCTCGCCCTCGGACTCGCCGTCCGACACGAGATCCTGCCCCGCAATCCCATGGACCACGTGTCGCGTCTGCGCAGACCCACGCGCAGTCCCGATGTGTTCACATGGGACGAGATCAGCGCTATCCGCACCGCGATCCGCGACTGGGAGAAGCGGCCCATCCTCGCCGGTCCCCGCCCCGACGGACAACTCGGTCAGATCGTCGAGGTCATGCTCGGCACGTCCGCCCGCATCGGCGAAGTCCTCGCGATCCGCGTCGCCGACATCGACCTCGACGCACCCGTGCCGATGGTCCGCATCGCCGGGACGATCGTCAGCCGCAAGGGCAAGCCCACGCACCGACAGGATCATCCGAAGACAGCACGCTCGGTCCGCCGCGTCGCACTACCCGGGTTCGCGCTGCGCGCCGTCCGCGCACGACTCCGAAGCCTTCGATTCGTCGGTCCCGAGACGCTGTTGTTCGTCACGCGCGTCGGGACTCCGCACACGACGAACAGCGTCCGTCGCCTGCTCCGCGACGTCATGGACCAGGCCGGCATCGAAGACGTCACCCCGCACCGGTTCCGCCGCACCGCCGCCACCGCGATCAACGACGTCGGAGGGCTTCAGCTCGCCTCCGAGCTCCTCGGCCACAGTGATCCCGCGATCACCCGCGAGCACTACATTCGCCGCAACGAAACCGTGAACCCCGCCACCGCCGAGTTCACAGAGCGGGCGTTCGGGAGAGCGAGCTGACTAGAACGCCTTCCTCGAGTCGACATGGTCTGGCCTCCCCGGCCAAACCATGCGTCTCCGCGACCCATGACCGTGTGGTGGCGGTTGCCGTCGCTACGATGACGCGTATGGCCCCAGCGACCCAGCGCTCCTTCGAGATCACTGTTCTAGGCAGGACCCTCGAGCATCTCGGTACTCAGATGTACAAGCGTCGCGATGTCGCAATTGCTGAGTTGGTTGCCAACGCGTGGGACGCGGGAGCCACGGAAGTACAGATCCAAGTTCCCCAGGCATCCGCGTACAACCTCGAGACGAGCGTCATTTCCGTCACCGACAACGGTATGGGAATGTCTGCCGACCAGGTCGATGAGGACTACCTTGTCATCGGACGCAACAGGCGGGCAGACGGCCAAGAAGCGCCCGCCGGCCGGTCCGTCATGGGGCGTAAGGGAGTCGGCAAGCTCGCGGGCTTCGGACTAGGTCGCACTATGAGCATTCTTACTTGGCGCGACGGTGTCGCGACCTCGGTCGACCTGGACGGCAAGAAGCTGAAAGCTGAGGGAGGTCAGAGCAAGAAACTCGAACTCTTGGGAACGGTCGGCGACGTGCCGTCGGACCTGCCTTATAGCAGCGGCACGCGGATTTCGATGAAGGCACTGAAGCACAAGACTCCTCCTGATGTCGTAGGTCTCCATCAAGCGCTAGCTCGTAGATTCAGCAGAACCGTTGTCGGCAAGATGCGTATCGCCATCAACGGCGAAGATCTCCGCCAGCCCACTTTGAGCCTCACCCATCGTGAGCCAATCAGTGGCGAGCGGGAGGTCACCCTCGACGACGGCAACAAGGTCACCTGGTGGGCGGGGTTTTCATCCACGGTTCTGTCCACTGAGCTTCAAGGCTTCACGGTTCTCGTGAACGGTAAGACCGCGCAGGCTCCGCCATACTTCTTCGGCGTCGAGGGCACCGCAAGCGGACAGCACGGTACGAAGTACCTCACCGGGGTCATCGAAGCCGACTTCCTCGACGAGGGAGTGGATGACGAGTCGGACCGCATCTCGACGGATCGCCAAGAGATCGACTGGGATGACGAGAGCACGCTCGCCTTCAAGGCGTGGGGAGAAGCACTCACACGTCGACTCCTCCGGGAGCGAACCAAAGCCCGAGGGGAGCAAGCTGAGAAGGCGGTGCTGAGCGACGAGACACTCGCCCTTCGCCTGAACCAACTCGATAAGCCGTCGCGGGACAAGG
>NZ_JBBDGN010000023.1:0-9257 GCF_037204145.1 Microbacterium istanbulense
GCTAGGGGCGTCGATCGAGCAACTCGCACGTCGAGCGCCCTGGCGCTCAGAGCGCCTGGAGCGCGGTGATGCGTATCGCGTCCCGACGTGTCGGTCGGTCGTTCGTTGCGAGCTCGGCAACGCGAGCGAGACGGAACGAACATGTTTCACGTGAAACTCGGTGGACACGGTAGGTCGACGCCTGGCTGCGCTCAGTCACACCTCGATGCGCTGCTAACGAGAAGTGAAGTAGAAATCTCCCGCCGTTCGTAAAGTGGTCACCGTTCGACAAGCTCCGGGACCCAGGGCTAGGCGAAGGGCAGCGTCTGCACCTTTGTCATGTGAAGCGCATGCGGTGTGGGATGCCGGCAAACACTCTCTCCCCCGGGAGATTCGCGGGACAGGGCTGACAATACGGTGACTATGGCCGCTGCGTTCGCGCGAGAAGCTTGGCACACAAACGCGCCAGGCGTACTGACGGGGACCGGATCAGAGCCCGAAGCGATGGATGGCGGGCTCCTTCGACAAGTTCGGGTGCCCACGTAGGCGCGAAGACTACCGATTGAGCGTGTTTCACGTGAAACGTCGGCTGCGCAAAGCCGAGGCGCACTCCGCCCCTTGAGAGATTCCACGACCCGGCCAGCCAACGCGGCGGAATGCCTCTGCGCTCAAGCGAAAAGGTCGCGTCGCGGCCAAAGAGCCCTGCTGACGAGAATCGAAGTGGGAGGTGCACGCCGCTCGTGAAGCAGGATCCCTTCCGACAGGTTCAGGTTTCGGGGGCGGCGGTAGAGACGCAGCTTGACATGTTTCACGTGAAACGCGGCTGCTACCTGCGATCAGGTGAGCCCAGTCCCTACGAACGATCCAGCGACCCGCGCCTGCCAATGCTCGAACGATCCCTACTGCGCTCGCGCGACAAACCTGAATCGCCGACGGGCGGGTCAATCCACGACAGGCGGGCGGACGGAGACTTCACGCCGCTCACGAAAGGGGGCCCTTCGACAAGCTCAGGGACCTACCCCACACTCGGTCATGTTTCACGTGAAACATGGGGCTTGCGTTGCGCTCCTTCGCGGAACCCCGGACGGTCAGCGACAGAACTGTTTGTGAGGCGCTGGGGTCGGGCCCCTGCCCCGCAAACTCGCGAATGTGGGGCCCTTCGACAAGCTCAGGGACCCACCCCCGCACGTGTTTCACGTGAAACATGGTCTAGCGCTGGATCGGACTATTGTCCGTTGGGTGTCGGGACGCAGCCGCGCTCCCTCACGGAAGCCCGGACGACCATCGATTGAACTGTTTATGAAGTGTGGGGGTCCCCGCAATTCGCGAAAGCGGGGCCCTTCGACAAGCGCAGGGAGCCACCCCACACTCAGGCATGTTTCACGTGAAACATCGATCTTGCGCCGGATCGGACTACTGGCATTCGACGAGCTCAGGGACCCACCGAGGCTCGGCTATTTTTCACGTGAAGCAAACGCGGTGAGACCCTTCGACCGGCTCAGGGACCCACCGTGGGGGGAAGATCGAGGACTGTCGACTAGGCCAGCGATCGGTCCTTCGTCTCGCTTTGCTCGCTCAGGAACCGAACGGCGTCAAGTGGCAGGTCAGGCGCGAACCCGGGCGCGAACGACGCGGGTGGGTTCGGCAATCACGCCCTCCCCCACGACCTCGACGGAGACATCCGTCACCTTGTGCTTCTTCAGCACCTTCGCGGCCGCGTCGATCTCCGCGGGCACATTGTGACCCTTCAGCAGAATCAACTCACCGCCGTCGCGCACCAGCGGCGCGGTGATCGGCACGAGCGTGCGCATCGCGCTGACAGCCCGAGCGGTCACCACATCGAACTCCAGCCCGACATCCTCCGCACGCGCACGCATCACTCGCACGTTGTCGAGACCCAGCGCGGCCACCTGCTCCTCGAGCCACGCGACGCGACGCTCCATCGGCTCGATCAACGTGAACTGCACATCGGGTCGAGCGATCGCCAGCACCAGACCAGGCAACCCTGCCCCCGACCCCACATCCGCGACGGACCCGGAGAACAGCGGAGCCGCGATCGCCGAGTTCAGCACATGACGCGTCCACAGACGCGGCAACTCCAGCGGTCCGATCAGCCCGCGCAGCTCGCCTTCCGCCGCAAGAGCAGCGGTGAACTGGCGCGCAAGCGCAATCCGATCGCCGAACAGTGACGCAGCTACGGCCGGCTCGGCCTCGACTTCGGCCACGTCACCGCGGCCGGCATCCTCACTCACCATCACCGTTTCACGTGAAACATCAGCGGCGCGTGATGACCGTGTGACGGTCCGCACCCTCGCCGTAGGACTCGGAACCCAGGCCCCGCTCCGACACGATGTCGTGCACAAGCTTGCGCTCGTAGCTCGACATCGCCGGAAGAGAAGCCTGCGAGGCACCCTCATCGAGCTTCGCGACGGCAGCATCCACCAGCTTCTCCAGCTGACGACGACGCGCATCACGCGAGCCGCCGATGTCGAGGATCAGCCGCGAGAACTGACCGGTGCTGCTCTGCACGGCCAGACGCGTGAGCTCCTGCAGTGCCTGCACCGTATCGGGTGCCGACAGCAGCGACAGGCCATCGCCCTCCGCCTCGACCGACACATAGGCACGACCCTGACGCACATCCAGGGTCAGGTCCCCGTCGATGTCCGCGATGTCGAGCAGCTCCTCGATGAAGTCGGCCGCGACATCGCCCTCGTTCTCGAGCTGCTCCACCGTCGACTCCACGGGTGCGCTGGTCTCTCCTGCGCTCACGAGTTCCCGCCCTTCTTCTTTGCGCGCTTCTTGCTCATCGGCTGCTCACGCTTCGGCGCCTCGGCCTTCGCGCGCTCCACCTCTTCGAGCTTGCGCTGCTGCTCAGCTTCGAAAGCCGCGATCGGCACGACCTTGCCCTCGGAGTTGATCGCCTTGCCCTTGCGAGCCAGACGCTCCTCGCGAGCCTTCGCTGCCTCAGAACCGGGCGTCGGCATCTCGCGGATGACGAGGAACTGCTGACCCATCGTCCACAGGTTCGACACGAACCAGTAGATGACCACACCGAGCGGGAAAAGCACACCCGAGAAGATGAAGCCCAGCGGCAGCACGTACAGCATGATCTTCTGCATCTGGTACGCCTGGCCGGTCTTGGCCTCGGGCGACAGGTTCTTCGAGATGATCTGCAGCTGCGTGATGAACTGAGACGCGATCATCAGCACCACGAGCGCGGCGAGAATCGAGATCGCCAACACGTTCTGGTCGGCCCACGCCTGACCCAGCGTCTCGTGCAGCGAGACAGAACCGAACAGCTTCGCGTCGTAGAACTCCTGCGTGAGCTCCGCACTCAGCAGACCGACACCACCGGTCTGCGCATCCGCATGCTTGGCGACGTCGACCAGCACGCTGTACAGCGAGAAGAAGATCGGCATCTGGATGAGCAACGGCAGACAGCTCGAGACCGGGGTCGTGCCGTGCTTCTTGTACAGCGCCATCGTCTCGCGGCTCATCGCCTCACGAGACAACTGGTCGCGCTTGCCCTTGTACTTCTCCTGAACTTTTCGCAGTTCAGGAGCAATTTCCATCATCTTCCGCTGGCTGCGGATCTGCTTCACGAACAGCGGGAAGACCGCCAGACGCACGACGATCACGAGACCGACGATCGAGAGCACCCAGGTCAGACCATCAGCCGAGGGCATCCCGATCGCGGTGAGCAACCAGTGCCACGCGACGAGGATCATCTCGACGACCCACTTCAGCGGCCACAGGATGGTGCCGAACAGATCGAAGCCACCACTGGACGGCGCCGGTGTGGTCGTGCTTGAGAGCAGAAGGTCAAGACCCACTGTTCGTTTCCTTTCGAGCAGGTACGACGAAGCCCTTGGGCGTCAGGTCGTATCGGAAGTGAGCGTGCGGACGGACGTCATCGACGCCGCCGGCGCTCCACGGATTGCACCGCAGCACACGCCACGCAGAGAGCACCGCTCCCCACACGGCACCGTGCTGCTGCACCGCACTTACAGCGTACGCGGAACAGCTGGGGTAATACCGACACACGTCTCCGTACAGCGGGGAGATCACCGCGCGGTAACCCGTGAGAAAACCGAGCACGAGGTTACGGGGAAGGACCGGGATGCTGCGCACGAGGTCGGACGGATGCCAGTGCGCTGTCCCATACGCGGTCGAGGGGAGCGCGCTCATGCTCGCTCAACACCGATCAACCGGTGCAGGCACCGCGTGACATCCGCCTGCAGATCGCCGAACTCGGCGGTCGCAGATGCAGGAAGGGCACGGATGACGACATCCGTGCCCTGGGGAACCGTGTCGCGCAGTTCCGCACAGATCGCCTTGAGGCGTCGGCGGACGGTGTTGCGCACGACAGCTGTCCCCACCTGCTTGCTGATAATGAACCCGAAACGGGGTGCTCGCTCTTCGCCACCGGGCAACACCGAGGTCACCAGGCGCGCGCCGCCGCATCGCGTTCCACGTCGGACCACCTGTCGGTAGTCAGCGCCGCGGGTCAGTCGATTCGGCCGGGCGAGCAAGAGGGTTACGCCGAGAGCTCGGTGCGGCCCTTCGAGCGGCGAGCCGACAGGATGGCGCGGCCGGCGCGGGTACGCATACGGGCGCGGAAGCCGTGCTTCTTGGCGCGACGACGGTTGTTGGGCTGGAAGGTGCGCGTGCTCATGAGGAATCACTCCGGACTGGGTGTGTCACCGGTTCGGTTCATCCGGAGACAGGGGTACTGCCAAAAGGCATAAGTCAACCGATTAAGGGTACGACCTGCCACGGCACAGGGCAAATCGCGCGCAGACACGCGGGAATCGGTGGTCGGATGCTGCGCTGCATCCACCACGTTGCTCACAGCCATTATCCACACCTGTGGATTCGGCGCTCGCATCCGACACACCCGCGTGTTTTCCGGCACAGGTTGCCGTCAGGTGCGCCGATGACTAGCGTGTGATCGGAAGTTATCCACAGGGGGAGCCACCATTTTCGGGTGCGCTTTCCACAACCGCGCCCGGAGCACCATGACCTTCGCTGCCCAGCCCGACGTTCCCATCTGGACCGAACTGGTGGAACGTCTGCAGGTCGACGAGCGCGTCACCCCGCAGCTGCAGGGTTTTCTGAGCCTGGTGGTGCCCGCCGGTGTGATGAGCGGCGTGCTCTACCTCGACGTGCCGAACGACCTCACCGCAGCGCAGATCAACAAGCGCCTGCGCATCCCGCTGATGGAAGCGCTGTCGAACATCGGCGACGAGGTGACCTCCTACCGCACGGTGGTCAATCACGAACTGGCCGATCAGCCGACCGCACCGATCGCCGTCGCAGACTTCTCTGCGCCCGAGCCCGTCCGCTCCGAGACCTCCCCCATGGAACAGCCGGCTCCGACGCCGATCCGGCACGAATCGCGGCTGAACCCGAAGTACACGTTCGACAACTTCGTCATCGGCCAGTCCAACCGTTTCGCGCACGCGGCCGCGGTCGCCGTGGCCGAGGCGCCCGCGAAGGCCTACAACCCGCTGTTCATCTACGGCGACTCCGGACTCGGCAAGACCCACCTGCTGCATGCGATCGGCGACTACGCCCAGTCGCTGTACACCGGGGTCAAGGTGCGGTACGTCTCCAGCGAAGAGTTCACGAACGACTTCATCAACTCGATCGCGAACAACCGCGGTGCCGCGTTCCAGGCGCGCTACCGCGAGGTCGACATTCTGCTGATCGACGACATCCAGTTCCTGCAGGGGCGCGCCGAAACGCAGGAGGCGTTCTTCCACACCTTCAACACGCTGCACGATCACAACAAGCAGGTCGTGATCACGAGCGACGTCGCCCCGAAGCTGCTCACCGGTTTCGAGGATCGGATGCGCAGCCGCTTCGAGTGGGGTCTGATCACCGATGTGCAGGCACCCGACCTCGAGACGCGTATCGCGATCCTGCGCAAGAAGGCGCAGAGCGAGGCGCTGCACATCCCCGACGAGGTGCTCGAGTACATCGCCACGGTGGTCTCGTCGAACATCCGCGAACTCGAGGGCGCCCTCATCCGCGTCTCGGCGTTCGCGAGCCTCAACCGTTCGGCCCTCGACATCTCCCTCGCCCAGACCGTGCTGCGCGACATCGTCGACACCGCCGAAGACAACGTCATCTCGCCGACCGACATCATCACCGCGACCGCCGGCTACTTCAAGCTCACGGTCGACGACCTGTACGGCTCGAGCCGCTCGCAGCAGATCGCCACCGCTCGACAGATCGCCATGTACCTGTGCCGCGAACGCACGAACCTCTCGCTGCCGAAGATCGGACAACTGTTCGGCAACCGCGACCACACCACGGTGATGTACGCGTACAAGAAGATCAGCGAACTCATGAAAGAGCGCCGCTCGATCTACAACCAGGTGACCGAGATCACCACCCAGCTCGGCCGACGCTGAGCCCAGGTCGGAGCACAAATCTGTCATCCCACTCACATGGGGGTGTGGATAACTTGTGGAGAACTCCACTTCGGATGCCGCGCGAAGGCGTTGCCTGTGGAAAACCTCCTGACCGCTCAGAAGCACCCACACCCCGAAATACCGCGGATTCCTCAGGGATTCCACAAGTGACAGACGTGTAGTTCCCTACTCGCGACTGCTATCCACCGACTTATCCACAGAATCCACAACTGTTAACACCGTTAAGAGATTTCTCTTCATCAGGGGTTCTCCGATCACCAGACGGGTGTGGATGCCGAACCGTTCGAATGACACATTCCGTGGTGGACCTGTACATCGAGGGCACTAGCATGGGATGGCCTGACGCAGGTCGACTGCGCCCAGGGAATGACAACGAAGGAGGGCCCGTGCGGTTCCAGGTCAATCGCGATGTATTCAGCGAAGCAGTGTCCTTCGTCGTCAAGCTGCTGCCGCAGCGCAATCCGCAGCCGATTCTCGCGGGTGTGCTCATCGAGGCATCCGATGCGGGACTCACCCTCTCGGCGTTCGACTACGAGGCATCCGCCCGCACGACGATAGAAGCGACGGTCGACTCCCCCGGCACGATCCTCGTGCATGGCCGACTGCTCTCCGAGATCGCCAGCCGTCTGCCCAACGCGCCGATCGAAATTGCTGTCGGCGACGACGGGGGCATCACGCTCACCTGTGGTTCGGCACGCTTCACCCTTGCGGCCATGCCCGTCGAGGAATATCCCTCGATTCCTGAGGTGTCCGGCTCGACCGGTGTCGTTCCTGCCGAGGAGTTCGGCACCGCGATCGCTCAGGTCGCCTTCGCCGCATCCCGTGACGACGTCACCCCTGTGCTCACCGGTGTGCAGCTCGAGGTGTCGGGCACCACGCTGAGCCTCGTCGCCACCGACCGGTACCGCGTCTCGCTGCGCGATGTGCCGTGGGATGGCGACACGGCAGAGCAGACCGCGCTGGTTCCTGCCCGCACGCTGACCGAGGTCGGCAAGACGTTCGCGCACGCCGGCAACATCGAAATCGCGTTCTCGGGGTCGGGTGACCGCGAGATCATCGCCTTCACCGCGGGCAACAAGACGGTGACATCCCTCCTGATCAAGGGCAATTTCCCGCCCGTTCGGCGACTGTTCCCCGAGCAGACCGAGCACTACGCGGTGGCGAACACGGGCGAGCTCATCGAGGCGATTCGTCGTGTGGCGCTCGTGCTCGACCGTTCTGCGCCGCTGCGGTTCACGTTCGACGCCGAATCGGTGACGATGGATGCATCCGGCAGCGAGCAGGCTCGTGCATCCGAGTCGGTCGATGCGCACCTCTCCGGCGGCGACGATGTCACGCTCGGCCTCAACCCGCAGTACCTGCTTGAGGCACTCGGTGCGGTCAAGAGCGAGTTCGTCCGCGTGACGTTCACCTCGTCGGACAACGCGAACAAGCTGAGCCCCGTTCTCGTGACGAGCCAGACCTCGGTCGACCAGGCCGGCCTCGACTCGTTCAAGTACCTGCTCCAGCCCAACCTCCTCCTGCGCTGACCGGCCTCCCCCATCTCGCGTCTCCCTGCCTCGTTTGGGGCGGATTCTCGCGTTTGGGGCGCACCACAACCGCCCCAAACGCAGGATGTCGCCCCAAACCCGGCAAGAGGGGGAGGGGCGGGGTGGGTGTCGGGGACGAAAGGTAGGCTGATGCGGTGATTGTGGAGCACCTGAACCTGGTCGATTTCCGCAATTACGCGACCGCTGATCTCACCCTGCATCCAGGGCCGAACGTGCTTGTCGGCAGCAACGGCCAGGGCAAGACGAATCTTGCCGAGGCCATCGTGTTCCTCGCGACGCTCGGTTCGCATCGGGTGTCGTCGGATGCCCCGATGGTGCGCGACGGCAAGGACTTCGCCGTGATTCGCGCGCGTCTCACCCACGCCCAGCGCAAGGTGCTCGTCGAGGTGCAGCTCAATCGGCAGGGGTCGAACAAGGCGCGCATCAACGGCTCGCCGTCGAAGACGAACGAGCTCCCCCGCTACGCGCACGTCGTGCTCTTCGCTCCCGAAGACCTGCAGATCGTGCGAGGCGACCCGTCCTCGCGCAGAAGATTCGCAGATCAGCTGCTGATTCAGCGCACCCCGCGCCTGGCGGGCGTGATCGCTGACTACGAGCGTGTGCTGCGCCAACGCACCGCCCTGCTGAAGTCGGCGCGGGCGCGTGGCATCCGCGGCGATGCGCTCTCCACCCTCGACGTGTGGGACGACAAGCTCGTCGCGCTCGGCTCCGAGATCATCCACGCGCGCATCCGCCTGGCGGCCGACCTGCAGGGTCCCTTGGCCGAGGCCTATGCCGCGATCGCTGGCGCCGACCACCGCCCGCAGCTCGAGTGGGCGCTGTCGGTGCGCGGCGGTGACCCCGAAGAGGGTGAGGCTGCGGCCGAGGATGCCCGGGGCGAGATCGCCGACCTGTTCCGCGCCGAATTGCAGGCCAAGCGCGATAAGGAGCTCGACCGGGGGTTGACCCTCGTCGGTCCGCACCGTGACGATCTCGTGCTGCGGGTACGCGATCTGCCGGTGAAGGGCTATGCCTCACATGGCGAATCCTGGTCGGTCGCGCTCGCGCTGCGGCTGGCGTCGGCCGAGCTGCTGCGCGCTGAATCTCCCGCCGGTGACCCGGTGCTCATCCTCGATGACGTGTTCGCCGAGCTGGATGCCCAGCGGCGCAAGCGCCTCGCGGCGCTGACCACCGGGTATGAGCAGGTGCTCGTCACCGCCGCCGTGGAGGAAGATATCCCCGAGCAGCTGCATCACCATGTGGTGCGGATCCAGGCGGGGACGATCACGGATGAGCGGGGCGCTTCGAC
>NZ_JBBDGN010000024.1:0-5759 GCF_037204145.1 Microbacterium istanbulense
GCGACACGCCCGAGTTACGGTGCTGATTTGCCGGATGCCGGGATCCCGCGTAACTTATTACTTGTTCGCCCCACAGGGAAGCGGAAGGGCCGGAAGGCCTCACCCCCCTCAAGCTGGCGGACCACCTCCCACTCCGAAGCTCAACTTGAGCGCTCGACGCTTCTGCGTCTAGGATGGGAGCTTCCACCTCTTCCTTCGGGTCACCGGGTGTGTGCAGTGAGTCTTCGACTCGCTCCGCATGTCGAGTTGACACTTCGGATACGGTGGAGTATGATTGTGAAGTTGCCCTGCGCGTCTCACCTTGGTTGGTGGGTGTGTGGGTGCGTCCGATCCTTGAGAACTCAACAGCGTGCACTTGTCAAATGCCAAATTATCCTCGTCCAGCTTTCGGGCTGGTTGAGAATTCCTTTGGATCAAAGCCCAACCTTTTGTGGGTTGGCATTGGATGAAGTCAGTTGATTTTGTCTCTTTGGTCATGATTGAACTCGCGGCGTGTCATCGTTTTCCCGGTGGTGCGTTTGCAACTGTTTTTTACGGAGAGTTTGATCCTGGCTCAGGATGAACGCTGGCGGCGTGCTTAACACATGCAAGTCGAACGATGAACCAGGTGCTTGCACTTGGGGATTAGTGGCGAACGGGTGAGTAACACGTGAGCAACCTGCCCCTGACTCTGGGATAAGCGCTGGAAACGGCGTCTAATACTGGATATGTGACGTGGCCGCATGGTCTGCGTTTGGAAAGATTTTTCGGTTGGGGATGGGCTCGCGGCCTATCAGCTTGTTGGTGAGGTAATGGCTCACCAAGGCGTCGACGGGTAGCCGGCCTGAGAGGGTGACCGGCCACACTGGGACTGAGACACGGCCCAGACTCCTACGGGAGGCAGCAGTGGGGAATATTGCACAATGGGCGGAAGCCTGATGCAGCAACGCCGCGTGAGGGATGACGGCCTTCGGGTTGTAAACCTCTTTTAGCAGGGAAGAAGCGAGAGTGACGGTACCTGCAGAAAAAGCGCCGGCTAACTACGTGCCAGCAGCCGCGGTAATACGTAGGGCGCAAGCGTTATCCGGAATTATTGGGCGTAAAGAGCTCGTAGGCGGTCTGTCGCGTCTGCTGTGAAATCCCGAGGCTCAACCTCGGGCTTGCAGTGGGTACGGGCAGACTAGAGTGCGGTAGGGGAGATTGGAATTCCTGGTGTAGCGGTGGAATGCGCAGATATCAGGAGGAACACCGATGGCGAAGGCAGATCTCTGGGCCGTAACTGACGCTGAGGAGCGAAAGGGTGGGGAGCAAACAGGCTTAGATACCCTGGTAGTCCACCCCGTAAACGTTGGGAACTAGTTGTGGGGTCCTTTCCACGGATTCCGTGACGCAGCTAACGCATTAAGTTCCCCGCCTGGGGAGTACGGCCGCAAGGCTAAAACTCAAAGGAATTGACGGGGACCCGCACAAGCGGCGGAGCATGCGGATTAATTCGATGCAACGCGAAGAACCTTACCAAGGCTTGACATACACGAGAACGGGCCAGAAATGGTCAACTCTTTGGACACTCGTGAACAGGTGGTGCATGGTTGTCGTCAGCTCGTGTCGTGAGATGTTGGGTTAAGTCCCGCAACGAGCGCAACCCTCGTTCTATGTTGCCAGCACGTAATGGTGGGAACTCATGGGATACTGCCGGGGTCAACTCGGAGGAAGGTGGGGATGACGTCAAATCATCATGCCCCTTATGTCTTGGGCTTCACGCATGCTACAATGGCCGGTACAAAGGGCTGCGATACCGTAAGGTGGAGCGAATCCCAAAAAGCCGGTCCCAGTTCGGATTGAGGTCTGCAACTCGACCTCATGAAGTCGGAGTCGCTAGTAATCGCAGATCAGCAACGCTGCGGTGAATACGTTCCCGGGTCTTGTACACACCGCCCGTCAAGTCATGAAAGTCGGTAACACCTGAAGCCGGTGGCCTAACCCTTGTGGAGGGAGCCGTCGAAGGTGGGATCGGTAATTAGGACTAAGTCGTAACAAGGTAGCCGTACCGGAAGGTGCGGCTGGATCACCTCCTTTCTAAGGAGCACTGCACTCTTTGGGGTGACAGAGCCGGATTCACACCGAATGTGTGTGACCGGAGCTCATGGGTGGAACATTTGACATGCTGTCAGCGCGGCTGGCTCTGCTTAGTACGGTCTTCGGATCTGGAAGGGTGGGGTTGGTGAGCGGGGTGGCTGCACGCTGTTGGGTCCTGAGGGACCGGGCCGGCCAGTTTTCTGGTTGTTCTGAACCTCATGGCCCTTACTTCTGTTGACCGGTTGGTTAGCGGGGGTGGGGGACCGCCCGTACTTTGAGAACTACACAGTGGACGCGAGCATCTTAAAGAAAAATTTCTGCCGGTCTTTTCCTGGACCGGTGGAGCTCATGTGATTTCAAGTCTTTAAGAGCAAACGGTGGATGCCTTGGCATCTGGAGCCGAAGAAGGACGTAGCAATCTGCGATAAGCCTCGGGGAACTGATAAGCAAGTTTTGATCCGAGGGTGTCCGAATGGGGAAACCCCGCCAGGCGTTTGTGCGACCTGGTGACTCCCGCCTGAATATATAGGGCGGGTAGAGGGAACGTGGGGAAGTGAAACATCTCAGTACCCACAGGAAGAGAAAACAACATGTGATTCCGTGAGTAGTGGCGAGCGAAAGCGGATGAGGCTAAACCGGGTGTGTGTGATAGCCGGCAGGCGTTGCATGCCCGGGGTTGTGGGACTTTTCGTGCTGTTCTGCCGAGCAGTGGGCGTGATGCGGTCGTATAGACGAATGGTTTTGAAAGGCCAGCCATAGTGGGTGCCAGCCCCGTAGTCGAAATGCGAGCCGCAGCGTGAAGAGTATCCCAAGTAGCACGGGGCCCGTGAAATCCCGTGTGAATCTGTCAGGACCACCTGATAAGCCTAAATACTCCCAGATGACCGATAGCGGACAAGTACCGTGAGGGAAAGGTGAAAAGTACCCCGGGAGGGGAGTGAAATAGTACCTGAAACCGTTTGCTTACAAACCGTTGGAGCACCCCTGGTAGGTGTGACAGCGTGCCTTTTGAAGAATGAGCCTGCGAGTTAGTGATATGTGGCGAGGTTAACCCGTGTGGGGTAGCCGTAGCGAAAGCGAGTCTGAATAGGGCGATTCAGTCGCATGTCCTAGACCCGAAGCGAAGTGATCTATCCATGGCCAGGTTGAAGCGACGGTAAGACGTCGTGGAGGACCGAACCCACTTAGGTTGAAAACTGAGGGGATGAGCTGTGGATAGGGGTGAAAGGCCAATCAAACTTCGTGATAGCTGGTTCTCTCCGAAATGCATTTAGGTGCAGCGTTGCGTGTTTCTTGCCGGAGGTAGAGCTACTGGATGGCCGATGGGCCTCACCAGGTTACTGACGTCAGCCAAACTCCGAATGCCGGTAAGTGAGAGCGCAGCAGTGAGACTGTGGGGGATAAGCTTCATAGTCGAGAGGGAAACAACCCAGACCACCATCTAAGGTCCCAAAGCGCGTGCTAAGTGGAAAAGGATGTGGAGTTGCTTAGACAACCAGGAGGTTGGCTTAGAAGCAGCCACCCTTGAAAGAGTGCGTAATAGCTCACTGGTCAAGTGATTCCGCGCCGACAATGTAACGGGGCTCAAGCGCGCCACCGAAGTTGTGGCATTGACATTTTTGGTAGGCCTTCGTGGTCCAGCCGTGTTGATGGGTAGGAGAGCGTCGTGTGGCGAGTGAAGCGGCGGTGGAAACCAGCCGTGGACGCTACACGAGTGAGAATGCAGGCATGAGTAGCGAATGACGTGTGAGAAACACGTCCTCCGAAAGACCAAGGGTTCCAGGGTCAAGCTAATCTTCCCTGGGTAAGTCGGGACCTAAGGCGAGGCCGACAGGCGTAGTCGATGGACAACGGGTTGATATTCCCGTACCGGCGAAGAACCGCCCAAGCTAATCCAGTAATGCTAAGTGTCCAAAGCTGAGCATCGTCACCTTCGGGTGACACCGTTCAGTGGAGCACACGACCCTATGCTGGTGCGGCTAGCGTATTAACAGGTGTGACGCAGGAAGGTAGCCCAAGCCAGGCGATGGTTGTCCTGGTGCAAGTGCGTAGGCCGAGTCATAGGCAAATCCGTGACTCATACAGGCTGAGACACGATGCGGATAAAAAGTGGGTGATCCTATGCTGCCGAGAAAAGCATCGACGCGAGGTTCCAGCCGCCCGTACCCCAAACCGACTCAGGTGGTCAGGTAGAGAATACCAAGGAGATCGAGAGAATCGTGGTTAAGGAACTCGGCAAAATGCCCCCGTAACTTCGGGAGAAGGGGGGCCTTCGACGTATTAGGACTTGCTCCGAAAGCGTTTGGAGGCCGCAGAGACTAGTGGGTAGCGACTGTTTACTAAAAACACAGGTCCGTGCCAAGTCGCAAGACGATGTATACGGACTGACGCCTGCCCGGTGCTGGAAGGTTAAGAGGACCGGTTAGCCGCAAGGCGAAGCTGAGAATTTAAGCCCCAGTAAACGGCGGTGGTAACTATAACCATCCTAAGGTAGCGAAATTCCTTGTCGGGTAAGTTCCGACCTGCACGAATGGCGTAACGACTTCCCAACTGTCTCAACCGCGAACTCGGCGAAATTGCATTACGAGTAAAGATGCTCGTTACGCGCAGCAGGACGGAAAGACCCCGTGACCTTTACTACAGCTTGGTATTGGTGTTCGGTGTGGCTTGTGTAGGATAGGTGGGAGACTATGAAGCATGGACGCCAGTTCATGTGGAGTCATTGTTGAAATACCACTCTGGTCACTCTGGATATCTAACTTCGAACCGTAATCCGGTTCAGGGACAGTGCCTGGTGGGTAGTTTAACTGGGGCGGTTGCCTCCCAAAAAGTAACGGAGGCGCCCAAAGGTTCCCTCAACCTGGTTGGCAATCAGGTGGCGAGTGTAAGTGCACAAGGGAGCTTGACTGTGAGACTGACAGGTCGAGCAGGGACGAAAGTCGGGACTAGTGATCCGGCAGTGGCTTGTGGAAGCGCTGTCGCTCAACGGATAAAAGGTACCTCGGGGATAACAGGCTGATCTTGCCCAAGAGTCCATATCGACGGCATGGTTTGGCACCTCGATGTCGGCTCGTCGCATCCTGGGGCTGGAGTAGGTCCCAAGGGTTGGGCTGTTCGCCCATTAAAGCGGTACGCGAGCTGGGTTTAGAACGTCGTGAGACAGTTCGGTCCCTATCCGCTGCGCGCGTAGGAAGTTTGAGAGGATCTGACCCTAGTACGAGAGGACCGGGTTGGACGAACCTCTGGTGTGCCAGTTGTTCCGCCAGGAGCACCGCTGGTTAGCTACGTTCGGGATGGATAACCGCTGAAAGCATCTAAGCGGGAAGCCGGCCTCAAGATGAGACTTCCATGCCCCTTGTGGGTGAGAGGCTCCCAGCCAGACTACTGGGTTGATAGGCCAGATGTGGAAGCACGGTAACGTGTGCAGCTGACTGGTACTAATAAGCCGACGACTTGATAACACCCTTTCTTTCCAAGATTTTTCGCGTCCACTTTGTGGTTCTCGACGTACGGTCGGAACCAAACAACACCACACTCAACGTGTGTGTTGCCGATGAACATGTCAATAGTGTTTCGGCGGCCATAGCGTGAGGGAAACGCCCGGTCACATTCCGAACCCGGAAGCTAAGCCTCACAGCGCCGATGGTACTGCAGGGGGGACCCTGTGGGAGAGTAGGACACCGCCGGACTTCTCTTAAGTAAAA
>NZ_JBBDGN010000025.1:0-4804 GCF_037204145.1 Microbacterium istanbulense
ATGTCAGTGCCCACCCATACCCTTGAGGCATGAGTTTTGCTGCCTCCGTGTTGCGCGTCATGATCGCTTCTCCATCCGACATCCCCGACGCCCGCGATGCCGTTGAGGCAGCTATCAACGACTGGAACAACGCGAACGCCACGAACAAGCAGGTAGTGCTGCTTCCGTGGCGGTGGGAGACCTCGTCGGTGCCCGTCCTCGGAGGGCACCCTCAGTCGCTCATCAACTCTCAGGGGGTTGACGAGTCGGACATCGTCTTCGCGTTGTTCGGGAGCCGTCTCGGCTCCCCGACGCCTGACGCAGTGTCCGGCACCGTAGAGGAGATTGAGCGCGCAGTAGAGAGCGGGAAGCCCGTCCATCTCTACTTCTCTACGGCTGCGCTTCCCAATGATGTCGATACGCGTCAGCTCGACGGACTCCGTGAGTTCCGCGCCGAGATCAGTCAGCGAGGGCTTCTTGGTGAGTTCGCAACGACTGCTCAACTGGGACACGAAGTGTGGAAGGCGATTGAGTACGACATCGTGCAACTCGACCTTGGAGTGGCGGCCTCGCCATCACGGACCCGTGGCGTGCGGTTCTCGGCCCAGCCGAAGCAGGAGCGAGAGGTCAAGAGCTTCGACAACAAGGGCAAGCCCCGCTACTCGAATCGTCACTGGATCGAAGTCACCAACAGCGGTGATGAGGACGCGACTGATGTCGTCTTCGAGTCCGTCGGCGACAACTCCAGCATGATGCTTGCCGGGGCTGACGCTCCCACCGTCATCCACGCCAGCCAGACGCGCCGTCTCAATGTCTTTCACCATATGGGCGGCGGCGACCCGGACATTCTCCGCATCCGCTGGACCGAGAACGGGGAATCGAAGGAGCAAGACTTCCACGTTGGCTAGCCGTCACACGCGGCGACACAACGGCAATGCCGCGGCCGTGAATGCTGCGGCTTGCTGGCCGACGAGCAGCCGGGTTTCGCAAGATGCTTGGATCGCGGCTTGCTCGATGGCGGCCACGGCTGCGTCGAGTTCCTCGATGGTGGGTGCGGAGACGGCGATCAGGCCGGTGTAGCGCAGGATGCCGTGACCGGCGGTGAGGTCGGCTTCTTGCTGGAGCACGTCGTGGTATTCGGCGGTCTGGGAGGCGTCCTCGATCTGGCCGATCTTCGCGCGCTGGGCCTGGTCGGAGATGTGCTCGACCTTCTTCTTGCGGATGTCGCGGGCGGCCTGGTCAGAGCGCATGGGCGTGCAGATCAGTGAGAACGAGCGCTGGATGCCGGTGGATAGTAGCAAGGGCGACAGGAACCCCGGATACACCAGCGACCGCGGCCACTCACTGACCCACAGCACCGCATGGTGAGCGGAGTCGGTGCGCAGCCGGCCCCAGGTCTCCGTGACCGCGACCGGCCCAGCAGTCGCGAGGGACTGGCCGAGCCTGCCGTGGCGTTCCAGTGTGGCGGCGATGGCGGGGTCGTAGGCGGAGCGCAGCATGACCGCGATCTGCCCCGGTGTCAGCCATCCCGAGGGTGACAGGTCGGCCGAGCGGAGCGCGGCGACGAGGGTGTTCATCTCTTGCCGCAGAACGGCGGCGGCACCACGTATCCCGCCACCGGCGGTTCTGATCTGACGGGCACTGGTCTTCATGTCCAGTGACAGCGAGAGCGTGGTGGCGTGGCGTTCGCCGGCGGGACCGGCACGCTCGATCAACTCTGCATAGGTGTCGGCCGCCCACGATCCGTCGGGGGTGCCGTGGGTGGCCCACCATTCGGCGAGGCCGGTTCCTGAGTCTGGGAGGGTGCGTTCGAGGACTTGCAGGGTCGCGATGCGCCCGGACCGGCAGACCGTGGCGAGGACGCGGCCCCAGGAGGTGACGCGGCGTTCCTGCTCGCCGGGATCGAGGAGCACGAACGCGGGATGCGTGACCTCGCACACCACCGTGAGAGTGGCGGCGTGCGGGTCGTGGATCATCCCCGCGCTGGTGTCGGGGTCGGTGTACTCCCGCAGCCGCGCCATGTCACCAGGCAACGCGAGCGTCCCAACGGGGCGCGGGACGACGATCCTGCGCCGGTAGAGCAGTTGCCCGCCGGTGGTGCGCCACAGCCACCAGCAGGCGATGGGCAGCCATTCCACGATCGGCCGGCCCGCGATAGGTATCCAGGTCAGGGCGGCGGCGAGTACCCAGACCGGGGCCGTGTAGGCCAGCAGCATCCCGCCTCCGGCGTAGAACGCGCCGATGAGGGTGGCTCCGCCGATGGCGAGGGTGATGAGCTGGGTCAGCGACAGGCCGAGGAGGACACCGCGCCGGGTGAGGCGGGAGAACTTCACCGGCACCAGCTCGCCCGCGGTCTGCCGGTCGTTGTTCGTGCTGCTCATCGTCTACTCCTTCGGTGGGCGTGGCGCGAGCGGTGGGGGCTGCTTCGGCGGCGGCGACGGGTCAGTGCTCGGCGGGCGCGGGGCCGGGCTTGACGGCGATGCCACCGTCGGCGACGCGGGCGGCGGCGGTGTCTGCGTGGCTGCGTCGGCGGCGTGCTCGCCTTGAGCTCCCAGCGCCGTCCCAGCCTTGGGTCCGGCAGTGGCGGCGCCCTTGGCGACGCTCGCCCCGACCACCACGCCCGCGGCCACGGGACCGGCTGCAGCTGCTCCGCCACCACCGGCTGCTGCACCTCCACCGCCTGCCGCTCCACTACCGCTCGCGGCCGGTGTCGGTGCCGGGGTCTTCGGCGGCGGTGGCGCGCCGCTCCCGCCCCCTCCGCCGGAGCTTCCACCTGCGTTCCCTCCGCCACTGCTGCCGTCGTCGAGAACCTTCTTCGGGTCTGCGCCGCCTTGCGGCTTGGACGGGACCGGGATCGGTCGGTTGAGGGCGCTCTTGGCGTCTTGCTCGGAGCCGATCGCGTGGTACATGTCGAACCCGACGAACGCGATGAACTTGTAGGTCAGATACGGCGCGAACGCGGCCATCGCCATCAGCACGATCCCCGCGATGGGATCGCTGACCGAGGCCAGGTCCGCGTCGATCGGTGCGGAGACCTGGGTGATCGCGACCAGGAACATCACGACCAGGACGAGCTTGGAGCAGATCAGAGCGACGACGAACATCGCCCACTTCCCGATCCACCCCCGGCTGGCATCCCAGGATGCGCCGCTGAACGCGAGCGGAGCGAACACCACCGCCACCAGGAGCAACGCCTTCCGCACGAGCAAGGAAAGCCACACAATCGCGGCGGCGGTGATCGCGAGGCCGGCCATGAAGATGGTGATGATCGCTCCGACACCGGGGGCAGCGATGTTGATGCCGACCAGTCCCGCTGCGAGGAGGGCGATCTTGTCGCCCATCGACTCGGTAGTCTCCCCAGCGGCCTGCACGATCCCGATGCACAGCTGATCGACGACTTCCAACAGCAGCGCCGTGAGCGTAATGACCACGAACGATCCGAGGACGGACTTCGCCAGCCCGAGCGCGGCCCGGGTGAGCGCGGTGGGATCGCGGCGGATCAGCCCGGTGATGAGTTGGAGGCAGAAGAAGATCAGCATCACGAAGACCGCGATGCCGAACAACAGGTTGTAGACGGCCACGTAGCCGGGCTTGGTGACATCCACCAGCGTCGTGGTGTCAAACACCGACCAGACCGCCTCGAACAGCCACCCGGCGGCGGCGCCCATCGCCTGGGCAAGCCAGTCGAACGGGGCCGCAACCAAGGAAGCGGCACCTTCGCCGACGGCATCGCACACCGACGAGATCACGGGAACGTCGCACACGCCCATCTCGAACTCCAACTCTCGACGACGCGCGGGTCAGACCTGCTGGCCGACGTTCCAGAAGAAGTTGATGAGCGTCACCGACGCGCCACAGATCACCGCAGCACCGCAGGAAACGAGCACGCCGATCTTTCCGCGCGAAGCAAGATGCGGGTTGGACGAGTTGGCTCCGAAGCCCCACACGATCGCGGACACGATCAGCGCGAGGACGCTGAGGATCAGACCGATCGTCATCACCGCGCCGACGATGGTGCGCAGCTGGTTGATCCCCGGCAGCCCGTTGGTATTGGGGTCGATGTTGATGTCCATCGGCACCAGCAGCGGCGCGGACATGACGTTGGCGAGCAGATCGAACACGGTAGGTCTCCTTGGCGACGGGCGGCCCGCCCACGAACTCGCAGACGGGGTACACGCGACAGGTGCACGTCGGCCTTCACGGTTATGGCCGGGGCCTGGCACCAGGGATGTGGCTTGTGTCCCCGGCAACCTCCAGGTGCGAAGGGCCGTCTGGAAGAATGAAGGCGACCCGGTTACCGACTCGACCGGTCAGAAGTGGTGCTCGTACGCGAGCGGTGAGCGTGGAGGAAGGTCCGATGAGCGGCATCCCTGACGAGGACAAGCAGCACAGTCACAATGTCGGCGATGGGGGCAACGTCGTTCAATATGGACGAAATGCGGGGCATAGGCCCCATATCAACGATGCCAGCGTTCGCCGCTCGCCAGTGGACCGTGTTCAGTACTACGTCGACCATGCCGGCCGTCCAACCGTCGTCAAGGAAGCCAACGGACGAACCGATGTTTTCGTCGGCGACGACCAGATGAGCTACTTTCCCGATGGCCCTGCCAAGACGAAATGGGGGCTTGTCCAGCGCGCTGAGGCGCTCGCCGACCGCCCTTGGCGAGAGGCAAGCCAAGAGTTCCGAGAGCTTCGAGAGAGATGGAAGTCGGCGGGGTCGGCCGATCGCTCAACAGAGGCGGCGCTTTGGCCGCGATTCAAGGCAGCTCAAGACCGTCACTTCGCTGCACGCACACGTGAGCAGGACCAGAACCTGGCAGCGAAG
>NZ_JBBDGN010000026.1:0-4176 GCF_037204145.1 Microbacterium istanbulense
TTGCTTGGACTCTAAGGTTTCGCTTTCCAGAAACTTGCAATGGGCTTCGATGACCGATCGAAATGGCACTCCCGGTTGCACGAAGGCATTGAGTTTCGCGTCTGGACCCAAGGCCTGAAGGATGAGCCGTTTCCTCCCGCTTGGGCTATGAATCACTCTCGTCGAGCCACGACACGTCGTCCTGTGGCGCTAGCTATTCTTTCCGCGAACGAGCCAGCCAGGGTGCAGGTGGCATTCCTCGCATGAGTCCTCGGTGATCGGATTCTCCGTCAAACAGTGTTCGCAAGTCCAGACGTCCGCTGTGTCGAGGTTGCCGTCGCAGTAACGGCGTACGGCGGCGTCACGGTCCTCTCGGAGCGCAGTAAGCGGGAGGTCAGTCTTGTCGGAAACAGTCTTAGCGAACAGAGCGAGGCCCGCGCGGCTCGCACTGCTGCCTTTGCGATAGCGTTCGACCAGCGCGGGATCTCCCGTGGAGGTCGCGAGCGAAACAGTAGTCGCTAGGAATCGGTTACGCCATGTCATGGGGGTATCGAGAGTTTCAATGACGGCGCTGACGCCGGGGCATCCCGTGTTCACGGTCAACTGAGCGGTCAGAGACACGATCGCTTCGGCGTGGGACGCGAAGCAGGGTGCCAGTTCGGTGGCGTCTTCACAATCGAGCTGTCTGAGTGGTTGGCGCTCGATCAACTGGTTGGTGCAGATCTGCCGTAGTGTCTCCTCCATCTCCTCTTCGTGCTGACGCAGGATCGCGCGCGCTTCCGCGGCCAGCCTGCCACGGTCAAAGCCGTATGCAACGACGATCTTGCCAATCCAAGTGGCCCGAAGATCGGCTGAGGTTTCAGCGACTGCTTTGAGATCGCCTATGGTTCCTTCTGCCCAACCGATAGTCGAGACAAGGTCAGAGATTTCGCCCCATCGCCATGGTTTCGGTGGCACTCCGTTGCTGCTTTCAACCGGCCAGTCTGAGAGGAGCGAGAGCAGCCATCCAAGGCCGTGCTTGTCAGCGAACAACTCACTGAATTCTCGCAACGGATCGAGGCCGGAAAGTAGCTCGGAGTAGTCGACTTTGTAGCCTCGTTCCGAGAGCACCGATGCTACTTTCTCAAACGTCTTATGAGAGTGCCGCTTCGCTATGGCGAAGAACTTCTCGTTCGCTCCTGCCGGCAACTGGTCTACGTGTTCGACCCCCAATTCAATCACGTCGCTCGTGCCCTCGATGTAGCGTTCTGCTGCATCGATGACGAATACCCCTTTTCGATAGCCGCTTGAGCTCTTCTCGGGCCGGGGTGAGTCCAGAAGGCCAATGAGCAGCGCGATCTCTCGTTCATTCAACGGGCGCTGCTCAAGCTTGGCTGCTGTGAGCCCGACAAAGAGGTCAATCAGTGCACGTCGCTGCGGCGCAAGGGAAAGCTGTTGAAGACGCCTTCGCTGATGGTCGCGGAGTGTCTGGGCCGCCTGGTAGCGAGCGAGCTGGACGGCGAAGTGCCACCCGTCGCCGTCGCTCCTGCGAGCCTCAATTCGTTCTATTAAGGAAGTGCCGGGTTCGGGCACGGGCAGTAAGTCTTCGGCCGCGTTCGCGATGACATCGATCACCCACTGCTCGACTTCGAATGACGTGCCTTTCCAGTTCGGGGCGAAGCTTGCCACCCACTCAGCTGCCCGATTGCGGTTGCCGGCGTCCTCGCCGCGGTCCGCCATCTCAAGCAGGAGTGTTCGGAGCTCCTCG
Organism: Microbacterium istanbulense; assembly: GCF_037204145.1. NCBI lineage: Bacteria > Bacillati > Actinomycetota > Actinomycetes > Micrococcales > Microbacteriaceae > Microbacterium > Microbacterium istanbulense. Next base: position 1,727 of record NZ_JBBDGN010000026.1, read on the forward strand.
TCTGTCTGCACGGCGAGCTGCACGGTCTGTTTGAGATCAGGGTTCGTGAGGGCAGCCGTGATCCAATCCTGTTTGTCCGGAAGCGGTAGTTGGCTGGCACGGCGCGCATCCGCAAGCTCGGCAAACTGACGACTGCGCGCCACTAGGTGGTCCCCATGCACAACGAAGACGCCGACTCGTTCGTCCCAGAAGTGGACCACCTGCCGTGCCAGCTCTCTTCGGAGCGGTATAGCCAACTCCCATGGTTCGAGCTGGCGAGCGACTCTAGCCTCAGCCTCATCAACCGTTGCGGTGCTCGTGTTGATCAGGCATCCGATGGTGATGAAGCCTTCTGTCAACATCGACGGTCGCATCTCCGGGTCGAGGCCGTCAGAGTGGCTCGTCTTTAGGCGTTCCCATGCGGTGATGCTGTCGTCGATCACGTTGCTGAGGAGTTCGACCGCATTCGTTGCTTCGTCTTTGTCGGCGGCGATACGGAGTGTGGCGAACGTGGCGAGGAGGGGAACTTTCCAGATGTCGTCCGTGCGCTCGGATGCGCTGCGCACACGCTGCACGCGTTCTTCGATCCACGCTTCTGGGTGAGGAACATCTTTGGGGAGCAACGCTCGAATGATCTGCGGGAGGGATCGTTTCAAGCTCGGCGGCGAGTCAAGGCTGACTGTGGGCAGACTCAGTTGACGCGTGGCCTCTTCGGCGCTTGGACGTGTTGAGAGGATGAATCCCGTCGCTACGGGCAGGGCGGTGACGATCTGCGCGAGATTGGTGGCGACTGTACCGAGATGACTTCGAGCCTCGTCGAGACCATCCACCATGAGGACTGCATTTCCCGAGAACAGCGCCTCCCTCAGAGCTGCCGTCGCGACGGCCGGGTCCACTCCGGCGATTCGCTCCGAAACGTGCCGAAGAATCGTCTCAAGCGTGAGCGAACCACCGGACTGAATCGTTGCCAGCGATTCCTTCAAATTGAAGAGCACCGGGACAGGAGCTTTATCCTCCGACGCGATGTGTGCGGCCAACTGCCGCATCGCCTCGCTCTTCCCGATGCCTGGCAGACCACTCAGGATGAACCTGGCGTTGCGTCGCGCGAGCCTCGGGAGATCAGCCGACTTACGGTCGCCCCATCGAACTTTCCAGTTTTCGAGCAGCCCGTCTACGCGTACCTCACCGAGGCGAGGAGCGAGGGTCGAGAGCGTAAGAAGATCGAGAGGTCGCGCGAGTATTTCGCGGTATGCATCAATTGCCTGGCGCTTCGCTTCCGCCGCAGCCGCCGGTACCCCGGAGATGTCAGATCTGACTTCGATGTGTGCGCCTTCGAGTGCGACCAGCCAATCGGCTATGTCAGTCCATCGCTTCGCGGCTGCTGACTCCTGCATCAGGCTCTCGAGCGCTCGAAACGCCGAGTCTGCTTTGTCTGGAGGGACGATCGTGCTGAGCAATGCACAGGCGATCCGTCGATGCGCATCCGGTGCGAACTCGGTTGCCAGTTGCAGAAACAGCGCGCTACGAATCAGCGCGTCCGGATCCGCGCATCCTGCAGTCCGGAGCTCGGACTCGACGAGGTCTAGGTTTCGAACTTGCCTCTTGTTCAGGGGAGGGGCATGCTCGTCGTTCAGCTGGTCGATGGCCGGTTGGATTTCTCTCAGTGCGCCCCGGAACTCCCTGGAGACGAGCCCGAGTCGGTCGCCGGGCATATACGGCTGCTTGCACCACTGCGCCAGCGTCTTTCGAAGAGGCGCGTCGACTCCGGCTGTGCGCTTGCATTGCAGATACCACTTCGTGTCATCCGTCATCTGGACGACAATGTCGTCTACATGTTCTGATGCTTCCAAGTAGACACGTGACGGGATGGCTCCGGGGCGGCCCTCAACTGCCTGGCCGACCATCCCGTGAACCGCTAGGAACGCAGCGGCCCCACTCCGGTGCCTGCTGCCCCGTTCATTACTTGAGCCGCCAGTGCTCCCATTAGGCATTGCACTCCCAATCTGATTCTGCGCCGGCGCGTTCGCTCCATCGCCACGCGATTCTATTGGGCTCAAACGTGCTTCGGGCGCAGCCACTCTGGCACGGTTGAGAGGCCCGCGTGCCCGGAAGCGTCGAGCCTCTGACAGCGCCGTCAACGGTCAAGTTGGCGTCGGGCCATTGAAGATCAGCCGCGGGCGGTACGCAGCTTCAGGCGGGTCAGGCGCGAGCACCGTTACGCGGCGTTGCGAACGGCGCTCTCGTCCGTCGTCGGCATCTACCTCATTACTGACACCCGCGGCGGTCGTCACTACGTCGGCAAGGCCGACGGTGCCGAGAACATCCGCCAGCGCTGGAACGCATACGCGACGAACGGCCATGGCGACAATGTCGAGCTGCGAGGTCTGGACGCGTTGACGTTCCGTTCTCGTTGCTGCGCGTGTTCGATCTGGCCACCCCGACGCGCGAGATCGACGCCGCCGAAAGTCATC
>NZ_JBBDGN010000027.1:0-3949 GCF_037204145.1 Microbacterium istanbulense
CGCGGTGGATGGCATCAACGACATGTCGGAGTCGCTGCTGGGCATGATGCGTGCGATCCAGGACCTGGATCAGCAGCTCGCCGGCGGCTGAACCGCCGCAGCACGTCTCAACGGTGTGGGGGCCGCCCGCAGGGGCTGGCCCCCACGCCATCGATGGAGCGTTTTCACTGAGGAGCACGGCACATGAGTGTCAAGGTCAAATACGGTGATCTCGAACAGCTCGTCACACAGCTGCGGAGCATCGTGGGCGAGTTCGAGCAGGCCGGTTCGCGTCGGCGGGCACTCGAGGACGCCGTCGCTCGCCCCTATGGCGAGAATGCGCTGCACGACGCGGCTGATGACTTCGAGGGCCGGTGGGACGATCGGCGCAAGAACCTGATGGAGAACTGCAAGGGGCTGGCCGACCACGTCGACGACGTCCTGGTGGCGTTCAAGGACTGGGATTCCGAGGCTGCGGCCAAGTTCGACGAAGGTGAGGGCCAGTGATGGTCACCCCGTACATGCCCGCTTCGCCCGATGAGCACTGGATCGAGGTCGTCGACGGCGACCCGGATGCCGTCTCCGCGCGCGGCACGCAGATCACCGAACTGGGCAACGCGATGTCCGACGCCTGGCGCCTCATCTCCCGTCTGGTCGATGACGGTGCTGACATGGAGGGCGCGGCCATCGACAAGGTCCGCGAGATCGCGGGCGATGTGAGCAGCGACCTCGACAAGGCCAGCGCGCTCTATCTCGCGGTCGGCCCGCACATCTCCACATACGGCACTGAACTCCGCTCGGCGCAGGATGCCATGACGCCGCTGGTGCGCCGTCTCGAGCGACTCTGGGACGAGTACTACGAGCTGTCCCGCGACGCCGACACGGCAGAGGGCGCCGTGCCCTGGCGTGAACCGGACGACGACGCGGAGCAGTCCGAGAAGGACCACTACGCCGAGGCCGAAGCGCACGCCCAGCAGGCGCGATCACTCGCCACCAAGAAGAAGGGCGAGTGGGACGTGGCGGCCGGACAGTATGACGACGAGTGGGACTCGTGGCACACGGCCTTCACGACGGCGGCGCGCGAGATCAAGGACGGCGTCACCGGGAAGATCGAGGATTCCTGGCGCGACGACATGAAGGGCCTGCTCGACTTCCTCGCCGACGTGCTCGCCGTCGCCGGGATCGTCCTCGCTGTGCTCGCCATCGTGATCGGTGGTCCGATCATCGGCGCGCTGGCGGCGATCGTCGCCATCGCGACGCTCGTCGTGCAGATCTCGAAGTTCGCCCTCGGCGACGGCGACTGGATCGGTCTGACCTTCGCGATCATCGGGATCGTGCCCTTCATCGGACCTGCGGCGAAGTTCCTGCGCGGCGGGAACATCGGCACCCAGTTCGCCGACGACTTTGTGCGACTGACCGGTCTCGGTTCCGGTGGTGTCAAGAACTGGCTCACCGGACTCAACGCGCTCAAGGGTTCCGGGTTCTGGGGCGGCGTCGGAAAGTTCACCACCGAGTTCCTCAGTGGCAAGAGCGCCGATGAGTGGGCGGGCATGGGTGCGCGCGGCATTGACGCGCTCGACACCGTGACCACTGTCTGGAGCACGCAGCTCGGCATCGCCGGCATGATCACCGATTCGGCTCAGGGAGCGTGGGGCGGAGCTTTCGACCCCGACCAGAACCCGTTCCAGGTCGACGCCGACGTCTCGATCATGGCACCGGGCGCTCCGAGCGCACCTGGTGCACCGTCGACATCGCCGGTCATGGCCTAGCCCTCGTGAGAGGCTGGACGCATGACTGATCTGCGCGCAGAGCTCCTCGGAGGCACGGGCGCCCGTTCACTGGTTCCGCCCTATCGGATGTTGATTCCCGCCGGCTGGCAGGCCTACGACATGAGTGTGGAGGACGAGAACGCGCTGACCGGTGCGGCGACAGCTCGACTGCGGTCTGCGGGCCGTGCCGACCTCGCTGCGGGGCTCACCCGCCAGGTGAAGGATGCCATGGCGAGTCTGCGACAGCAGAAGGCGTTCTGCTATGCCCTCGCCGGCGAGGCATCCCCGACCTGGGTGCTCGGATCGGCAAGCCTGATCGGCACCAGACGCGACGCGACGCCGGAGTTGCCGCTCGACGCCATCGTGCAGAACGCCGTGACTGCGTACGGTGGAGCGCCGCTGGGCGGCGACGAGAGGTTCGTCCGCTGGACCGAACGGCGTACCGCGACGATCGACGGTGAGGTCGTCGCGACGACGATGATCAACTACATGACGCCGATCCCCGGGTCGCGGCGAACGCAGGCCGTGCACTGGGTGGTGAACGTCGCTCACGCCCCGGAGCTCGCCGAGGACGATCCCGCGCTGTTGGCCTGGAACCTGCTGTTCGACACTCACGTGGCGTCGTTCACGTGGGTGAGATGATCGGAATGTCATGACCCAGCTCGACATCTCGTACCCCGAAGACCTGTGCATCCCGATCGACCCGACCTCAGGCGACCCCGAACTATGGGCTGCGGCCGTGGCTGACGGCTTCGGTGAGGCCACCGGCCTCGACCCCGATGGCGTCTCCCGCGTGCGCGCTGCGCTGACGGGGCTCGTGCGTCTCGCGGAGCCGAGCAGCCGGCTGCTGCTGGTGGTCGCGCCGGAGGCCACGTTCCTCGCGCCGCTGCGCATCACCGTGTCCGATGACGCACTCAGCCGTGAAGAGCAGGCCGCGTACCTCTGGTCGACGGATGCGATCCTGCCGCCGACCGCAGAAGTTCTGGAGACCCCCGAGCTCGGTGCCGGCATCACGGTGGCGCTGCTGCAGAAGCAGGGCGACATCCAGTTCGCCACGCGCCGGTGGCTCTTCCCGGGGGAGAACGGTGCCGTCGGCGCGCTCTTGGGCCCCGTGCAGCCCTACGGCCTTGCCGTCGTGCAACCGACGGCGGATGCCGTGATCGAGCAGCTGCACGTCGACGGCTTCATCCCTGCGACCGACCGCACCGATCTGGAGCGGTGGGAGGCTGCCGCAGGGCGCAGCGGTGAGAGCTGGACGGCATGACGGACAAGCCGCTGACGGAGCTGATCGACCAGCGCCAGGAGTGGGCGCCCGAGGATTGGTGGCGTCTGGAGCTGCGTTCGCTGCAACGAGCACCCATGGTGCAGCGCGACCTCGCTCTGCTCGCCCCGAAGGATGCCGTTCGCGACGAGTACACGCGCGTCACCGCCGGAAGCTGCCTGCAGTCGCTGGCGTACCTGTTCTCGCTCATCGGCCCGCTGATCGGCGCGGTCGCGATGATCAGATGGATGTGGACCGACGGGCGGTACGACATGCCGCTGGGCGTCGCCGGCATGCTCACCTCGATCGCGCTGCTCGTTTCGCTCTACAGCGCGGTGCGTGAGCACCGGCACCCGAGGGCCGCATCCATGTATGCCGTGCTCACCGCCTCCCTGATGCGAATCATCCCCGGCGTGATCACCATGGGCATCGCGTTGACCGTGGGACGACCGCTGCTCGAAGAATCCGGAGCCTGGTGGCTGGCGCCGATCGCCGTCGACATCATCGCCCACGTCATCATGCTGATTCGAGGTCAGACTCGGCCCGGTGGTCCGCAGAATCCCGTCGAGAACGTGCAGCAGGGCGTCACCGAGCTCGCTCCCGCGCTGCGCGGCGAGATCACGGCAGAACGGCACGGGGCCATCGACCTGCTGCGTGAGCGGGGGCTGATCACGGCCGAGCAGGCCGCAACCGCGCAGGCGACCGCACTCGGCCTGCTGGCCCTCACCGTCGCGCCCGAGGTGAAGTCGGACTTCGCCCAGGGGCATGCGCCGAGGCCGGACGCGCCGACTCCGTGATGGGTACTCCTCCCCATCGACGTGTGGTTGGGGGGCTTGTTAGGTTTTTGGTATCGGGCCGGTGGGGTCCGGCTCAATGATTATCGGAGGTGTGGACGATGGCCGATTTCGGTGCGTCTTATGCAGAGATGGAGCAGGTGGCG